>NZ_JBXANU010000021.1:73613-127914 GCF_058802085.1 Pseudomonas sp. GW822-FHT02G04
CCACCATATCGCGCTACTTGTGCCAATGCTGCCTAATGGCGCACCCGGCAGGACTCGAACCTGCGACCATCCGCTTAGAAGGCGGATGCTCTATCCAGCTGAGCTACGGGCGCCTTGTTAATCTGTACCCTTGAAGGACTACAAACTAAGTGCTTTTCAGTCTTGCGGAACCGTAACTCCGCTCGACCTTCTTAACCAGTGCTAGGCTGTGCCCGACAAGTGCGACGAATAGTATAGAGCCCCCCGAAGGTCGTCAAATCCTTTTTAAAAAAAATTCATTTAATTAAAGGAGTTAGGGGAATTTGCAGACCAAGCGCCTTTGCCCTCACCTCATGACATGCGAGAATGCGCACTCTTTTTTTCCCCTCTCGATGGTTAATCACGCGCAATGACTGCACAACTAATCGACGGCAAATCGATCGCCGCCAGCCTGCGCCAGCAGATCGCCCAACGAGTCGCCGAGCGTCGCCAGCAAGGCCTGCGCACGCCCGGCCTCGCGGTGATCCTGGTCGGCAGCGATCCCGCCTCTCAGGTTTATGTCTCGCACAAGCGTAAAGACTGTGAAGAGGTCGGCTTCCTTTCCCAAGCCTATGACCTGCCTGCCGACACCACTCAAGCAGCGCTGACCGATCTGATCGATCGCCTGAACGACGACCCGGCGATCGACGGCGTTCTGCTGCAACTGCCTCTACCTGAACACCTGGACGCCTCCAAATTGCTGGAACGCATTCGTCCCGACAAGGACGTCGACGGTTTCCACCCTTATAACGTCGGTCGTCTGGCCCAGCGCATTCCGCTGCTGCGCCCATGCACGCCCAAAGGCATCATGACCTTGCTGGAAAGCACCGGTGCCGATCTTTACGGCATGGACGCGGTCATTGTCGGAGCGTCCAACATTGTTGGCCGTCCGATGGCGATGGAGCTGCTGCTGGCCGGTTGCACCGTGACCGTCACCCACCGTTTCACCAAGGATCTGGCCGGCCACGTCGGTCGCGCCGATCTGGTGGTGGTTGCCGCCGGCAAGCCGGGCCTGGTCAAAGGTGAGTGGATCAAGGAAGGCGCGATCGTGATCGACGTCGGCATCAACCGCCAGGAAGACGGCAAACTGGTCGGCGACGTGACTTACGAATCTGCCCTGGCCCGCGCCGGCTGGATCACGCCGGTACCGGGTGGCGTCGGCCCGATGACCCGCGCCTGCCTGCTGGAAAACACGCTGTACGCTGCCGAAACACTGCACAGCTGAGTTCACGTTCGCACCCAGCGTCGCATATAAAGAACCCCGTCCATCGCGGGGTTCTTTTTGCCTGTAGAAAAGCTCGACCACCATCGCAAAACAGCAAGACCGGATGGCTGAAAAAGGGCCACCGCATTAAATATTCTTCACTTTTACCCCCTGTCTTACAGGCGCCTATGGCTTTCCTGGCACATACTCCTAAAATGCGACGTTTTTAAGAAACAGCCCGTTACAGAACGGCATATCCACCCTTTATGAGTCTGCCAGCGTGAAAATCCGTCTTTCCATCCTGAGCCTAGTTTTTGCAGTTACAGGAACTTTCATCACGCCAACGGTCAACGCCGGTGAAACCACCGCGGCACCACGAGACAATTCACAACTGAAGATCGCGTCCGGCAGCGCTTTGCTGATGGATCTGCAAACCAACAAAGTCATTTATGCCAGCAACCCTGATGTCGTCGTACCCATCGCCTCTGTCAGCAAACTGATGACCGGCCTGGTGGTCGTGGAAGCGCGGCAGAACATGGACGAATACATTCCCGTCAACATCAGCGACACCCCGGAAATGAAGGGCGTGTTTTCCCGGGTCAAACTCAAAAGCGAATTGTCGCGCCGCGAGATGCTGCTGATCGCCCTGATGTCATCGGAAAACCGTGCCGCCGCGACGCTGGCGCATCACTATCCGGGCGGTTATGTCGCGTTCATTGCCGCCATGAACGCCAAAGCCAAGGCGCTGGGCATGACCAGTACCCACTTCGTCGAACCGACGGGCCTCTCCCCGCGTAACGTGTCCACCGCCCGCGACCTGAGCAAACTGCTGATCGCCGCGCACAAGTACCCGCTATTGACCGAGCTGAGCACCACCAAGGAAAAAACCGTCAGTTTCCGTAAACCCAACTACAGCCTGGGGTTCCACAACACCGACCATTTGATCAACAAGCCGAACTGGGACATCAAGCTGACGAAAACCGGTTTTACCAACGAGGCCGGTCACTGCCTGGTGCTGGTGACCAGCATGGGCAACCGTCCGGTTGCGCTGGTGATTCTCGATGCCTTCGGCAAGTACACGCACTTTGCCGATGCGACACGGATTCGTAGCTGGGTCGAAACCGGCAAGAGCACCAACGTGCCGTCCGTCGCCCTGCAATACAAGTCAGAGAAGAACCTCAAACATCGCCAGAGCGGTGTGGTTGAAGCCTCGAAATAAGGTCGAAACACCCGCCAACGAAAGCCCCGAATAATCGGGGCTTTTTGTTGGCGGGCGGTTTGTTGGCGGGCGGTTTTCGTCCGGCGGTCAATCATTGGGCAACGGCATCTGATCGTCATCCGGAATGCCATCCCCGGCACTCGGGTCTCTCCAGCCCTGTGGATGCTTCGTCGGCACCACCGTCGGCCTGGCCAAGGGGTCCCTTAACGGACTGTCCGGATCCATCACTGGGTCCACGTCCGGTTCGAGGGTTGTCGGAACACTGTCGGGAGGATCCGGATGTTTGTCATCAAAGCTCGAATCGGTAGACATATGCACCTCTCACTAAGACTTGGGTCTCAGATTACCGAGCGGGTCGTAAGGCTTGGCCGGCTTCTTCTTGCCCTCCTCACCCGGCTTTATATCCCTGGGCGCCCTGGCAGGTCCGATGGGGTCGACCTGAGGATCGGCAACGTCCGGAGAGTCGGGATCGAACCCCAACTCATTATCGGACGAATGCTCGGACGAATGCGGGCCGACGGGGGTATTGGGATGAGCCATGGACGCCTCCTGGTCACGACCCGGCGAAAACCCGGACCCTTTACATAAGAGACCAAAAACGCTGAGTCGTGCCTTCCAGATGACGAGCGGAAACTACTGCGCGGTCAGCGCCTTCTTCGCCTTGGCTGCCGCTTGCTCCTGACCTGACTGAGCAAGATCGTTCGCCGCTTTCAGCCAACGCTGCTGATCGACGTTGGCCGGAATCTGGTCCGGCTTCTGGATCAAAACGGCCCAACCGCCGGCATTCTCGAGCGCCGACTCAAAGGCGCTAAACCCCATCAGCAGCCGACGATCCATCCCGGTGCGCAGCAATACGGTCTGCTTCTGACGGTTGTACCCGGCAAGAATGGCGTATCGCGGTCCGGCCCAGAACGCCAAGCCTTCGGTGATGCGCACCATCACCGGATAACCGGCCGCGACCTGGGTCAGCAATGCCGGCAATTGGCTGTCGAGGGGATAGACCACCATTCCGTATTCGCGGGCGAGGTTTTGCATGTTCTGTTGCAACCGGTCTTCGGCACCCGGTAAATTCAGGGGCTTTTCGAGCAGCCCCGGAGTTATCACGATGTCCTGTTGGGACAACAGGCTGGCCAGCACTTGAGGCCCGCTTTGATAACTTTGCCCACGGTAGAACGTACCACTGAGTTCGACACGCTCCGGCAGACGCTTGATCTCAGGCGCCACGCTCCCCGCGCAGCCAGCCAGGCCGGCAACACAGCCAACGATCAGTGCCAAAGATCGAATTCGAGAAAATACCCGCACCATCATCACTCTCTTGTTCAGACGCCAGGCGATCACGCAGCCGGCTTGGCCGTCGATCATAGGATGCCGCGCGGCAGCGGTATAGCCTTAACCGGCAGTTGATTGCATTTGATAGAGCGAACCGGTTGATGACAGGCGACCTTTGGTCAATAGCCTGAAACACAGCAGCGGCTAGACTGTCATCTACCAAGGAAGAGTGTGCGCCCGCTGCAGGGCAAAGAGGAGGCGGCACTGATGAGCCTGACAATGACCATTTTGATGTTGATTTCCGGCTGGCTGGCAGTGGCCGCCGCCATGTTGTGGGGCGTTTTGCGCATTACCCGCCGGCACCATCACCACCCGGCTCAATCAGCGCCCGTGGCAAAAACCGATAAACCGGCTACACGCCCCGCCACCGCGCACTGACTGGACATGTAGGAGCCAGGCTTGCCGGCGAAGGCGCCCTCGAGAACGCCTTCGCCGGCAAGTCGGATCGCCGCACCGCTGGCTCCTACAGCGAGTTCAGGCGGCCGTTTCGTTTATCGGCGATTAAGCTTCTGCGGCTACGCGCCTCTGTTTGGCCCGTCGCGACAGCATGTTCAAGCCTTCGATTGTCGCCGAGAACGCCATGGCCGCGTAGACATAGCCTTTCGGTACGTGGGCGCCGAAACCTTCGGCGATCAGCGTCATGCCGATCATGATCAGGAAGCCCAGCGCCAGCATCACCACCGTCGGGTTGTCGTTGATGAACTTGGCCAGCGGGTCAGCGGCCAGCAACATCACCAGGACCGACACCACCACCGCGATGATCATGATCGGCAAATGCTCGGTCATGCCGACAGCGGTAATGATGCTGTCGATGGAGAACACCATGTCCAGCATCAGGATCTGACCGATTGCGGCGGCAAAGCCCAGGGTCACAGTCGAGGTAGCCGACGTCGGATCTTCCGGCGACGGGTCCATGCTGTGATGGATCTCGGTGGTCGCCTTCCACAACAGGAACAGGCCGCCGGCGATCAGGATCATGTCCTTCCAGGAGAACGCGTGGCCGAGTATATCGATCACCGGCTCAGTCAACTGGACGATGAACGCGATGGTGCTCAACAGCGCCAGGCGCAGGATCAACGCCATGCCGATACCGATGCGCCGCGCCTTCTGGCGATGCTGTTCGGGCAGCTTGTTGGTGAGGATCGAGATGAAGATCAGGTTATCGATGCCGAGCACGATTTCCATCACCACCAACGTGGCCAGGGCGACCCAGGCAGTGGGGCTAGCAGCAAGTTCTAAAAGGTATTCCATGGGTCAGTCCTGACTCGTTGTAGACGGTTTAGATTTCCTGGGACGAAGAGTCGGTTTTGCCCGTCTCTTTGGCCGGTTGTTCTTTCTTGCTGATCAGGCCACTCGTGGCCTCGCTCAACGCTTGTTCGGCGGCTTTGTGGGTATCGTCAATCGCCTGTTTGGCGCTTTCGGCAGCCTTGCCCATCAATTGCTGAGCACTTTTCTCGGCCTGGTCGCAACCGGCCAACACCAGTAAAGAGGTGATCAGCAGCGCGGTGGTTTTAAGCTTCATGATGCTTTCCTCGATAGAACAGACAGAACCCGAAAGGCGATCCGTCGATAGCGAGGCATTCTAAGGAAGCAAATACTTCAGGAAAATTCGTATTTTCAGCGGTTATACTTCGGTTTTTACGAATCCATACCCAATCGCCATGCGTTGGGGGGGCATAAAACAATGCTGAATTACCGACAACTGCATTATTTCTGGGTGGTGGCCAAGACCGGCAGCATCGTGCGCGCCTGCGAGCAGCTGAACCTGACGCCACAGACCATCAGCGGGCAGATTTCCCTGCTCGAACAAACCTATGGCATCGAATTGTTTCGCCGGGTCGGTCGGCAGCTGGAACTCACTGAAGCCGGGCGTCAGACCCTGCCCTACGCCGAGCAGATGTTTCAACTCGGGGGCGAGCTGGAACTGATGCTGCGGGCGCAGCCCAATGAGCAACAGATTCTGTTTCGGGTGGGAGTCGCCGATGTGGTGCCCAAATCCATCGTCTATCGCCTGATCGCGCCTACCATGGAGCTGAGCGAGCCGCTACGCATCACCTGCCGCGAAGACAAACTGGAACGTTTGCTCGCCGACCTGGCGATTCAACGCCTCGACCTGGTGATTTCCGACAGCCCGATGCCCTCGCACCTGGACATCAAGGGCTACAGCCAGAAGCTCGGTGAATGCGGTATCAGCTTCTTCGCCACAGCTGAACTGACGGCGCGATACGGCCAGGATTTCCCCCGCAGCCTGCACGGCGCCCCGTTGTTGATTCCCGGGCCGGAAACCGTGGTGCGCAGTCGCCTGCAACGCTGGTTTGCCGAACAGCAGATCCAGCCGCGAATCGTCGGCGAGTTCGACGACAGCGCTTTGATGCAGGCTTTCGGCCAATCCGGCAGCGGGATTTTCATCGGCCCGAGTGTGATTGCCGACGAGGTGAAACGCCAATGCGGCGTGGAGTTGATCGGCCAGACCGACGCGGTGCGCGAGTCGTTCTACGCCATTTCGGTGGAACGCAAGGTCAAGCACCCCGGCATTGTCGCCATTACCGAAGGTGCCCGACGCGAGCTGTTCACCGAGATGTGAAGCCTCAGGCGCAGATTTCGCGAGGCTTGAAGGTCATCAGCGCCATGGCCAGGAGAATCGAAACCAGGATAAAACCGGCTGCGGCAAAACCCAGTCCGCCCAGGCCCACACTGTCGATCACCCGGCCACCGACCATGGCGCCCAGGCCGATCCCGAGGTTGGCCCCGGCAATGTTCAACGACGCCGCAAAGGCCGGCGCTTCAGGCGCAGCCTTCATCAAACGCACATGACTGACCAGGAACAACGCAGCCTGGGTCACGCCCCAAATCCCCATCGCCGCCGCCAGCCCCAGCGGCGAATGAATGTTCGGCACCAGCGTCACCATGCCGGCAATCATGAACGCGCAAAACGTCACAGAAGCGATCAGCGGGTGACGATCCACCGCGCGGCCGCCCAGCGAGTTGCCGATCAGCCCGACCGCGCCGAAGCCCATCAGGCACCAGCCGACCACCGTGCCGTTGAAACCGGCGAGGCGCTCAAGAATGTCGGCCAGGTAGGTGTAGGCGGTGAACATGCCGCTGAACACCAGGATCGACAGCAGTACATGACCCAGCATCAGCGGGCTACGCAGGATCTTGAACTGCGAACGGAAACTCACCTGATGCTGGTGCAAGCTGGTTTTCGGCAGGTAGATAAACAGCAGCAGCGCCTTGGCAAACGCGATCACCGCCAGAATGCCGAAAGCACTGCGCCAGCCGAATGCATCGGATATCAACGTGCCGACCGGAATGCCGAACACCGTGGCGCAAACGATGCCGAAACCGATCTTGGCAATCGCCCGCCCGGCGTAGTCCGGCCCGACGATGTCCACCGCGGTTTCACTGGCCAACGCCCAGAACACCGGCAACCCCAGCGCCGGAATCAACCGGGCAATGGCCATCACCCAAATGTTCGGTGCAAATGCCGCCAGTGTGTTGGCCAGGCCAAACATGATCAGCACGCTGATGAACAGCTTGCGTCGTTCAAACCTTGCGAAATACGCCGTCAGGAACGGCCCGAACGCGGCCACGGTGAACGCAAACAGGGTCACCAGCAAACCCGCTTGAGGGATGCTGACGTCCAGGTCACGAGCGATTGCCGGCAACAGGCCGACGATGATGAATTCCGTGGTCAGCACCGTGAAACCGGCGGCAGACAACAGAAGAATGGGCAACAGCATGCAGAACTCCAGGAAAACGACGACACCAGCGACAGCCCGAAGGCCCACTGGCAGAACATGAAAATGAGGATGGCGAAGCTTAACAGAGTGTTTCCAAACGAAGTTGCACGAACCTGCAAATCGCGTTGAACAATCGGGTGGCAGATCGTCACAGGTCTGAAGGATCGCAGCTACGCTGTGATAAAGTCCGCGACCCGCGAGATTGACACCTTGCTCATCGGCCATTGATTGGCATTGATGTGGCGACCCCTTCGGTTCCCTCCATGTGGCCTGCCCGGCTTTTTGCTGTATGAGCCAAGGAACCCTGCACCCTAATAAAATCAGAGATACCGTTATGACCGCTTCATCCCCTTCTCTTTTTCAACGCCTGAAACATAGCAGCCTGGTCACGCAAATCATCATCGGCCTGATCGCCGGGATTGCCCTGGCCCTGTTCGCGCCTGAGGTGGCCAAATCCACCGCCTTCATCGGCAAAGTATTCGTGTCGGCGCTCAAGGCTGTTGCACCGATTCTGGTGTTCGTGCTGGTCATGGCTTCGATTGCCAACCACAAGCACGGCCAGGAAACTCATATCCGGCCAATTCTGTTCCTGTATCTGCTGGGCACCTTCGCCGCAGCCGTGGTGGCGGTGATCGCCAGTACGTTGTTTCCGTCGAGCCTGGTGCTGTCGACCCAGGACGTTGCGGTAACCGCGCCGGGCGGCATCAGCGAAGTGCTGCAAAGCCTGCTACTCAGCGTGGTTGATAACCCGGTCAGCGCACTGATGAACGCCAACTTCATTGGCATTCTGGCGTGGGCGATCGGCATGGGCGTTGCGATCCGCCATGCCGGCGAGACGACGCGCGAAGTACTGGGCGACCTGTCCAATGGCGTGACATTGATCGTGCGTCTGGTGATCCGTTTTGCGCCGCTGGGGATCTTCGGTCTGGTGGCTTCGACCCTCGCCACTTCCGGTTTCGGCGCGTTGATCGGTTACATGCACCTACTGGCGGTGCTGCTGGGCTGCATGCTGTTCGTGGCGCTGGTGATGAACCCGGCCATCGTGTTCTGGAAGCTGCGTCGCAACCCGTATCCGCTGGTCCTCACTTGCTTGCGCGAGAGCGGCATCACCGCGTTCTTCACCCGCAGTTCGGCAGCGAACATTCCGGTCAACCTGGAATTGAGTAAACGCCTGGGCCTGCACGAAGACACCTATTCGGTATCGATCCCGCTCGGCGCGACCATCAACATGGCCGGCGCCTCGATCACCATCACCGTACTGACCCTGGCCGCCGTGCATACCCTGGGCATCGCCGTGGATATTCCGACGGCCATTCTGCTCAGCATCGTCGCGGCGATCTGTGCCTGTGGCGCTTCGGGCGTGGCTGGCGGTTCGTTGCTGCTGATTCCGCTGGCGTGCAGCCTGTTCGGCATCCCGAGCGAAATCGCCATGCAGGTGGTGGCGGTCGGCTTCATCATCGGTGTGTTGCAGGACTCGGCGGAAACCGCGCTGAACTCCTCCACCGATGTGCTGTTCACCGCGGCGGCGTGCCAGGGTGAAGAGTTGAAGGCGCAGCGTTTGGCGTAAAACGCACCTACGAAGGGCAAAACGAAAAAGCCCGCGGAGGCTTACACCTTGGCGGGCTTTTTTGTACCTGGGTGGTTTAGAACGCGCCCATGTAATCGCGCTTGCCCACTTCCACACCGTTGTGACGCAGCAGCGCGTAAGCAGTGGTGACGTGGAAGAAGAACTGCGGCAGACCGTAGCTCAGCAGGTAAGCCTGGCCAGTGAAGCGCTTCTCTTTAGGGGTGCCTGGACGGGTCACGATTTCGATGCCTTCCTTGCCGTTGATTTGCTCGGGTTTGATCTCGCCGATGAAGGCCAGGACCTTGGCGATCAATGCTTGCAGTTCGGCGAAGGTGGTTTCTGTGTCGTCGTATTTCGGCAGTTCGACTTCAGCCAGACGCGCCGAAACACCCTTGGCGAAATCAACGGCGATCTGCACCTGACGCACCAGCGGGAACATGTCCGGGTACAGACGGGCCTGCAGGAACGCGTTCGGGTCGATGTTTTTCGCAGTGGCGTGGGCTTCTGCCTTGCTCAGGTTGTTGCTCAGGGCGTTGAGCATTTGCTGGAAAACCGGAACGGAAGCGGCGTACAGGGAAATAGTCATGGCAGTCTCGTGTGGTGACAGGAGTAAAAAACGTGGAGCGATTATAGCCATGCCGGCGCGCCCTGCGACTTGTCTTTTATCCAGCAAGGATTAGGCTAGGCGGCTCGACTGCCTAGGGAAAAGCGCGATGAGCACTGAACAAGAGACGACCTTCGACGAACCGCGGCTCAACAGCACGGAAATCCGCATTCTGGGCTCGTTGATCGAGAAACAGGCCACCAGCCCGGAAACCTATCCGCTGACCCTCAATGCCCTGGTGATTGCCTGCAACCAGAAAACCAGCCGCGAACCGGTGATGAACCTCAGCCAGGGCCAGGTCGGCCAGAGCCTGCGGGCCCTTGAAGGTCGTGGCTTCACCCGACTGGTGATGGGCAGCCGTGCCGACCGCTGGGAACATCGGGTCGACAAGGCGCTGGAACTGGTGCCGGCCCAGGTGATTCTGACGGGGCTGTTGTTCCTGCGCGGTCCGCAGACGGTCAACGAACTGCTGACCCGCAGCGGCCGCATGCATGACTTCGAAGATGCCGAGCAGGTGGTGCATCAACTGGAGCGCTTGATCGCCCGAGGCCTGGCGCTGTTGATCCCGCGCCAGGCCGGCCAGCGCGAAGATCGTTACATGCATGCGCTGGGTGATCCGGCGGATATCGAAGCGATCCTGGCGGCCCGGCAGAACCCGGTGGAACGCGGCGCCAGCAGCGGTGTGTCGGTTGAGCGAATCGAAGAACTTGAAGCGCGGATCGCGGCGCTGGAAGAACGCCTGGCGCGCCTCGAATAACCGTTCCCGATGTGCCGAGCTCCCTGTGGCGAGGGAGCTTGCTCCCGCTGGGTCGCGAAGCGGCCCCAAAGCAGTCAGCACACCGAGTTTGCCGGACTTGCGACTGCTTCGCAGCCGAACGGGAGCAAGCTCCCTCGCCACAGTCTGAAATGCTACTCCCCGTCCCAATAATCCACGCCATCGGCCTGCCTCGCGACGGCAACGAAGCCTGACGCATTGCCCTTGGCATCGACCTTGAAGTCGTCCATCACCACGTATTTGCCGGAGTCCGGGTATTCACAAATGTCCGGTGATTGCTGGCTGCTGACCGCCAGATAGCGCAACTCGCCCTGGCTGTTGTTGATGATCTGGTGCGCGGTTTCAGGACCGCCCGCGGGGCAGGCGATCACGTCCCCGGCGCGAATCGGGAAGCGTTCGGCGCCAAGGCGAACCTCCCCTCTCCGGCCACGATGTAGAACATCTCCTCGTTGACACGATGGCTATGAAACGGACTGCCGCGCATGCCAGGCTCCAGGGCATACAACCGATAACCCAGCTTTTGCGCGCCCAGTTGCTGGCCGATGCGGGCCTGGCGTTGCTGATAGCGGTTGGCGGCTTCACCGGTGGGTGCAAAACCTTCGGGCAGCGGTACAAGTTCGACCTGATCCAGGTTGAGAATGGCGGGATGCATGAGAACCTCGGTCACGGTGACGGGAGAGCAAGTCTTCGCTTGCTGGCGAGCAGTATAGGCCGGGATTTTCGCGGCAATGGCGGGTGACCGAGTCGCGGCAATCGCGGGCAAGCCACGCTCCCACAAGGTCAGCGCAGGACCTGTAGGAGCGTGGCTTGCCCGCGAAGGGGCCAGTACAGCCAACACATTTGGGAATGATCAGCTCCGGGCAAACGCCACGGCCTTCTGAAACTGCTCATCGGTCGGCCGCACGCCGGTGTACAACACGAACTGTTCCAGCGCCTGGATGGCAATCACTTCCAGCCCGGTGATCACCCGTTTGCCTTCGGCACGAGCGCGCACGATCAGCGGTGTTTCCGAGGGGATCGCCACCACATCGAAGACAGTTTCGGCAGCAGCGATGGCTTCAGGGGCGAACGCCAGTTGATCGGCTTCCGGGCCGCCGGTCATGCCGATTGGCGTGACGTTGATCAGCATCTGCGGGCGTTGAGCGCCCAGTTCCGCCTGCCATTGGTAATCCAGCGATTCGGCCAGGGCACGCCCGGCGCGTTCGTTGCGGGCCACGATCAGGCCGTTTTTGTAGCCGCCATCGCGCAAGGCACTGGCCACGGCCTTGGCCATGCCGCCGCTGCCGCGCAAGGCAAAGGTCGAATCCTTGGGCACCTGGTGGGTTTCAAGCAACTGGGCGACGGCGATGTAATCAGTGTTGTAGGCCTTGAGGTGGCCGTTGGTGTTGACGATAGTGTTGATCGATTGAATAGCCTCAGCCGATGCATCCAGCTCATCGACCAGCGCGATACAGGCCTCCTTGAACGGCATCGACACGCCGCAACCCCGAATGCCCAACGCACGAATGCCGCTGACCGCGCCCGTCAGGTCCTGGCTGCTGAAAGCCTTGTAGTAAAAATTCAGTCCCAGTTGTTCGTACAGATGATTGTGAAACCGCAGGCCGAAATTGCCGGGGCGCCCCGAGAGTGACATGCACAGCTGGGTGTCTTTGTTGGGGTTCATCTGCATCCGAATCTCTCCTTCAATAGCACTTTCAGATGGACGGAATTAACAATTCCACCCGATTGTGGTCGATCATAAGGGTACGTCTGTACCAGACAGCACCGTAAAGAAACCGGTACAGACCTTACACAAAATTTACCCAACGGCTGTGCTGATTTTCAAAAAAACGCTGTCTTAGAAGTATCCCCGCGACAACTTGCGTCTATTGCAGACGCGAGCGCCGGGTCGAAGAACCGAGGACTTATCATGATCCGTAAAATCCCCACAGTAGCCTTGCTGATCGGTGCTCTCGCTATCGCAGGGCAGGCAGAAGCAGGTGGTCGTGGCTGGGAAGGTCCGGCTGTGTTTGGTGCGATCGTCGGCTCGGCAATCATCGGCTCGGCAATTATCGGTCGCGACCGGCCGGTGTATGTAGAACAACCGGTTTATGTTCAACCTCAACCGGTGTACGTACAGCCACCGCCTGTCTACTATCAACCGGCGCCGGTCTACGTCCAACAACCGATGTACTACCGCCCGGCACCGATTTATTACGGTCCACCACGCGGCTACTATGGCCATCCCCATGGTTATTACCGTGACGACCGCTGGTAACAGACTCATCAGGCCCCGCCTCAACAGCGGGGCCTTTTTTGTGGCCGCAGGGCGAGCGGAGTCTGAATAAATCTCGTCAAGGTCGCTGTCGGGACAGTACCGGCAGGTAAAGTTGGTCATATTTATGTCATCACAGGCCCGCAAGCTTGATCTGTCCATAAACAACAGTTTGATAAAAACAAGGACGACGCCATGCCCACACAAAACCCGCACCGCATTGTCGGCTTGTGCACATCCACCAAGGTGTACAATGCACTGACCGAGCTCAAGCACCTGGAAGGCCATCGCAGCGCCAAGTTTCTCTCGCTGCTGACGCAAAACCTGGTGCGCAAAGGCCTGCTCAATGAACAGGAAGTCATGCATATGCTCGATCAAGTCGTGGACTGACCGCCAACACTCACCGGCATCAATGACGACTATCGAAAGCGTTGATTGTCCGTTCAAGCGTCCGATCCGTAAGGTAGCCCCATAGATTGATGGAGGTACTTATGGCTCAGGTTCAGATTATGTCCGTTATCGGCAGCGCCGTTCCCGCACAACTCAGAGCGCTGGGATTGCTCGCCTGCTGGTATCTGGTGCAGGACGGCGAACCGATCAGCGGTCCGCTCACTTCGCTTCCCGACGCCCAGGCCCTGTCGCAACGCATCGGTTCAGGCCAGCTCAGCGCTTAAGGCAGCTGAACCCGCTGTTTGGTATCGACGAAAATCGCCCAGCTCGACATGAACAATGCGGCAATCAACGGGCCGATGACAAAACCATTCAGGCCGAAAATCGCCAGGCCACCCAGGGTCGAGATGAGAATCAGGTAGTCGGGCATTTTGGTGTCCTTGCCCACCAGGATCGGCCGCAGCACGTTGTCCACCAGGCCGATCACCAATACACCGAACAACGCGAGCACCGTGCCCTGCCAGATCGCACCGCTGAGCAAAAAGTACGCTGCCACCGGCACCCAGACGATGCCCGCCCCCACCGCCGGCAACAGCGACAGGAATGCCATCAACACCGCCCAGAGCAGCACGCTCGGGATATCCAGAAACCAGAAAATCAACCCGCCCAACGCCCCTTGCGTGATCGACACCAGCAAACTGCCCTTCACTGTGGCCCGCACCACTCGATTGAACTTGAGTTGCAAGCGACGCTTCTGGTTATCTTCCAGCGGTATCGCCGCACGTACTTTGCGCGCCAGTTCGGACCCGTCCCGCAGAAAGAAAAACAGCAGATACATCATGATGAAAAAGCTCACCACGAAATCGAACGTCCCCTGGCCAAAACTGAACGCCTGGGACGCCAGAAACTGACTGCCTTGCATCATGCTCTTGATGATTTTCTCGCGAAGCCCACTCAGCTCACCCATGCCGAAACGATCGAGCAAGTACTGAACGTACGGCGGCAGGCTGTGCTTGAACTGCAATACATGCCCGGTAATGTCCAGCTCGCCGCTTTCGATTCGGCCATACAGCGCCGCGCCCTCCTGAACCAGCAAGGTACTGATGGTGATCACCGGCAGGATCGCGATCAGCACACACAGACTCAAGGTGCACAGGGCCGTCAGGTTGCGTGACCAGCCGAACCTCAGCTGCAACTGATGCTGCAAGGGCGCAAACAGAATGCCGAGGATGGCCGCCCAGAACACCGCACCGTAGAACGGCAGCAGAATCCAGACGAAGGCAATAGTCACCACAGCTAGCAAGACCATCAGCGAAGTGTTCTGGAGCTTGGTTTCGTTCATGTCCGGTCCATGCCATTGCGCAGAGGCGAAAATTCGCGTCCTTATGTTTAGTCCGCCACGGTTGGCGCGAGTGCCATCTGTTTGTTGGTCAAGCATAGATCCAGATCAATAAACCCCGCGGGCAAGCCGCTTATCCTTGCCGGCTTTTGCGATCGACACTGCCATGACTTGCGCCATGCCACTCATCCCCCCGGAACTGCTCGCCCCTGCCGGCACCCTGAAAAACATGCGTTATGCCTTCGCCTACGGTGCCGATGCGGTATACGCCGGCCAGCCGCGCTACAGCCTGCGGGTGCGCAATAACGAATTCGATCACGCCAACCTCGCGCTCGGTATCAGCGAGGCCCAGGCCCAGGGCAAGCGCTTTTATGTAGTGGTGAACATCGCCCCGCACAATGCCAAGCTGAAAACGTTCCTCAAGGATCTGGAACCGGTGATCGGCATGGCGCCGGACGCGCTGATCATGTCCGATCCCGGCCTGATCATGCTGGTGCGCCGGCACTTCCCGCAGATGCCGATCCACCTGTCGGTGCAAGCCAACACGGTGAACTGGGCCAGCGTCGAGTTCTGGCAGCAACAGGGCTTGAGCCGGATCATCCTGTCCCGCGAACTGTCGCTGGAAGAAATCGCCGAAATCCGTCAGTACGTCCCGGCGATGGAGCTGGAAGTGTTCGTACACGGCGCGTTGTGCATGGCCTATTCCGGGCGCTGCCTGTTGTCGGGCTACATGAACAAGCGTGACGCCAATCAGGGCAGCTGCACCAATGCCTGTCGCTGGAAATACTCGGCGACACCGGCCAGCGAAAATCAACTGGGTGAAATCGTCCAGCACTACTCACCCGAACCGACCCTGGGCCTCGGCACACCAACCGATCAGGTGTTTCTGTTGCAAGAGGCCAATCGTCCTGGCGAACTGATGCCGGCGTTCGAGGATGAACACGGCACCTACATCATGAACGCCAAGGACTTGCGCGCCGTCCAGCACGTCGAGCGCCTGACGCAGATGGGTGTGCATTCACTGAAGATCGAAGGCCGGACCAAATCGCATTTCTATTGCGCGCGCACCACCCAGGTTTACCGCCGCGCGATTGATGATGCGGCGGCTGGCCGGGTGTTCGATCGCAGCTTGATGACTGATCTGGAGTCCCTCGCTCAGCGCGGCTACACCGAAGGTTTTCTGCGCCGGCATGTGCATGACGAATACCAGAACTACCAGAACGGCAGCTCGGTTTCAGAGCGCCAACAGTTCGTTGGGGAGTTGACCGGCGAACGCCGTGACCGGCTGGCCGAGGTGCGGGTAAAGAATCGTTTTGCCCTTGGCGATCACATGGAACTGATGACGCCCAAGGGCAACTTCCACTTCGATCTGCATCAACTGCAGAACCTCAAAGGCGAGACGATAGAAGTGGCGCCAGGGGATGGGCATACGGTGTATTTGCCGATTCCGGATGCGGTGGATTTGCGGTTTGGATTGCTGATGCGCGATGTTGGTGTGAGTTAAGAAATCTGAGCGACGAGCCCCTGTAGGAGCGAGGCTTGCCCGCGAAAGCGGTGTGTCAGACAAATCGCATTCGCGGGCAAGCCTCGCTCCTACACACTGACGAATCAGCTGCCACCCGCCGAAAAGCGGTCGCGGCTGTTGGTCAGGTGCAACCACATCGCCGCCCGTGCCGCATCCGGATCCTGGCGTTTGATGGCGTTGAGAATCGCCTCGTGTTCGAGGTTGGCGAGCTGCCCCAGCTTGCTCAAGTCCGCTGATCCGCGTTCGGCGGCATTGACGCGGGTGCGCGGAATCATCGCATTGCCCAAGTGCTGCATGATCTCGGTGAAGCACACGTTGCCGGTGGCTTCGGCGATCAGCAGATGGAAGCGTTTGTCGGCTTCGACGCAGCTGTCGTTGTTGGCCAGCAAGCTTTGATAGTCATCCAGCGCTTCACGCATCTGCGCCAATTGCTGATCGGTGCGACGCACCGCGGCCAGCGCGGCGGCCTGGGTTTCCAGGCCCATGCGCAGCTCCAGAATGCTGCGCACCCCCAGCGCGGTATCGACATTCAGCCGTAACCCCTGCTCTGGCGCGCGCTCAATGACAAAGGTGCCGATGCCGTGACGGGTTTCCACCAACCCTGAAGCCTGCAATTTCGAAATCGCCTCGCGCACCACCGTGCGGCTGACCCCATGCTCCTGAACAATCGAGTTCTCCGACGGCAGCTTGTCCCCGGGCAGCATCTGGCCGAGCAGGATGCTCTGGGTCAGCTTGGCCACCAGGTCATGGGCCAGGTTGTGAGCGCGCTTGCGGGCGGGTGCGTCGATGTCTTCTTGCATGGTGATTATCCGTAAAGCAGGGCTATCCGGATCGTAGCACCGGGATCGCCTGGAATCTTCAGAAAACAATAGCCAACTTGTATGACAACACTCAACAAATTAATCATTCAAACACCATCACAACCCCACATGCGACCAGAAAAAGAATAGAAACCACCAAATAAATAGCCATTTTATTGGACGACAGCGCTTGTCGAATCAAAAAAGTCAGTTGTATGATGTCTATCAACAACGCAACATCCAGCCACACCCCGCATAAAAATAACGAGTGGGAGAAAAACAAGTGAATACATCCATACCCGGGATGCACGATGGCGCTGATTCGGTCCTGAAGTCCGCCATCTCGAAAGTGAAACACCACGTCCTGCCGCTGTTCGTGATCATGTTCATCGTCAACTACATCGACCGCGTGAACATCGGCTTCGTCCGCGCCCACATGGAACATGACTTAGGGATTGGCGCTGCCGCCTACGGCCTCGGTGCCGGTCTGTTCTTCATCGGTTACGCGCTGTTCGAAGTCCCCTCAAACATCCTCCTGCAAAAAGTCGGCGCGCGAATCTGGCTGACCCGCATCATGCTGACCTGGGGCCTGGTGGCCGCCTGCATGGCATTCATCCAGAACGAAACCCACTTCTACATCCTGCGGTTTCTACTCGGTGTGGCCGAAGCCGGATTCTTTCCCGGGGTGATTTATTACTTCACCCGCTGGTTGCCCGGTGTGGACCGCGGCAAGGCGATTGCGATCTTCCTCAGCGGTTCGGCGATTGCGTCGCTGATCTCCGGCCCATTGTCGGGGCTGCTGCTGCAAATCAACGGTTGGGGCATGCACGGCTGGCAGTGGATGTACTTCATCGAGGGCATGTTCTCGGTCGGGCTGTGCGTGTTCGTCTGGTGCTGGCTGGACTCCAAACCCCACGACGCCAAATGGTTGACCCTGGCTGAACAGGACGCGCTGGTCAAAGCCATCGATGACGAACAACTGGCCCGCGAAGCCGCGACGCCGATCAAACCGTCGCTGGGCACACTGCTCAAGGATCGCCAGATCATCCTGTTCTGCCTGATCTACTTCTTCATTCAATTGACCATCTATGCCGCGACCTTCTGGCTGCCGAGCATCATCAAGAAGATGGGCGATTTGAGTGACATCCAGGTCGGCTTGTTCAACTCGATTCCGTGGCTGCTGTCGATCGTCGGCATGTACGCCTTTGCCTCGCTGTCGGGCAAATGGAAGCACCAGCAAGCCTGGGTCGCCACTGCCCTGCTGATCGCTGCTGCGGGGATGTTCATGTCCACCACCGGCGGGCCGATCTTCGCGTTCGTTGCGATCTGCTTCGCCGCATTGGGTTTCAAATCGGCTTCGTCGCTGTTCTGGCCGATTCCCCAGGCATACCTGGATGCGCGGATCGCCGCCGGCGTGATCGCACTGATCAACTCGGTGGGCAACCTCGGCGGCTTCGTGGCGCCCACCACCTTCGGTTTGCTGGAAGAGCACACCGGTTCAATCCAGGGCGGGCTCTACGGCCTGGCCGCCACCTCGATCATCGCCGCAATCATCGTCTTCGCCGCGCGCAATAAACCGAAACCCGCACCGGCCGTTGCACTGGGCAAACCAGCGCCGAATCACGCTTGAACATTGGTTTAAAGGACAAAAAAATGAACCCACAAGAAGCCGCAAAAGCCCCGATCATCACCAGCATGCAGGTTGTGCCGGTGGCCGGCCACGATGGCATGCTGCTCAACCTGAGCGGCGCCCACGGCCCGTTCTTCACCCGCAATATCGTGATCCTCAAGGACAACGCCGGCCACACAGGCGTCGGCGAAGTGCCTGGTGGCGAGCGCATTCGCCAGACCCTGGAAGACGCGCGCGCACTGGTGGTCGGCAGCCCGATCGGCACTTACCAGAAGATCCTCAATCAAGTGCGCCAGACCTTCGCCGATCGCGATGCCGGTGGTCGCGGTTTACAGACGTTCGACCTGCGCATCACCATTCACGCGGTCACCGGCCTGGAAGCCGCCCTGCTCGACTTGCTTGGCCAGCACCTGGACGTGCCGGTCGCCGCTTTACTCGGCGAAGGTCAGCAGCGTGATGAAGTGAAGATGCTCGGCTACCTGTTTTATGTCGGTGATCGCAACGAAACCGATCTGGCTTATCGCGATGAACCGGATGCCGACAATGACTGGTTCCGCGTACGTCACGAAAAAGCCATGAGCGCCGACGCCGTGGTGCGCCTGGCGGTCGCCGCTCACGCCCGCTATGGCTTCAAGGACTTCAAACTCAAGGGCGGCGTGTTGAGCGGCGACGAAGAAATCGAAGCGGTCACCGCCCTCGCCGAACGCTTCCCCGATGCACGCATCACTCTCGACCCGAATGGCGCCTGGTCGCTCAAGGAAGCGATCCGCCTGTGCCGGGATCAGCATCACGTTCTGGCTTACGCCGAAGACCCGTGCGGGGCGGAAAACGGTTACTCGGGCCGTGAAGTCATGGCCGAGTTTCGTCGGGCCACGGGCCTGAAAACCGCGACCAACATGATCGCCACCGACTGGCGGGAAATGGGCCACGCGATCCAGCTGCAGTCGGTGGACATTCCCTTGGCCGACCCGCACTTCTGGACGATGCAGGGCTCGGTGCGGGTGGCGCAGATGTGCCATGAATGGGGCTTGACCTGGGGTTCGCATTCCAACAACCACTTCGATATTTCCCTGGCCATGTTCACCCACGTCGCGGCCGCCGCGCCGGGCGAGATCACGGCCATCGACACCCACTGGATCTGGCAGGATGGCCAGCGCCTGACCCAGTTGCCGCTGCAAATCGTCGACGGCTGCGTGCAAGTACCGAAAAAACCTGGCCTGGGGGTTGAGCTGGACGTCGATCAGCTGGCCAAGGCTAATGAGCTGTACAAAGGCATGGGATTGGGCGCACGGGATGACAGCGTGGCGATGCAGTTTCTGATTCCGGGGTGGAAGTTCGATAACAAGCGGCCGTGCCTGGTGCGGTAGTATTCTGATAGCACCACAATCCTGTGGAGAGCCTGTGTGGCGAGGGGGCTTGCCCCCGTTCGACTGCGAAGCAGTCGCAAAAATGGCTAATCGGTTCTTTCAGACATAACCCGGTGATGGCATTGGGAGTGCTGCGCACTCCAACGGGGGCAAGCCCCCTCGCCACACAAGCCCGCTCCCACAGGCTTTTGTATTAAAGCGAAGCTTGCAGTAACCAATCCTTAAACACCGCCATCGCCGACGTTTCGGGGCGCGACTGCAAGCGGGTCAGCCAGTAGCTGCCGGTGGTGATCCCGATGGCGAACGGTTGCTCGATTGCGCCCGCCGCCAGTTGCCGGGCAAACATCAGCGGTGGCGCCAATGCCACTCCCGCCCCTTGCAACGCAGCCTCCATCATCGCCAGCGACGAGTCGAAGACGATGCTCCGGGGCAGCACGGCATGGGCCGAAAGACCGGTCGCCTGAAACCACTCCGGCCATTCGTCCGTGCGATAGGAGCGCAGCAGTGTTTGTTGCAACAGATCCTCTGGCGTGTGCAATTGCCGGGCGATCTCCGGCACGCAGAGCACCGACAGTGGCGCCTCGATCAACCGCACCGCTTCAATCCCGTGCCACGCCCCCGCGCCAAAGCGAATGGCGTAATCAAGACCTTCAGCGGCCACGTCCACCCGGTTGTTATTGGTCGACAGGCGCAAATCTATGTACGGATGTTTCTTCTGAAAATCCGCCAATCGCGGCAACAGCCAACCGACCGCGAACGTCCCCACGGCGCCCACCGTCAACACCTCACGAAAATGCCCGCCCTCGAAACGCCCCAGGGTTTCGGCAATCCGGTCGAAGGATTCGCGTAACACCGGCAGCAGGGTTTCACCTTCGCTGGTCAGCATCAGGCCGCGAGGCAGGCGTTTGAACAAGGTTACGTTAAGCTGGGCCTCAAGGCTTTTGACCTGATGACTCACCGCCGCCTGCGTGACGCACAACTCCACCGCCGCCCGGGTGAAGCTCAAATGGCGCGCCGACGCCTCGAAAGCACGCAGCGCATTCAGCGGCAAATGAGGTCGAATCATGCCCACTCCAAAGATTTTCTAATGGCTCATCCGAAATATCGTCGTTTGCCGGTCTTCGCCAAACTGCCTAGATTTGGCTCGCCCAACAGCGGACCGGCTTGGAAAACCGCTCGAAGTGTAGCGGTTAACACCACGAACAATCATGGACAGTGTCTCAATCATGCCTAAAAGAAATCAGAAGAAACTCATATCCTGCAGCGCTTTCGCACTTCTCCTCGGTGCCAGCCACAGCTTTGCTGACGAGCGCATCGAAACCATCGTGAAAGCCGCCGTCGAACCGGTGATGCAGCAACAGCAGATCCCCGGCGTCGCGGTCGCGATCACCGTCAACGGCCAGCCGCATTACTTTAATTACGGCGTGGCCTCAAAAGAGAACGGCAAAGCCGTCACCGAAGACACCTTGTTCGAGATCGGCTCGGTGAGCAAAACCTTCACCGCCACCCTCGCCGCTTACGCGCAGGCGACCGGCAAACTGTCCCTGTCGGACAACGCCAGTCAGGTGCTGCCGGTCTTGCGCGGCAGCGCGTTCGACAACATCAGCGTGCTGCAACTCGGCACCTACACCGCCGGCGGCCTGCCCCTGCAATTCCCCAGTGAGGCAGGCCATCAGGACAAAATGCTCGGCTATTTCAAACAGTGGAAACCAACTTACGCTGCCGGCACTCATCGCCAGTATTCAAACCCCAGCCTTGGGTTGTTCGGCTATCTGGCGGCCCACAGCATGGGGGCGCCGTTCGATGATCTGATGGAAAAAACCTTGCTGCCGAAACTCGGCCTGAAACACAGCTACCTCAAGGTGCCGAAGGATCAGATGGGGCTTTACGCGTGGGGTTACGACAAGAACGACAAACCTGTGCGGGTCGAGCCGGGGGCGCTGGATTCCGAAGCGTATGGCGTGAAAACCAGCGCCGCAGATTTGCTTCGCTATGTTGAGGCGAACATGAATCCCGCTTCGCTGGAAAAACCTTTGCAGCAAGCCATCGCCACCACTCACACCGGTTATTACCGGGTTGGCGAGATGACTCAAGGGTTGGGATGGGAGCTCTACAACTACCCGGTGACGCTCGACACACTGCTGACTGGCAACTCGTCGCAGATGGCGTTTGAGGCCCATGAAGTCCAGTGGCTGACCCCGCCACAACCTCAACGCGACACTGTGCTGATCAACAAAACCGGCTCAACCGGCGGCTTCGGCGCCTACGTCGCTTTTATCCCGGCGAAGGACATCGGCATCGTGATCCTGGCCAACAAAAACTACCCGAATCCGGAGCGGATCAAAATCGCTAACCAGATTTTGAGTGCGCTGGCCAAATAACCGAGGGTGACGCCCCGTAGCAGCCGCTGAGCCCGCGAGGTTCGCCTGGAAATCATTGACTGGATCGGCACAGAACCTGTGGCGAGGGAGCTTGCTCCCGCTGGGGCGCGCAGCGGCCCCAAAACCGTCACCGCGTTGCATCAGATAGACCCCGGATGGCGGATTTACGACTGCTGCGCAGCCGAGCGGGAGCAAGCTCCCTCGCCACAATGGGTCACCAAGTTTCAGATTTCCGTTGGCAGAAAATGGGCGACCTGTTGAGGTCGCCCAATGGGGCAAGCCCTCTCACCACAAGGATTCAGCGCAATTCAATCATCCGGTTGCTCAGCCGGTTTGGCAGGCTTCGCCGGTTTGCCTTTAGCACCTTTGGCCGGTGCGACTTCAGCCACCGGCGCTGGCACCGGTACCGTTGCTTCCTTCTCGGCCGTCGGCAGCTGGTCGACGGTGTTGAATATCTCTTTCAACTCGACTGCATCCGACTGCTCAAGCTTCTTTTCGCCATCCTTGCCGATCAGGATGATTTTGCTCTTCGCCCCGGCGCCCAGCTTGAGCGAGCGGATCAGCGCCATCGTCGATTGCGGGTCGAGGTCTTTGCCGTCCCGTTGGCCCATCGTATTGATCACGGTGTACAGCACCATGTTTCGATCGGTGAAGCCCTTGCGGTTGGCGGAGTCGTCCAGTGATTTTTTCAGGTTGAGCCAAGCGGGGTCGACCGAACTGGGCGCGATGACAATCAGGGGTCGAGCCCGGCCCACGTCTTTAACCAGAGGGGAATCGTCATCGGCGGCGAATGAAGGACCGACGAAAGCCAGCAGAGTAGCCAGGGTCAAAGACCTGATGAGCATGCGCATCTCCTTTTGATATCCACGCTCTAATGATTGCGCATCGCGGTGATCGTTCCGGGCGATGCACCGCGATTGTGTTCCGCCTTGCCCAAGCTTAGGTCAGGGCGGTCATTGCGCAACAGCCTGAGCTAATCTCATAGCTGATTCATCGTGAGGGTTTCTCCATGAGCGCTCAGCTGAACCACACCATCGTCTGGTGCCGTGACAAACAGGTTTCGGCACGCTACCTGACCGACCTCCTCGGCCTGCCCGATCCCGAGCCGTTCGGGCCGATGCTGGTGGTCAAGTTCGATAACGGGGTGTCGCTGGATTTCTACAACAACGACCCGCCCATCGCCTCCCAGCACTATGCGTTCTTGATTGGTGACGACGACTTCGATGCGGCCTTCGCTCGCCTGCAAGCGCTCAAGCAGCCATGGTGGGCCGATCCCGGCAAGCAGCGGCCCAACGAGATCAACGATTACGCCGGTGGCCGGCGGGTGTATTTCGATGACCCGGACGGGCATCTGCTGGAGATTTTTACTCGGGAAGCGGTATCAGATCAGAACGCCAGTTTGTAGCCGATCAGCACCAGCATCGTCGCCAGGCACGGACGCAGCAGTTCGTCGGAAATACGCCCGGTCAAATGGCTGCCCAGGTAAATCCCTGGCAGCGAACCGACCAGCAAGAAGCCCAACACGTGCCAATCCATGTTGCCCATGCTCGCGTGGCCCAGGCCGGCAACCAGGGTCAGGGGTACCGCGTGAGCGATTTCGGTGCCGACCAGGCGACGAGTGGGCAGCAGCGGATACAGGATGAACAGCGCGACGGTGCCCAGGGCGCCGGCACCGATGGAAGTCAGGGCCACCATGGTACCGAGCACCAGGCCGGTGATCACGGTCAGCACATTCAACCGAGAGCCGCTGGGGTTGTATTGGCCACCCGCCCGTTTGTGAGCGAAATCGAGCAGGCGTTTCTTGAAGAAAATCGCCAGCGCAGTGGCGAACAATACGAAGCCCAGCGCCTGTTTGATGACGGCGTTCATCGCCTCGGGCGAGGTTTGCAAAGTGCTCAGGAACCACAGCGTCAGGGCTACCGCCGGCACACTGCCGAGGGTCAGCCAACCGGTGATCGCCCAGTCGATGTTCTTGTTCTTGCGATGAACCAGCACACCACTGGATTTGGTAATGGCCGCGTACAGCAAGTCCGTGCCCACTGCCGTGGCCGGATTAACGCCGAACCACAGCAGGATCGGCGTCATCAACGAACCGCCCCCAACCCCGGTCATGCCGACAATAAAGCCGACCACCAGACCTGCAACGACCAACCCGAAATTACCGAATTCCATTAATACGCCCAGAAAATCGCAGGAAATAAACCGGACGCAGCATAGCGATTTTTCTTATAACCACATATATCGATGCGGTCTATCGTTATGCTTTTTCTCTGAGGAGCAGACGGTTTCAGAGAAATTCCTTCAGGAAGAATTGTGGTTGATGTCCCACATCTGATATCAAGTAGCCGCTAGTCAAGAGTTACGGCCAGCGCGCATGTGATGGATCAAAATCGATTATGCATGGAGCAAGAGCTGTGATTGGAATGAACTCGCTACTGATCGCCAAGGGGCTAGACCTTGCCAGAACGCGCTATGTGCGCCATCAGGATCACAGAGGTGGAAAAGAGCTTTCGCCTCACGCGCTTTGGACTGCAGGAGACGGGCGTTTTGAGTTCTACCAGTCACTGCAATCACGCAATGTGTTTGAGGCCTGCGACTGGATTATCTCCTGCGTTGGGACCCCTCTTGGAGAAACACTGTTTGTGGGTGTTTATGAAATCACCCACAAAGGTTTTGCACCGGAAGGATCAAAAGACCCAGTAACTGGTATCAACGTTGAAGGCCATCACTTTTATGAGATGAAACCCGACCCTCGATTCTTGGATATGGTTGGCAAAATCGTATTCGACTGGGGGCCGGGCTTACGATCATGGGTCCAGCGAGCCGACAACCAGGACAAAACTATCGTCGAGATACGCAGAACAGCCATCGAACCTCCCTTCCCTGGTTTTGATACGTTCAGCCATTCAATCAATGAGCTAGCGTCTGTGCCGGTGTCCTGGCGAGGAGCGCTTTCTGCGGTGTCTGGAGTTTATCTGATCACCTGCCGGGTAACCGGGAAACAATATGTTGGCTCTGCTTACGGCACTGGAGGGTTCTGGGCGCGGTGGGAGTATTACCGGTCCAGCGGCCATGGCGGAAACGTGGAAATGAAGTTACTCGACAATCATGACTTTAAAGTTTCGATACTTGAAGTTGCTTCATCTGCCGCATCGGAAGCGGAAATCATCAGAGCTGAAGGGCTATGGAAATCCAAACTTATGACGCGCGAATTCGGCTTGAATCGAAACTAGCCCCAACAAAAAAGCACACCAAGCCAAACCTTCACCACAACGCTTACCAACCATATACGGCCCCACCAACCTGGAAACTCGCATGAACTATCGTAGACAAAAGCTGATTGAACATTTAACCCGCACACTAGAGATACTTAAGAACCCAGAAGTCCCTACAGATTTTATCGAGGAAGAAATCTACCTTGGGTATCCTTCACCCCGACACTTAATCGACCGACTGAGCGAAATAGAAGAGCAGCTATATAGTCTTCGGCAGGCGATTCATGAAAAGCCAGCCCGCTGTGCCCTAGCGGACAGTCAAGGAGGCTACACCGAGCTGCTTGTTGGTGCGTCAGGAAAACTTGCAAAAGCCCAAAAACACATCAAAAAAAGGCTTATTCCAACGACTTACTCATAATATGCGACCCTTATTTTTTTCAGTGGAGCGGCCCAAACAGAGTCTATAAAACCGAAAATGACTACATTGATTTTATTGCCAGCCTAGTCCCACCACACTTAAAAAAACTAGAACTATTCTTACTCCCAGGCCCCAACAGCGGTATCCAAAAAAAATTCAATCAGAGAATAAAGTCACAAGGCACTAAAATCTTATGCCATGAAACCACTGAAATTCATGACCGCGTAATCATAAGAGACAACGACACAGCAACACTCATGGGGACGTCTTTTGGGGGTTATGGAAACAAATTATCCTTTGTCTTGGAAATCCCATCTGACGACTTAACAGAATTCATGTGTGAGCTTGACCGCATCAGGAGCAAACTTCCTCCGGATCAACCAGCCGCATAACCGCAGTAAAAATCCACGCGGCTCACTGCACCGGCAAAAAATTCAAAAACAGCAGACTCTGGGCGTAGTTCAGGCCGATCCGCCGGTACCGCTCGTCGAGCATCTGGGTCAGCAGGTCCAGCCGCGCGACGATTTTGCCGAACTCCACGGCAAAACTCAGGTTGCTGCCCTCCTCCGAAATTTCGTTGGAAAACAGCAATGGCTCGCCTTGCCTGTTTTGCCGCTGGCTCAAGATCCAGGTGGCTTTTTCGATGTTGCGCGCGGCATTGCTGACGAAGGTCGGGTTGAGCGCATCCGTCATGTAGAACTCCAGCCGATTGCCATGGGCCGTCACCAGCATGCTGCCGATGGCATAGATGAACGCGCCGACCCGGTCGCCGAGAAACTCCGGACTCATGGCGAAGCTCAGCGCAGCCAGGTCTTTTTTGCCGCCGAGGGTGGGTAGCGGCTGCTGCTGTTCGATGGCCATGCGCACTTGTTTTTCTGCGGTGCCGACATCGAGGAAGCCGGATTTTTTCAGTTCGTCCGGGTTGCGCAGGTAGAGCTTGTTCATCAGCAGGTAGAGGCTTTCGAGGTTGTCGCGCATCGTCAGGGTCGCCATGCGGTCGACGCTGGTCTGGAGGAGTTCCTGGGGTTTGCCATTGCGAAATTGGCTGACCACATCGTTGCCCGGCTGATGGCTACAGCCACTGGCGAGGAGCATCGACAGGCTAATCAGCAGCAAGTAATGACGGCGAATTTTCAGGGTAACGCGGGGCAAAACTCGAGCCATGGGTTCTTGAACTTGGGCATGGGCCGGCGGTGGGGATCGCCGCAGGCTGGCCAAGAATAGAACCGTGAGAGCTGAAAAAGTGCAGTGCCGGTGGTCCGTAAGCACGGATCATCGCGAAAGCGCTCACAAATTAGTAATACTTTATAATTGCAATACCCGATGCATAAGCTATAAATCCTTCCTTTATCGCGTTAAAGCACGATCATTAGTATGACTACTTCTTAAAAACAACAAAAAGGAAGGTCAACCATGCTTCAATCCCGACACCTGCTCTCCGGCCTCGGACTCTCCCTGATGATCGCCACCCTCCCCGCTCACGCCACCGGCTTGTCCAGCGAACAAAAAGCCTTCGGCAAAACCAATGACGGCACGCCCGTCGAGCAATACATTTTGCGCAACAGCCATGGCCTGCAAGCCACGGTCATTACCTACGGCGGGATTCTCCAGTCGCTTAAAGTGCCGGACAAGAACGGCAAGCTCGACGATGTGGTGCTCGGTTTCGACGACGTGCAGGGTTATCAAAGCGGCACGGCGTTCTTCGGCGCGACCATCGGCCGCTTCGGCAATCGCCTGGCCAACGGCGCCTTCGAACTGGATGGCAAGCGCTTTCAAGTGCCGCTCAACGACGGCAGCAATTCGCTGCACGGCGGCGCTCAAGGTTTCGACAAGCGAGTGTGGAAAGCCGAACCGAGCAAGGGCAAGGATTCGGTGGGCGTGACGCTGACGTACCTGTCGGCGGACGGTGAAATGGGCTTTCCGGGCAACCTGAAAACCGAGGTCACCTACAGCCTCACCGAGAACAATGAGCTGCGCATCGACTACAAGGCCAGCAGCGATAAGCCCACGGTGCTGAACCTGACCAACCACAGCTATTTTAACCTGGCCGGCGCGGGTAACGGCGATGTGCTGAAGCAGTTGGCGACCTTGCACGCCACCCGTTACACGCCAGTCACCGGCAAACTGATCCCCACCGGTGAACTGGCCCCGGTCGCCGGCACGCCCATGGACTTCACCCAACCGACCGCCATCGGTCAACACATCAAGGCCGATCACCCGCAGTTGAAATTCGCCGAACCGAAACACGGCGGTTTTGACTTCAACTGGGTGCTGGATGCCAAGGGCGACCTGGGCAAACTCGCCGCCGATGTCAGCGATCCGCAATCCGGCCGTCGCTTGCAGCTCTACACCACCGAACCTGGCGTACAGTTCTACACCAGCAACTTCCTCGACGGCTCGGTCAAGGGCAAGGCCGGCAAGATTTACCCGCACTGGGGTGCCTTTACTCTGGAAACCCAGCATTATCCGGACTCGCCGAACCAGCCGGCCTTCCCGTCCACGCGGCTGGATCCGGGCAAGACTTATGCCCAGACCACGGTGTTCAGGTTCTCCGCCCGGTAGATCAACAGATCGCAGCCTGCGGCAGCTTCTACAGGGGTTGGGTACACCCGTGATATTGCGGGTGTGCCCCGCCCTCGCAGGAGCTGCCACAGGCTGCGATTTTTTGACCTTGCCAGACGGAACCACCCTGCTATTTTGCTGCCAACTGTAGTATCGATCGGACTTCGACAAGGAGGATTCATGCGTACTCTTGAGCTGGCCGGCCGCCCTGTGCCGGTCATCGGCCAAGGCACCTGGCACATGGGAGAGGAACGCTCCCGACACACCAAGGAAGTTGCAGCGCTGCGCCTGGGCATCGAGTTGGGCATGACCCTGATCGACACCGCTGAGATGTACGCTGAAGGGGGCGCCGAAGAGGTGGTGGGTGAAGCCATCACAGGCCTGCGCGACCAGGTTTTTCTGGTCAGCAAGGTCTACCCCTTCAACGCCAGCCGCAAAGGCATCCCCCAGGCCTGCGAACGCAGCCTGCGGCGGTTGAATACCGATTACATCGATCTGTACCTGTTGCACTGGCGCGGCGAGTATCCCCTCGAGGAAACCGTCGAAGCCTTCGAACGCCTGCGCGAAGACGGCAAGATCGGCCGTTGGGGCGTGTCCAATTTCGACCTGGACGACCTGGATGAACTGGCCTCACCGGCCTGCGCGACCAATCAGGTGCTGTACAACCTGGAAGAGCGCGGCATCGAATTTGATCTGCTGCCCTGGAGCCAACAGCAAAAAATGCCGGTGATGGCTTACTGTCCGATCGGCCAGGGCGGGCATATGCTGGCCAATCCGACGCTCAAGCAGGTTGCCGCCCGTCACCAGGCGACACCGGCGCAGGTAGCGCTGGCATGGATTCTGCGTCAGAACGGGGTGATCGCCATCCCCAAAGCGGTCCACCCCGAGCATGTGCGGCTCAACGCGCAAGCGGCACAATTGCAGCTTGAAGTCGGGGATCTGGAGGCGCTGGACCAAGCGTTTCGCGCGCCACAACGCAAGCAGCGGCTGGCCATGGTCTGAGCCATCGCGGAGCTATCAGAGGGCATCGGCATGAGAAGTACCGATCAGCTCGACTCTTTCAACTTGCCACGCTTTATCCAGGCACAGGATCCTGTGTTCGAGTGGGTTCAGGATGAACTGCGCGCCGGCCAGAAGCGCCGGCACTGGATGTGGTTCATCTTTCCGCAGTTTGCCGGGTTGGGTGACAGCGAAATGTCCCGCTACTTTGCCATTCACTCCAGCGAGGAAGCTGTGGCGTACCTGAAGCATCCGCTACTGGGTCCGCGCTTGCGCACCTGCACGCAACTGGTGCTGGATGTTCCGCAACGCTCGATCACCAAGATTTTCGGGCACCCCGACAACCTCAAGTTTCATTCATCAATGACGCTGTTCGCCCAGGTTTCGCCAAAAGGCAGCCTGTTCCATCAGGCGCTGGATCAGTATTTTCATGGCATACCGGATGACTGGACGCTGTCGCTGCTGGACTCAAAACAGGCCCAGTTGCCCACCAATCAGCGTTGAGAAATCGTCATCCACGAACGGCAGGATCGCATCCGCCACCGGTTGCAGCTGCCGGGTGACGTAATGGTCGTAGTCGATGGGCGCGCTGCGCACTTCCAGCGGCTCGGGGCCGGCGACCGTGATCACATAACTGATCCAGCCGCCGTTGTGATATTGCCGCGGCCGCCCCTGTTGGTCGTTGTAGTCATCGGCGATCCGCGCGGCCCGCACATGGGGCGGCACGTTGCGTTGATAGTCATCGAGGGGCCGACGCAGGCGTTTGCGGTAGATCAGGCGCTCGTCGAATTCACCGGCCAAGGTCTTGCGCACATAATCACGCACATAATCCTGATAGGGCTTGCGATTGAAGATGCGCAGGTACAGCTCCTGCTGAAATTGCCGGGCCAGCGGCGACCAGTCGGTGCGCACGGTTTCCAGGCCTTTGTAGACCATCTCGTCGGTGCCATCGGCGCGGGTGACCAACCCGGCATAGCGCTTCTTGCTGCCCTCCTCGGCGCCGCGAATGGTCGGCATCAGAAAGCGTTTGTAGTGTGTTTCGAACTGCAACTCCAGGGCACTTTCCAACCCGTATTCCTGCTTCACATGTTCGCGCCACCATTGGTTGACGTGGTCCACCAGCGCGTGGCCGATCTGCGCGGCTTCGGCCTGACCGTGGGGGCGACGCAGCCAGACGAAGGTCGAGTCGGTGTCGCCATAGATCACCGCGTGGCCCTGAGCTTCGATCAGTTGGCGGGTGCGCAACATGATCTCGTGCCCGCGCAAGGTGATGGATGAGGCCAACCGGGTATCGAAGAAGCGGCAACCGCTGGAGCCGAGTACGCCATAGAAGGCATTCATGATGATTTTCAGAGCCTGGGACAGCGGCGCGTTGTGCTCGCGCTTGGCAGTTTCGCGGCCTTCGGCAACCCGGGCGACGATGGCCGGCAGGCAATGCCGGGTCCGTGAGAAACGGGCACCGCGAAAACCCGGCACCGATTCGCTATCGTCGGGATGCTTGAGCCCTTCGATCAAGCCCACCGGGTCGATCAGGAAGGTGCGGATGATCGACGGATAGAGGCTTTTGTAATCGAGCACCAGCACCGATTCGTACAGTCCCGGCTGCGAGTCCATGACAAAACCGCCGGGGCTGGCCTCCGGTGGTTTGCCGCCGAGGTTCGGCGCAACGAAGCCCTGACGGTGCATCAACGGCATATACAGATGCGTAAACGCCGCCACCGAACCACCACTGCGGTCCGCCGGCAAACCGGTGACGCTGGCGCGCTCCAGCAGGAAGGTCAGCAACTCGGTCTTGGCGAAGATCCGTGTCACCAGTTCGCAGTCCTTGAGGTTGTACTTGGCCAGGGCCGGTTTGTCCTCGGCGAACATGCGGTTGATTTCGTCCATGCGCTGGTACGGGTTGTCGATCGACTTGCCTTCGCCCAACAAGGTTTGCGCGACGTTTTCCAGACTGAACGAGGGGAAGCTCCAGGTCGCCGAACGCAGCGACTCGATGCCGTCGATGATCAATCGGCCGGCGGCCGCAGCGAAGTAATGGTTGCGGCTGCCGTGCTCGCGCCACTGCATTTCTTCGCCGCCACGCCCCAGTTTCAACGGCACCGCCAGGCGGCGAGCATGTTCGTGCAATACGCGCAGGTCGAACTGTACGACGTTCCAGCCGATGATCGCGTCGGGGTCGTGCCGGGCGAACCATTCGTTGAGTTTTTTCAGCAGCAGGGTTCGCGAATCGCAGTATTCGAGCTGGAAATCCACCCCGCTGTCATCGCCATTGGGCGGCCCGAGCATGTACACCTGACGCTCGCCGCAGCCTTCCAGGGCAATGGAATACAACTCACCCTGAGCGGTGGTTTCGATGTCCAGCGAGACCAGCCGCAGGTTCGGCCGGTAGTCGGGGGCGGGTTTCATTTGCGCGTCGAGCAGCAGGCCGTCGGCACCGGGCGTGCCGCCGAACAAAACCGGCGCGGTGATGAACCGCTCCATCATGTAGCGTTCCGGCGGGCGGATGTCGGCTTCGAACACCTCGACGCCTGATTTGCGCAGCGCGGTTTCCAGGCGCATCAGCTGGCCGTGCTGTTGGCAATACAGGCCGAGCACCGGGCGGTGCTCGAAGTCCAGAAGCGCCAATGGCCGCAGCTCGACGTTCTTTTCGCCGCGCAACACCGTTTCGGCTGGCTCGCGCATGGCCTGTGGAATGAACGCGACCGACGGTTGATGCGGCAGACGGATGCGCCGGGGACCGGCATCGGTCGCCAGCCAGAACTCGACTTCGGTGCCGGCCGGGGTATCGCGCCAATGCCGGGTCAGGACGAAGCCCTGCTGTAAATCCACCACTGCAACCTCAAAATTGATACAGAGGCGTGATTCTACGCGCCATTGGGCAACCGTGTGGATGCTCCGGGACAGGTCGCTTCACCTGTCATATATGACAGGTTACACGCCTCTCGCACGTTGATAGCATCGAGGCTTGGAGAAACCCCTTTGCCATGACCGATGCAATGCATCGAAGGAGGTTGAGAGATGGATCTCACCGTGCATCGGAACACCCCATCAGTGACTGCCTATGATGGCCGCGGCCTGGCGGTTCGCCAGGTAGCCTACCTGCGCAAGAGCACTGTCACTCCACTGGAAACACTCATCACCCGACAGCGTCATGACGTCGCAGGCAGAGCGGTGGAGCACTGGGATCCACGCCTGTACGGCTTGAGGTCTAACCTGACGACGGTCCATGGGCTGGCCGGTCAAGCGCTGAAGGTCGACAGCGTCGACTCCGGCTGGCGTCTGAGCCTGTTCGGAGTGGCCGGTGAAGTCCTCAGACGCTGGGATGAGCGCGGTAATCAATGGCGAAATACCTACGATGATCAATTGCGCATGTTGGCGGTTGACGTCAATGCTCAACCGAACGTCGAGGTCTTGACCTATGGGCAGGCCGATGCGGATCCAGGGCGAAACCTGCGTGGTCAGTTGATCAAGAAAGACGATCCTTCGGGCTCGATGGCATTCGGCTCCTTTAGCCTCCATTACCTGCCTTTTGAAGAAACCCGCACCTTATTCGATGGCAGCGCCTACACCACACGATGGCGCTACGGTGCAGACGGCAAGGCGCTGAGCCAGACGGATGCCGGCAACCATCAGCAGTGTTCACTCTATGACATCGCCGGGCAACTCCAGCAGGTAACGCTGAAAATCGACGCCAGCGATACCATTCAGGAAATTCTCAAGGACGCGCAGTACAACGCTGCCGGCCAGGTCATCGAACAACGACTCGGCAACGGCGTGACCAAAAAATGGATCTACGACCCGGCGAACGATCGCCTGACGAACATGAATGCCGGCGTGCCTGGCCAGGCCTTGCGGCAAGATCTGTCATATTGCTATGACAACGTCGGTAATGTGCTGTGCATTAAAGATCACACCTTTAAACCGGTGTTTTTCGCCAACCAGCACATTGATGGAACCCGCCTATTCACCCAAGACTCGCTATACCGGTTGGTCAGCGCCACCGGCCATGACACCACTCCGCCATCCAGCATGCCGGGGCGTCCGTTGCCGAACGCCCCCAACAATATCCTGAACTACACACAATGCTACGAGTACGACACGGGCGGCAACCTGACTAAATTGACTCATTGTCGCGCGGTGGGCGGCTACACCCATGAGATGTGCATTGACCCCTCAAGCAACCGTGGCGTGCGCTGGAAAAAGGGAGGCCCTGCACCCGATTTTCCCAAGCTGTTTGACCCTCATGGCAATCTCCAGGTCTTGCAACCGGGTCAGGCCTTGCACTGGAACATCCTTGATGAGTTGGCCTCCGTCACGCTGATCACGCGCGAGACAGGCCTCGACGATAAGGAAACCTATCGCTACAGCAAAGGCGAACGTGTCCATAAACGCCACGAAACCCATACGTCAAGGACCCGCCATTTTCACGACGTACGCTACTTTCCCGGGCTGGAAATACGCACCCGTGAAACGGGTGAGGAGTTGCATGTCATCACCTTGCCGAGCGTGATCGGCAACGTGCGTTGCCTGCATTGGCTCAGCGGTCAGCCGGATAACATCGATGCCGACCAGGTGCGCTACTGCCTCGACGACGGCCAGGGTTCCAGCCTCATCGAACTCGATCAAACGGCCCATCTGATCAGCCGCGAAGAATATTATCCCTTCGGCGGCACTTCCTCGCTGACAGCGGGTTCGGAACGGGAAGTCAGTTATAAAACCATCCGCTATTCGGGCAAGGAGATGGATTACAGCGGACTTTACTACTATGGATGGCGCTATTACGCGCCCTGGTTGCAGCGCTGGATCAGTGCCGACCCGGCGGGGGCTGTGGACGGGTGGAATCTGTATGCGATGGTGGGGAATAACCCGATGAGTTTTGTGGATAGGCTTGGGCTTAGTGGAGATCTTAATCAGTTGGTAAGTTATCGAACTACCAAAATGATCACTGCGGGCAAGAATCCGCCAACAGGTTCACCTGCAAAACAAAAAAAACGACTCGAAGCAGAACCGGATTCGCGGTATTCAAAAAAATACAGAGACACTGTCGCTGCCGCACACGCGGGCGCGTCGATTCCAGGCGGAGATAAAACTATTTACATCACCGACTTTATTAATATCCCTTTGGAAAGTATACCGCTGACGTCAACCAAACATGGCATACACCAAGTCAGACCGGTGGATTACGATCTCGGACAAGAACATCCCGCCTCACTTGGAGTCTACGAGGTCACCGATCCTGGCCGCCTGAAGGAATATATGAAAGAACGATATATCGCGCGACTAGCAGATAAGAGCACTGCTGTAAAAATCTACCAAGGGTCATCAGCAGAATATGAAAGCTTGTCCGGGATGCAATATGAAGTTCCAGCGATGCATGAACAAATAGAGCAACGTATGCTTCTTCATATTGAAGCAAGTGGCAGGCAGTTACCTGTAGGCCGTGGCCTCCCGGCCGCACACGCAGAAGTCCAAGCGGCCAGTGCGGCACTTTATATTCAGCAAAAATTAACAGGATCAACCGACCCGGAGGCAATTGAACTCGTGACGCAGCGACTCCAAAACATCGAGCACGCGGAAGCATTTGAAGCCTGTTTCAGCTGCGTCGGTCATTTGGTTGCAACTTACGATAATGCTGTTAAACCCTTTGGCGTTTTGACGGGTTCTACGAGCATGGATCATCAAGCTTGGAAAACCCAGCTTGGTCAGCTACCTGCTCGGCAACAATAAGTTTTAAAGACCTGAAAAACCGGCCTGTTCGCAAGAACAGGCCGGCCACTTGTTTCAGCGCAGGGCTATTGCACCCTCTTCAACACCTCCAGCGTCAAGGCCTTCAACAACCCCTCACGCCCCTCGGCCAACTCAAGAAGTTCACTCTCATACTCCTGCTGTGAGACGCTGCCCGCCAAATGCCGATTGAGCAGCTCTTCTGATCTGGCGTTATACACCGTCGAATTCTGCGCAAACGCTTGCGCGTGGCGACTCTTCAGGTACTTGCGCCAGAACCGCTGTTCAATGATCCGGTTCAGCCCCCCCTCACCCGCCTCGAGCGTCAAAACCGATTCATACGCCTGGTCTATCTGCGCATCACTCACCTCGGCCATCTCCCGGAACAACATCCCTCTCGATTGCCATGGCAGATCAAGCCGATCCGCCAGGCCGGTCTGAAACGCCAGATAAACCTCCACCTCATCAATGGTACCCGTGACGTCCCCGTCTTCATCGACCGCCATAAAGCTTTCACCGGCCTGCAATCGGCTCTGGACGGTGGCGCGGGCGATTTCATTGACCTGATCCAGACGGGACTTGCCCTTCGCCAACTTGATCAGGCTGGTTTCGACCTGCTCAGGGCTGCCGGCCAGATACGCTTCGTGAACCAGTACTTTGATCCCCATTTCATTGAAAATCTGCGCACCGGCGGCAGCGCAGGAATCAGGGTTGCTCGCCATACGAAACAGCTCTTCGCGCAGCGGGGTGTCCCGGGCAGCGGCATCGAGCATGCGCCACACTCGTTGTGTCAGCCCGGGGCGGCTGGCTTGCTCGACGTAATCGGCTGAGTCGGTGAGTTGCTCCAGCACCTCGAAAAATCCCTGGGCATTCGGCTCCCCTTCAAGCTCATCCCAGCTCGCTTGCCTGCCTTCTCGTTGTACGTCAGACAAACCTTCCAGCCAGTGCACACTGGTCTCCTCGCCCTTGGGCGGGTAACTGCGTGCCGGGTCATACCCTACCGAGCGCATATAGCTCTGAAATTGTTCACGACCTTGATCAGACAACCGGTCGCGACTCAAACGGGTGCGGGCAACAAGCCGTGCCTGCTCCGAACCGGGTGTCACTTGGGGAACCTGTTCGATCGGATTGCCCTGCAGATCCAGTTCAAAGGCGCGCGGTCGCGGCTGCGTGAGCAGGCCGGTGGGCCACTCCGTGATACCGGTATCGTGCAGATCCAACAGGTAGAATTCGGCCATCCTGCTGATATCCGGCATCTGCGACAGCGCCGGGTTACCGGCCAGTCTCAGCGTTTGCAGACGGGTCAGGCCGGCCAGATCCGCCGCACTGTCAGCGGTCAGCGTCAGTTGGTTATTGGAAAGGTTCAGATGCTCGAGCACTGGCAGACTTTCTTGCAAGCGAGGGGCGGCGACCAGCGCGTTATCGCTCAAATCCAGCGCCCTCAAATTGGGAAAATAACCAAGAAAACCGGTGATATCAGTACGCAATTCGACATGGCGGAATTGCAGCGAACTGACATGCCGGAAATCAGCGTTCAACGCTGGCAGACACTCCAGAAAATCACTCGTCCAGTGAAAATTCAAATCCAGGGCGTAGCCGTCCGGCCCCGATATTTGTGCCGCCTGCCAGCATTGCTTGATCGCTTTGGCAAAACGCCCCTTGTGGTAGCGCTGATCCATGGGCAGAAGCTCGCCTCTCTCGACCGCCACCCAGCTATCCAGCGTTTTGGTCAGTTCCTCGAACTCCAACTCCCGTTCGCCAATGCCCCCCAACGCCTGAGTCTGCGAGCCGGATAAACGGACAAAGTCGGCAAACGTCTGCGCAGTTGCCTGCGGATATAGCACTTTAAACCGGTCCTCCAGGCTCAACGTCTCCCCCGTACCGAGCACAGGTTCACTGATCCGCGCATATCCCTGAACCGCTTCGCGCAAACGTGTTGCGGCCGCGGTGTCCAAAACCTGCTGAACAGAGGGATCCGGGAGAATTTCGCGCAACGCCGCATGCGTCAGCGGTGCGTTCTGCAATGTCTGTCGCAATTGGATGCCTTGGCCGATTTCGTGGCCCAGTTTTCTGCGCGCGGCGTCGGGCAAGGCTTGTAACAGGGCGGTATAGAAATCGTCGGCGCCGTGCAGCGTATTACCCACTTCGTCATGGGGCTGAAAGGTGTTCTCCAGGGTTCGCGCCAGCACTTTGCGAATGGACGCATGCTCCGGCCCGATACTGTCGAGTAGCGGCCCTTCGAACGACTGGTTGCGAATCTCGATGCGCACCTCGGGCGACCAGCCTGGCAGTCGCTCAAGACTGTGCAACGCCAGCCGACTGGTATCCAGATTCGCGCTCGACGGTAAATACAACCCCTCGTACGCCCGGACAATCCGCCATTCACGCATCGCCATGCGGACCTCCTGGCGCAGACGCAACGGCAAATGCTGTCGATCGCTCATCTGTGTTTGTTCCGCCTCGGTGATACCGACCAGCAACTCATCCATGATGGCACCCGGCATTTGCGGAAACTCGCTACGCAACCATTCAACGTGCGTCGCAACGTCAGGGCCGACAGGTGCTTCATCGAGTCTGAAGCGAGCATCCACCAAGGTCGTTTTTTGCTCCCTGGCCGCCGCGGCGATGAGCGCACGCAGTCTGGCCGCCCGCACATCCAGGGCGATGGTTCCATTGCCAAACGCTTCATCCAGCAGCGTCTTGACCTCCTGTTCCTGCAGTTGGGACAGCATCGTTGCGGGCAGATCGTGGTAACCGGCCTGCCCGGATCTGACCTTGATTATCGGTTCGCCCAGGTCTGGCGAAGATTGCCAGAGCACCTTGTCTTGAGCGTCGAGCCACTGCACAGTACGGTTCTTCGGCCACGTGCGAAGACGCGTCAGCAGTTCCAGTTGAGTCTGCACATCGGCCTGACCATACACCTGCGGATCATGGCTGCTCATCCGCTCGATGAAGGTTTTAACCTCCTGGTCAGCGGTAAAACGCTTGATGGTTGCCACCAGCAAGGCCGGCGGCCGCTCATGTTCGACATGCAGTTTGCGCAATACCGCGTCGTCGACACCGCTGACGATCCGGATCTGCTCCAGGGTTTGATCGGAAAACGAATCGAGACGATGTCCCAGGCGTCGCATCAGGGTGACGCCCTGCCAGGCCTGAGGGCGCTCAGCCTCATGCGTCCACGCACCAACGCCATTGTGTACAAGACGGGGGGCATAGGCGTCGGGTCGACGGGGATGCTGGATGCGGTACTGATCCGATCCTGGATCAGGCTCAATCACAAACTGCCTGCCCTCGAGCGGCAGCACCTCCTGCCCGGAATGTCGATAAATACCCTTTTCATCCGGCCGGACAGACTCGTCAAGGGTAACCGACTGTGCGTAGCGCCCCAGATCCGCCTCCCATAACCGCGACCGGCCATCGCTCATTTCTACGACCCTCATGCCCTCGATAAAGGGCGACGACTTGAGCGGCAACAGGGTGCCCACTACTTTGCCTCCTGCCGCGAATGCGCCCAACTGGATCAGACTTTCAGCCACACCGATCAAATGTCCGGCGGCTTCGCTTCGCTGCCCTTCTGACCACTCGACAATCCCTTCGAACGTTTCATCAAGCAGTTGATAGGCGGTATAGGCCAGCATCAGCTCGCCAAGCAACGGTACAAAGGGCGTCGCCACAAAAGTGGCCACTTCAAGAACGGCGACGGCAACTTTTTGAAAACTATCCCAACGCGCCCAACGAGATTTTTCATCCTCATCGTCAGTGGGGACCGCCATAGCCCGAGCATCATCGAGGATCTTGTTCAGTTTCTGGTGAAAGTCATGGGTCCAGAAGTCACCGCTGTTTCGCAGATAGGTCATCCGCAAATCAGGATTGATATTCGGCTCCTCACGCCACGCCGGCTTTTGCTCAAACGGCAAGGATGCATGCCATTGAATGCTTGAAAGCCGGTTATTGAGCTGGAAAAAGAAGGTGCCCCGCTGTTGGTGAGGGACAAACCGGCTGAAAAAGCGCTGATACTCAGGTACGCGTAATTGAGTGATCAGCTCTCTGTAGAAGCTGGCCAGCGAGGGGTATTGTTTGACCGGATGCTCCGGATCATGGGGGACATAGGCGATGACTTGTTCGAGCTGACGGCTGCGATCGAGGTCCGCCGCAATCAGAACAATGCCTGTCAGGGCCGTATCCATCATCGTCAACTCGTAGCGGTACATCGGTGTGCCGCGCAAAGTCAGTGCTTGATGCCCCGCAACCAGATTCAACAGCAGGCGGTGAGTTTCGTGATCGATGTCTTGTTTCATGAGCGCCAGAACACTGGCCGCACGCAACGCATCCTGTTGGCTGGTCTGTACTTTATGTTGTAACACCGCCCTCGCCACCGGGTTGGTGAAGCCCATGAACACCTTCAAGTAAGTTTGGTATCGAGCCCCGATATCCAGTTCACGACACAGCGCTGCAAAGGCCTCGACAGACAGTTTATGTTTGATCGGCACGACGTCGAATTGCCCGGAAGCAGAAGGCTTCGTAATGAAGTCACTCGCCCTGTCGAAATAACCCGCTCGGGTTTCTTTAACTTCGAAGTTATGCAGCGAGGCCTCAAGCAGCGACAGCGTCCGCACATCAAACCCGACGACAATGCCCTTGGGGCAGTAAAGCCGCAGGTAGGTCGCTTTGACATCCAGGGTAATGCCGTACTTGTCCTTCAGTGCAGTGATTAAAAGCTGTTCTGCGAACGTTTCGACTTCCTGAATTTTGTTCAGGGTTTTATCAGTTTCGTTTTGTGATACCCAACTGTCCTCAAACGCCCTTTTCATCTCTCCACGTAATTGCGCCGATGCCCTGTCATACCAGGGCATGGCAGGTCCGACATTCTGTTTTAAAGCGACGCGATTTTCTGCACGGGTGCTCAATAGCCAGTCTGGAAGAGACTGGGCAATGAAAGGTGTGTGCGGACTCTGAGTCATAGACTCAGGAAGTGAACGCTGCGTAGATCTAGCAGCCGTTAGAGCATCAAACATAATGACGAGTCATCCGTGACTTATTGGAGGTGCGAGCCTACCCGAACTTCTTTATTCGATTTCCCTCTCTCTATTTCAAGGTATTAACCAAAAAATCCATACGCCCCCATTACCTGGGCTCCCGGATCGACACGCGACAAAACTGAACGCCCTACAGGCCTCAGTCTATCCGGCCAACCGACGCTCTCTCGACGGATCGGGAGGTTTACGAAAGAAAAATCACTGAATGACGCTATTTGCGTGTTATCTGCCGCTTTGCGCCTTGCTCTGTGAGCGTGTCTCTACGATTCTTCAAGGACAACGACAACACCCGAGAAGCCGTCATGAAAACCGTCGCCCAGTTGCTCAAGTTAAAGGCCCAACAGAATCAGGCAGTCCACACCATTGCGCCTCATCAAATGGTGCTGGAAGCGCTGATGGTGATGGCCGCAAAAAACGTCGGCGCGTTACCGGTCCTGAAAGATGGAAAGGTCGTCGGCATCATCAGTGAGCGGGACTATGCGCGCAAACTGGTGCTCAAGGGGCGCTCCTCCGTCGGCACACCGGTCAGCGACATCATGGTGTCGCCGGTGATCACCGTGGACACCCATCAAACCGTCGAAACCTGCATGGGCATCATGTCCGACAAACGCCTGCGGCACTTGCCGGTGGTGGAGGACGGTGAGCTGATGGGCTTGCTGTCGATCGGCGACCTGGTCAAGGAAGCTATTGCCGAGCAGGCTGAACTGATTCGACAGCTGGAGCAGTACATCCGCGGGGAGTGATTTCACACTGTGCGAGGGGGCTTTTGTGGCGAGCCCCACTCCCACAAAGGCTCGTTCCCACATTGGTTTGATGTGTTCCTATGGCCAATGCCGCGAGAAGACCGGCGCCAATACCGGGTGGCGGTCGAAGCGTTCGAGCCAGGCAAAGAACCCCGGCCGCGCAACGCGCAAGTGTTCCCGGGTGCCCGCCCACCGCGTCACCACCGCCGCCAGAATATCCAGTGCGCCCGGCTTTCCATCGCCCAGGTACAACTTGCCGGCGAATTGATCGGCAAACACCTCCCAATTCCAGTGCAGGCGCTGACGGGCACCGGCCATGAGGTTTTGCCGGGACGACTCGTCCGCCTCGCCCAGCCAGCGCTCGGGGTAATCGATGATGCCGATGACGCTGTAGCAATTGCTGACGATGTACACCAGACCATGAATCACCTGATCGCGCTTGATCGGGTTTTCCGGCAACAGGTTCGACTCCGGGAACGTAAGGCCCAGGTGAATCAGGATGGCCGCACTCTCGGCAAGAACGCCGCCATCGGGCAGTTGCAGAGTGGGAACCTGCTTGAGCGGGTTGAGCTTCTCCAGCGCATGCACCGCCTCCGGGGACGATGATACGTCGATGAAGCGATAAGGAACCTCGCACAGTTCCAGCGCGGCTTCGATGGCGGCCGCACCCGAATTCTGATACCCATAGAGCTGGTACATGACTAAATCTCCTCTGCGACTCTCTCTTTGTAGCAGATGCCAAAGAATGCGCGCGAACCCTGTGGGAGCGAGCTTGCCCGGTTACCCTCCCGCACGCCTCATACAGCTCTGATAACGCTCATCGACTCGCTTGGCAAACCACGCCGTGGTGAGTTTGCGGGTGATCTTCGGGCTTTGCAGCACGATCCCCGGCAACACCGCCCGGGGTAATGGCCGGCCTTCGGCCTGTTCGGCCAAAGCGAAAACCCGCTGATAGAGCGTGGTGTCCTCGAACTGAAGACTTTTACCCTCCTCCAGTTGATCCCGAATGGTCGGGTTGCGCATGTCCAACTGCTTGCCCAGGGTGCGCACCGCCAGTTCCGTGGTGCCGGGCATGATCGAACCGTAGCGCACCAGATCGCCATCCAGCGCCAGCGGGATACCCGTTGCACGAGTTACCGCGTTCTGGAACGCTGCATTGCGGCTGGCGTACCAACCGGCATTGAAATCGGCGAAGCGATACAGCGGCTGCTTGTAGCTCACCGGATAACCGAGCAAGTGGGCGATACCGAAATACAGGCCACCACGACGGGTGAACACTTCGTGGCGAATCGAGCCGTCCACCGGGTAGGGATAATCCCGCGCCTGCTGCTCGGCAAAGTCGATGCTGACCTGCATCGGCCCGCCGGTGTGCACCGGGTTGAACCCGCCGAACAAGGTCCGGCCCATGGGCACCATGCCGATGAAGTCATCGAAAATCGCGCTGAGCTCTTTTTCGCTGCGCGCGGTATTCAGTCGATCGCTGTAGCTTTTGCCGTTGGGTGAGCGCACCTGCAAGGCAGCGCTGACCAGCAGGCTGGGGATGTGGGCCTTATCGGCGCGGCGGTCGATTTCATCCCGGGCGATCTTGCCCAGGCCTGGCACCAACGGATCAGCCTGAAACGTCGATTCCTGCTCAGCGACCGCGAGTACCGAACACAGGTTTTGCGTGGTCGGCGCAATTTTTTGCGCGGCAAACGCCGCGTAGATGTCCGTGGCCCAGCCCTGGCGGTCGACCGTTTTGGCCGGCAGCAGGCTGACGATCTCGGCCTTGACCTCGGCAGGCTTGCGGGCCGGCGGTTCCTGAGGGCGCTGAGTGCCGCAACCGGCCAGTACCAACAGCGCGGCCACGCTCATGATCAATCGATTGGCTTGCATGGTGCTCCATCAAATCCGTTGAGCCGGGTTAACCATACGATCAATGGCATGGCGCAGGCTATGACTATCCCGCCCTCTCCCTGTTCCGTAGCAACTCGTTCGCCGTAGCAGCTGTCGAGCCTGCGAGTGCCCCCCGGTTGAACCATACTTGATCCACACACCGAGGAGGACAGGCTCATGAACCGTAGCGACGTGCTGATCATCGGTGCCGGCCCGACCGGGTTGGTCCTGGCGCTGTGGCTGAGCAAACTGGGAATTCGGGTACGGATCATCGACAAGACCTCGGCCCCCGGCACCACCTCACGCGCGTTGGCAGTACAGGCCAGAACGCTGGAGCTATACCGCCAGCTCGACCTCAGCGACGCCGTGGTGCAGAACGGCCATAAAGTGTGCGCCGCGAATTTCTGGGTCAAGGGCGAACCGGTCGCACACCTGCCGCTGAGCACCATCGGCGAGGGTTTGACGCCCTATGCGTTCCTGGAAATCTATCCGCAAGACGAGCACGAACAGTTGCTGATCGAACGTCTGGAGACCTTCGGCATTACGGTGGAACGCAACACCGAACTGCAAAATTTCGAGGAAACCGGCGACGGCATTACTGCAACGCTGCGCTTGCCCGATGGCCAGCAGCAGACCTGTCAGGCCTGTTACCTTGCAGGCTGCGACGGCGCCCGCTCGATTGTGCGTAAAACCCTGGACACCGGTTTCCCGGGGGGCACCTACCAGCAGATTTTCTACGTGGCGGATGTGCAGGCCCGCGGCCCGACGTTCAACGGCGAACTGCATGTGGACCTCGACGAAGCCGACTTCCTCGCCATTTTTCCTTTGTCCAGCGAAGGTCGCGCCCGTCTGATCGGCACGGTTCGCGATGAACGCGCCGACCGCGCCGAAACCCTGCAGTTTGCAGACGTCAGCAGCCGTGCTATCGAGAATCTAAAGCTGCAGATCGATCAGGTGAACTGGTTCTCGACCTACCGCGTGCATCACCGTGTTGCGGATCACTTTCGCACCGGACGCGCGTTTCTGTTAGGTGACGCCGCCCATGTCCACAGCCCGGCGGGTGGCCAGGGCATGAACACCGGGATTGGCGACGCGATTAATCTGGCCTGGAAGCTCGCGGCGGTGTTAAGCGGCAGCGCCACGCCCAAACTGCTCGACAGTTATGAAACCGAACGCATCGCCTTTGCCCTGCGTCTGGTGGCGACCACTGACCGGGTGTTCAACTTCGTCACGGCCGATGGGCCAATTGCCGACGTGATGCGCATGCGTGTGGCACCCTTTCTGATCCCGAAAATGATCTCGTTCGAGGCGGTCCGAGAGTTCATGTTTCGCACGGTGTCGCAAACCACCCTCAACTATCGTGGCATGCCCTTGAGCGAGGGCGTTACCGGCCATATTCACGGCGGTGATCGCCTGCCCTGGGCCCACGACGGAGAATGGGATAACTTCGAATCGCTGAAATACCTGACCTGGCAGGTGCATGTGTATGGCGACACCAGCGACGAGATGATCGCCTGGTGCAACGAGCATCGCCTGCCATTACAGGTGTTCGACTGGCGACCGGTGTTTGAAACCGTGGGGCTGGCGCGCAACGGGTTTTACCTGCTGCGGCCGGATACCTATGTGGCGATCGCCGATTACAGCGCCGATCCGAAGGTGATCGAACGGTATTTCCGCGATCATGGGATACGGCCTTTTATCGTCTGAAGATCTTTTGATTTTTAGATCCCGGCCAGGGCCAGGTCCATCGTTAGATCGTCAGCGTCCCTGTGATACACGTCGCCACAGAACCGCCAATCCAGATTTCATCCCCCACCTGCTCCACCCGAATCCGCCCGGCGCGGCCCATGGTCAGGCCCTGGCTGACGACATAAGACGCCGGGGCCAGCCCTTCGCTGAGCAACCATTGGGCGATGCCGGCGTTCAGGCTGCCGGTGGCCGGGTCTTCCGGCATGCCGTCGCCGGAGATGAATGCACGCACTTCGAACTGCACGTCAGCACCATCGCGCTCGGGGTGCCACGGCGCGATGACACCGACGGCGAGGCCGAGCATCTGCGAATGATCCGGTTGCAAGCCCAGCACCTGCTGGCGGTCTTCGACCATCACCGCCAGCCAACCGGCACCGTTGTCGACCCATTGCGTGCACACAATTGCGCCCTGCGCCAATCCGAGGCCCAGCCGCACGCGCTCGACCAGCTCGGCGTCCACCGGGCCGGACCTGAGCAGCGGTGGCGCGAGAAACGCCAGCTCCGCTCCCTGCCGACGCACCCGCACCAGGCCGACACCGCACTCCTGAATGATCTCCTCACCCTTGGGCACGCCACCGGCCTCGAGCCAGGCATGGCACGTGCCCAGCGTCGGATGACCGGCGAACGGCAACTCTTGCAGGGTGGTGAAGATACGCACCCGATAGTCGGCCCGGGGGTCTCGAGGTTCGAGCACGAACGTGGTTTCGCTGAGGTTGGTCCAGTTCGCGAACGCCGCCATGCGTTCATCGCTGAGCCTGTCTGCGCCGAACACCACCGCCAACGGGTTGCCCTTGAGCGCGACGTGGCTGAAAACATCTACTTGCTTGAAAGCGAACGCGCTCATTGCCTGCCTTGGTGATGAGGGAATCAAAAGGATTGCTTGGGGATTTCCAGCCCGCGAATCACCGCCGGCCTCGCCAGGAAACGCTCCAGCACGCGGGTGACGTTGGGGAAATTCTGGATGCCCACCAGGTCGCCGGCCTCGTAGAAGCCGATCAGGTTGCGCCCCCACGGAAAGGTCGCGATGTCGGCGATAGTGTAGCGCTCACCCATGATCCAGTCGCGCCCTTGCAGGCGGTCATCGAGAACGTTGAGCAAGCGCTTGCTTTCGTCGACGTAGCGATCACGCGGACGCTTGTCTTCGTAGTCCTTGCCGGCGAATTTGTTGAAGAAACCGAGCTGGCCGAACATCGGCCCGATACCGCCCATCTGAAACATCAGCCACTGAAGGGTCTCGTAACGCGCCGCCGACTCCTGGGCCAGCAGTTGCCCGCTCTTGTCGGCGAGGTAAATCAGAATCGCCCCGGATTCGAACAGCGCCAGCGGTTGATCTCCCGGGCCGTGGGGGTCGAGGATCGCCGGGATCTTGTTATTGGGGTTCAGCGACAGAAACTCAGGGGACAGCTGATCCTGGGTGTCGAAGCCCACACGATGCGGCTCGTAGGGCAGCCCGATTTCTTCGAGCATGATCGAAACCTTGACGCCATTGGGCGTTGGCAAGGAATAGAGCTGGATCCACTCCGGATACTGGGCCGGCCACTTTCGAGTGATGGGAAATGCAGACAAGTCGGTCATCGGGAGCTTCCACGGGAAAATCGGAGTGAAGATCATAAAGGGGACGGGGCTACGATGTGTACTGTGTCCATAAATCCGAAACATCCTGTCGATAACCTTTCCCCCAATCCGTTCAAGGTTGCCGCTAAAGTGCCAGGCACCTCGCTCGGATCGAAGCTCGGATCGAACCAAAAGGGCGTCAGCGGACTCTGAGCATTGCCCTGTTAGAAATGGACCGGGTCAACGACATGGAAAACACCCTATGCTCGGAGCTTGCGGTGTCAAGGTTTGTCAGCCTTAACCGAATGCGCTGAAGAACACCTATTCGATGATGAGTCCTTTGAAATTCACCAACCGCTTCAAACATTGCGCTTATATCTTCCTGCCCGCTCTGCTGGCGGCCGGCGCGTTGTTTTTGTCGCTGGAGTCCAGTGAAAGCCGCGCCCAACCGGTGGACGGTACACAGACGCTGGTGTTTTTGCGTCACGCGGAAAAACCGGCCGGCGGCCTGGGTCAGCTCAATTGCCAGGGCCTGAACCGCGCCATCGACCTGGCCACCTTGCTGCCGGAAAAATTCGGCAAGGCCAACTACGTGTTTGCCGCCAACCCGACGCGCAATGTCGAGGAAGGCGAACTGGATAATTCCTACAGTTACATTCGCCCCCTGATGACCATCAGCCCCAGCGCGATCAAGCTCGGCTTGCCGGTAAACATCGAGTTTTCGGCCAACGACACCAGCGACCTGGCCGATGAGCTGCTTCGCGACAAGTATCACAACTCGATCATCTATACCGCCTGGTCCCATGGCTACCTGCCCGAGCTGATCAACAAGGTCGCCGGGGAAGCCGTCGGCTCAAAACAGCACATCACCGATGACTGGGCATCCAGCGACTACGACTCGCTGTACGTGCTCACACTGACCTGGCACAACGGCAAGGCCAGCCTGCAGAGCCACAGTTACAAGCAAGGGCTGGATAACGGTCGGGAGACTTGTCCGACGTAAGCCGTCGGGCACCGGCCTGCTCGCGATAGGCCAGCAAAAACAACATCACCCCCGCTGTTTACCCCGCTCCCGCAGATATTCGAGAACGGCGTTCCGATCCCCGACAAACTCGATCCGCACGCCCTTCTTCTCCCGCTGAAACACATACATCGGGTCGTAATACTCGCGCAGCAACCCTTCGATCCAGCCCCGGTGCAAGTCCACCGCACCGCTGTTGGCCTGTTCCGCCAGCGCATCTTCCATCAAACTCAACATCCGCCGATGGCGTTCGCCGCCCAAGCGTTTCTGGACATTGTTCAGGCTCGCCAACATCCGCTCGGAAAACAGCGTGAAGCCTTCATCGCCATACACCTCGGTGAACTCGGCGCATAAATCCACCACGTAATCGCGCAGGATCCGCTCGACGCGCCCTTCCAGGCTGTCCTCCAGCCAGACCATCGGAAACTGCTGCATGCCCTGATACAGCGGCAACGGCAGCGCGCAACTGCCGATCGCGCGGCTCTCGTCTTCGAGCACAAACTGCTCGATACCGCCGTCACGTTTTTTCAGCACGTCCACGGCCAAGCGGTTTTCAAAGTCGATGTTGGAAGGTTGGCCGGTGGCGCGTTTGCCGAAGCTGGAGCCGCGATGATGGGCGTGACCTTCAAGGTCCAGCGCGTTGCTCAATTGCGTGAGCACCTCGGTCTTGCCGGTGCCGGTCATTCCGCCCAGCAAAACGAAATCGCACTGGGCAACGGTCTGCTCGAGCGTGTCGAGCAAGAACGTACGCATGGCCTTGTAGCCGCCACCGACGCGCGGATAGTCGATGCCCGCTTCGTCCTTGAGCCACTGCTGGACGATCTGCGAACGCAGCCCGCCGCGAAAACAATACAAATAGCCATCCGGATGCACCCGGGCAAAGTCGGCCCAGGCCTGGATGCGCTCGGCCTTGATCGCGCCGGTCACCAATTGATGCCCCAGCGTGATGGCCGCTTGTTGACCGTGTTGCTTGTAGCAAGTGCCGACCCGTTGCCGCTCGTGGTCATTCATCAGCGCCAGGTTGACCACGCCGGGGAATGAGCCCTTGAGGAATTCGACCGGCGCGCGCACATCCATCATCGCCCGGTCGTTGAGGAAGATGTCGCGGTAATCGGTGAAGTCTCTGGACATCAAACCACCTCAACCGCGTGGGTCTGTCGCTCTACCAGCTCGCCGATCGGCTGAAGGGCCAGCCCAAGTTCGGCCGCCACCGCCAGGAACGCTGCGTCGCCTTCGGGCGTGACTGCAATCAGCAAACCGCCGCTGGTCTGTGGGTCGCAGAGCACACGTTTATGCAACTCCTGGAGACGGCCGACCTTGCCGGCGTAGCTGTCGAAATTGCGCAGCGTGCCGCCGGGCACACAACCCTGATCGAGGTAATACTCGACGCCCGGCAGGCGCGGCACACGGTCATAGCCGATGCGGGCGGTCACGTTGCTGCCGTCGGCCATTTCCACCAAGTGCCCGAGCAAGCCGAAACCGGTGACGTCGGTCATTGCGGTTACGCCGTCGAGCTTGCCGAAACGGCTGCCGGGTTTGTTCAGGGTGCACATCCAGTCGCGGGCCAGGCCGATGTCGGCATTACGCAACTTGCCCTTCTTCTCGGCGGTAGTGAGGATGCCGATGCCCAAGGGTTTGGTGAGATAGAGCAGGCATCCGGCGGTGGCGGTGTCGTTGCGCTTCATGTGGCGCTTTTCCACCAGCCCGGTCACGGCCAGGCCGAAGATCGGCTCAGGTGCATCGATGGAATGGCCGCCGGCCAAGGGGATTCCCGCTTCATCGCAGACCGAACGCCCGCCACGAATCACTTCCCGGGCAATCTCCGGCGCCAGCACATTGACCGGCCAGCCGAGGATCGCAATCGCCATCAACGGATCGCCGCCCATGGCGTAAATGTCGCTGATGGCGTTAGTGGCGGCGATACGGCCGAAATCGAATGGGTCGTCGACAATCGGCATAAAGAAGTCAGTGGTCGACACCACGCCGCGCTCTTCATCGATGGCATACACCGCCGCGTCATCGCGCGAGGCGTTGCCGACCCAGAGTTTCGGGTCCAGGTTCTGCGCCCCGCTGCCGGCCAGAATCACCTCCAGCACCTGGGGTGAAATCTTGCAGCCACAGCCTGCGCCGTGGCTGTACTGGGTCAGACGAATCGGCTCGCTCATGGGATGCACCTTGTGAGGTCAATGCCCTGGATTCTACAGCAACCCCCATTTGTAGGAGCAGTGATCCATTGTGGCGAGGGAGCTTGCTCCCGCTGGGTTGCGCAGCAGCCCCAAAACCTTGCATACGGTGTTTCAGGGAATCCCTGTCCGCCAGGTTTGCGGGTGCTTCGCACCCGAGCGGGAGCAAGCTCCCTCGCCACAAAAGCTCATGCCACAGATCAAGTGACACCACTTTGGTGCACGTCCTGTCCAGATCCCCTTCGCCCCGAACTCCATTCCTTTTACCTACCCCCGAATTCCTTGACCGAAAGGACAGCAAAACCGCCAATTTCTCCTATTTTTCAGCGTATTGAAAAAACTGGTATGCCTTGTGCAAACGTTTGCGAGTCGCCGATACCGGCCTGTTCGCCACTTAACCGCGCAAGCCCGTACCACCGGGACTTGGATCCGCACGAAAAGGGACTTTTAATGCATTGCACCTCCAGCCGCGTGACTCGCTCACGCACTTTTGCTGTTTCCTTGCTGCTGGTCAGCGTTACAGGACTACTCAGCAGCCACGTTTTGGCCCAACCGGCCACCGCCGAAGAATCCGCCCAGGGCGAAGCCCTCAGCCCTGAAGCCAGCCCACCGAAAAAAGGCGCGTACCTGTCGGACTGGTTCAATCAGGACCTGACCGTCATCGGCAGCAAGGACATCAGTTTCGGCCCGCAACCGGCTGACGATATCTACCTGGAATACGAGTACTTCGGCCGCAAGGGGCCATTCGAGTTGTACGGCTACATCGACATTCCGAAGATCTTCGACATCGGCAACAGCCATGACAAAGGCGTGTGGGATCACGGCTCGCCAGTGTTCATGGAACACGAACCGCGGATTTCCATCGACTACCTGGCCGGCCGCAGCCTGGCCGTCGGGCCGTTCAAGGAATGGTACGTGGCGTTCGACTGGATCTACGATCACGGCAGCAACAGTGCCAACCGCGCCAACACGCTGTACAGCGGTCTCGGCACCGACATCGACACCCATTCGCGGGTCAACCTGTCGGCCAACTTCTACGGTCGCTACCAGTGGGAAAACTACGGAGCCAGCAACGAGTATTCGTGGGACGGCTACCGCGCCCAGCTCAAATACATCGTGCCCATCAGCAGTTTCAGCAACGGCGCTTCGTTGACCTACATCGGCTTCACCAACTTCGACTTCGGCTCTGACCTGCACAAAGACAACCCGGCCCGCACCGCCAACGCCACCGTGGCCACCAACGTGTTGCTCTACGCCTTCACCCACTTGCGTTTCACCCTGGTCGGCCGTTACTTCCACAACGGCGGCAACTGGGAGGACGGCAGTGAGTTGAATTTCGGCGACGGCGACTTCCGCGCCCGTTCCAATGGCTGGGGTTACTACGCCGGTGTCGGCTATCAGTTTTAAGGCTCATTTGAATCAGGAGGTTTTATGAAAGCAATGACGCGTCTTTCCCTGTCTGTCGGCTTTGCGGCAAGCACCCTGCTCTCTTCCTCTGTCTGGGCGGTAGAAGCACCAATCCAGCCGAAAGTGATGCTGATCACCATGTTCGCCCCTGAGGCGCAGAACTGGATCGATCGCCTGGAACTCAAACAAGAAGTGCGCGTACCGGGCCTGTCCGCCGAGTACCCGAACATTCGCTGCAACACCCAACAGGTGTGCCTGATGGTCACCGGCATGGGCCAGACCAATGCGGCGGCCTCGACCCTGGCCCTGGCGCTGTCGCCAAAATTCGACCTGCGCAAAAGTTACTTCCTGATCGCCGGGATTGCCGGCATCAGCCCAAAACACGGCACCATCGGCACCACCGCGTGGGCGCACTACCTGGTGGAGTTCGGCACTCAGTGGGAACTGGACTCCCGGGACGCGCCGAAAGACTGGCCGACCGGTTACCTGGGCATCAACACCAAAGGCCCGAACGAAAAACCGCCGCTGGATTACAAGACCGAAGTCTTCGAACTCAATCCGAAGCTACAGGCCAAGGCCTTCGCCCTGAGCCACAAGGTCGAACTGAGCGAGAGCAAGGAATCGGCGGCGTGGCGCTTGAAGTACCCGTCGGCCCCGGCCAATCAGCCGCCGGTGGTGACCCAGTGCGACACACTGGCGGGCAATACCTGGTTTTCCGGGACGCGCTTGAGTGAACGGGCGGAAGTCTGGACCCGGTTGCTGACCAACAACGAAGGTGTCTACTGCACCACTCAGCAGGAAGACAACTCCACCTACGAGGCACTGCTGCGGGCCAGTCGCGAAGGTCTGGTGGATGTCCGGCGTTTGGCGGTAGTGCGCGCCGGTTCGGATTTCGACCGACCGGCGCCGGGGCAGAGCGAGGTGGATAACCTGCTCAAATACGCCGATCAGGGCGGGTTTGTGCCAGCACTGGAGAACCTGTACCGCACGGGGAATCCGTTGGTGCAGGAGATTCTGAAGAATTGGTCGGCTTGGGAGAAAGGCGTTCCCGAAGCTTGAGTTTGATTTGAGGACGCTTTCGCGGGCAAGCCTCGCTCCTACGGGGAAATCGACACCAATCCCGTAGGAGCGAGGCTTGCCCGCGAAGCTCTTTACGGCAACAAAATCACTTTGTCGCCGCTGCCCTGATTCACCTCGGCATACCGTTCCAGCCCCTCGGCCAACGGCGATTCAACTAACCCTTCCGGCAACGGCAACAGGCCCTGATCGAAAAAGTTTCCGAACTGTTCGAGCATCGCCGCACACGCCTGAACCCCATACAGCAACGAATTGATCCCCACCACCGAACCGCCCTTGCGATACAGCGCCAGGGCCGGCAATTGCACGTGCCCATCGGCCGGCGCGGCGATGATTGCGATGCGGCCGAACGCGGCCAGCGCCGGGACCGAGGCCGGCAGCCAGAAACCGGTGGTGTCGAAGATCACGTCAGCGCCGCCGGTATATACCGCGTTGACCTGTGCCCCCAGCTCTTCGGGTTTATCCAGTTGCAGTGTCTGATAACCCTGAGACTGCAAATCCTTGACCTGCTCCGGCCGCCGCGCCGCCGCCAGTACCTGGGCGCCCCGGACTTTGGCCAGCGCCAATGCCGCGCTGCCCACCGCCCCGCCGCCGATCACCAACAGCCGCGTTCCGGTGGTGACAAGGCTGCGTTCCAGCGCATCCCACGCCGTGGTGTACGGCACGCCAAGGCTGGCGGCCTGGGCAAAGCTCAGATGCGTCGGCTTCAGCGCCACGCCATTGGCCGGCAGTTTGACGAATTGCGCGTGGGAACCGTCGGCAAAGAAGCCCAGCTCCCGGCCGGTGCCCCAGACTTCCTGGCCGATCAGCGCCTGCGGGCCTTCAACGACGACGCCAGCGAAATCGCGCCCGGGAATCCGCGGCAACGTGGTGTAGGGAAAGCGCCCCAGTACGTTTTTCACATCACTGGGATTGAGCCCCGCCGCCTTGATCTGGACCAGCACTTCGTCAGCGCCGGGAACGGGGGTGGGAACCTCAACGTAGCGCAGGGCCAAGAGGTCGCCGGTTTTGTCGAATTGCAGTGCTTTCATGGGCATTTTCACCAAATGGATAAAGGGTTCAGGAGATCCAGCCCGCGACCAGTTGCCGGCCCACGGGCCACAACTGTTCACCGGCGAGCATGCCCAGCAAGCCCACCAGCGCGATGGCCGGTGGTGCGGGGGAACGAAAATCCAGCGCGCCATAGAGCAGGCCGACGCCCAGACCGATACCCAACGAAATAAGGTAGTTCATGACAGACTCCGTGGCATAAGGGGTATGCGCAGAGTCTAGAGAGAGGTTGCCACGGGCGTCGGCCAAGTACTTCTGAATGTCGGCCAAAGCGCTTTTTACGCGCCTGCGCCCCGTTGCTGGCTCACGCAAAACTGCGAAGGCGCGACGCCCAGTTCCCGGCGGAACATGTCGCTGAAGCTGCTCGGCGAATAACCCAGCTCCCGGGCAATCGCGCTGACCGGTACGCCCTGAATCAATTCGGCCGCCGCGGTCGCCAGTTGCACCTGCCGCCGCCATTCGGCGAAGCCCATGCCCAAGCCGTCCTTGAACAGCCGCGCCAGGGTGCGCACGCTGGCACCGGCATTTTCGGCATGTTGCTCGAAGGAAATGTCCAGCGACGGTGAGGCCATGACCGCCTGGCACAGGTTCATCAGTCGCCGGTCGGAATCATCCGGTAGCGGGATTTTCAGCGTTGAACGCCGGGCGCGCTTGAGCTCCAGCAATGCCAGGCCGACCAGCGCGTCGTAGTAATCCGGGGCACCGTCGTCACCCTGCTCCACCAGCCCGACGATCAGTTCGCGCAGCAAGCCGCCGACTTCAATCACTTGCACGCTGTCGTCCAGCGTCGCCGCCAATGACGGCCGCAGGTAGATGTTGCGCATCTGCAAATCAGACACCACGCGAATCCCGTGCGGCACACCCGGTGGCAGCCAGACCGCCCGTTGCGGCGGCACCACCAGCGCTTCATGGGGCGTCTCGACCCACATCACGCCGCTCATCGCGTACAGCAACTGGCCCCACACATGTTCGTGAGGCTCGATATACAACCCACGCGGGTAAGTACGTGCCAGCGGTTGCACGGGCACATCGGTGTCGCTCAAATCAGGCGGCGCGGCCTTGGCCATAGGCTAGGATCATTGGGGGACGGAAAGGCTCCATGGTAGCGAGGCGTGCGGCGTGTCGCCAGTCACTGTAACCGACTGACAATCCGACGGAATTTTCCGCGCGCCCAACGATCCTTCTATTACAACAGGGAGGAATACAGGCTTTATGAACAATGCAAAACTTTTCGTCATTGAATACACCCTTCATGGCAAGCCCAAGTCTTTCATCATCCGCCTGGACAAAATGGACAATGCAGAGGCTTGGCACTGGGCAAGTTGCGACGCCGGAGTGGGCCGGATCCCGCGTTTTGGCCGTGAGCGGGTGCAAAAAACCAGCAAACCGGTGGCGGAGAAATTCGGCGTCGAGAACGTGACCTGGCGACCGACGAGTTGAGTATTAAAAAGGGGGTAACCATAGATGTAGGAGCCAGGCGTGGGGGGGGGGGGGGGGGGGGGGGGGGGGGGGGGGGGGGGGGGGGGGGGGGGGGGGGGGGGGG
>NZ_JBXANU010000022.1:0-126868 GCF_058802085.1 Pseudomonas sp. GW822-FHT02G04
CCCCCCCCCCCCCCCCCCCCCCCCCCCCCCCCCCCCCCCCCCCCCCCCCCCCCCCCCCCCCCCCCCCCCGCTCCTACCTTTCTTGTGATCTCTTTAAGTCTGCGCCTCAAATCCCCCAGACACTTCTGGCATAACACTTGCTCTTGCCTTGCCGTGCGACTGTGAAAACCCGAATAGTGACGGATTATTGGCATGGCGAAGAGCGAAGCAGTAGTAAAAGACCCCGCAACCAAAGGCAAAATCAAGCTGATCATTGTGATCGTCGTGGCTCTGCTGCTGGCGATCGGCTTGTCCGTGGGGGCGACCTGGTTCTTCATGCACAGCGCCCAGAGCAAGCCTGCCGCCGCGGCTGAAACCGCTGTGGTCGGCAAGCAGCCGGCGATCTTCGAGCCAATGGCTCCGGCCTTCGTGGCCAACTACACCCAGAACGGCCGTCAGCGCTACATGCAGGTGAGCATCACCATGCAGGGACGTAATCAGGCTGATCTGGAGGCGCTCAAAGTCCACATGCCAGTGATCCGCAATAACCTGGTCATGCTGTTTTCCGGTCAGGATTTCGCCACGCTGGCGACCCCGGTCGGCCAGGAGATGTTGCGTCAGAAAGCCACGGCCAGTGTTCAGGAAGTGGCGCAGAAAGAGCTGGGCAAAGTGGTGATCGAACAGTTGCTTTTCACTAATTTCGTACTGCAGTAGGAACACGACATGGCCGTGCAGGACCTGCTGTCCCAGGATGAGATCGATGCGCTGTTGCATGGCGTAGACGATGGTCTGGTACAGACCGATAACGCTGCCGAACCCGGCAGTGTCAAAAGCTACGACCTGACCAGCCAGGATCGCATCGTCCGTGGACGCATGCCGACGCTGGAAATGATCAACGAGCGTTTCGCCCGCTACACCCGCATCAGCATGTTCAACATGCTGCGCCGCTCGGCGGACGTTGCCGTCGGTGGCGTGCAGGTGATGAAGTTCGGCGAATACGTGCACTCGCTGTACGTGCCGACCAGCCTCAACCTGGTCAAGATCAAACCGCTGCGCGGCACCGCGCTGTTCATCCTCGACGCCAAACTGGTGTTCAAGCTGGTGGACAACTTCTTCGGCGGCGACGGCCGTCACGCGAAGATCGAAGGGCGTGAATTCACCCCCACCGAACTGCGTGTGGTGCGCATGGTGCTGGAGCAGGCTTTCGTCGATTTGAAGGAAGCCTGGCAGGCGATCATGGAAGTGAACTTCGAGTACATCAACTCGGAAGTGAACCCGGCCATGGCCAACATCGTCGGCCCGAGCGAAGCCATTGTGGTGTCGACGTTCCACATCGAACTCGATGGCGGTGGCGGCGACCTGCACGTGACCATGCCGTACTCGATGATCGAGCCGGTGCGCGAGATGCTCGATGCCGGCTTCCAGTCGGATCTCGACGATCAGGACGAGCGCTGGATCAACGCCTTGCGCCAGGACGTGCTGGACGTCGACGTACCGATCGGTGCCACCGTTGCCCGCCGCCAGCTGCGCCTTCGCGACATCCTGCACATGCAGCCCGGGGACGTGATCCCGGTCGAGATGCCGGAAGAAATGATCATGCGCGCCAACGGCGTGCCGGCCTTCAAGGTCAAGATGGGCTCGCACAAAGGCAACCTCGCGTTGCAGGTGATCGAGCCGATCGAGCGCCGCTGACCGGCGCTCTTACCCCTACGCATTTAACTGAATTGTTGCCCGCCGAGGACAAATGATGAACGACGATATGAACGCCCAGGACGACCAGGCACTGGCCGACGAATGGGCTGCGGCCCTGGAAGAAACCGGTGACGCCGGGCAGGCCGACATTGATGCGCTGCTGGCGGCCGATGCCGGTACGTCGGGCTCCAACCGCCTGCCAATGGAAGAGTTCGGCAGCGTGCCGAAGAACAACGATCCAGTGACGCTGGATGGTCCGAACCTGGACGTGATCCTCGATATCCCGGTGTCGATTTCCATGGAAGTCGGCAGCACCGACATCAACATCCGCAACCTGCTGCAACTCAACCAGGGCTCGGTGATCGAACTCGATCGTCTGGCTGGCGAGCCGCTGGACGTGCTGGTCAACGGCACGCTCATCGCCCACGGCGAAGTGGTCGTGGTCAACGAAAAGTTCGGCATCCGCCTGACCGACGTGATCAGTCCAAGCGAACGCATCAAGAAGCTGCGCTGAGTGAACAAGGTTCTTGCGGTTCTGTTGGCCTTGCCATCCAGCGTGCTGGCAGCGGAGTCGGTGACGACTGCTGCGACAACGGCCGCCGCACCAGCTGTCAGCAGCGGTGTGGCCGGGCAGTTGACGCAATTGGTGTTCGGCTTGCTGCTGGTGCTGGGGTTGATCTTCTTCCTCGCCTGGCTGCTGCGCCGGGTCCAGCAGGCCGGGCCGGCCGGCAAGGGGCAGGTGATCGAGTTGATCGGTTCCCGAGCCCTCGGCCCCCGTGACCGTTTGATGCTGGTACAGGTCGGCAACGAGCAGATTCTGCTCGGTCTGAGCCCCGGCACCATCACCGCGTTGCACGTGCTCAAGGAGCCGGTACAAGTGCCGAGCGCAACCGAGAAAGCGACTCCGGAGTTTGCTCAGCGTCTGTTGGAGATGCTCGGCAAGGATCAGAAGGATAAGAAGTAATGGGTGCGTTACGCATCGTCTTGACGCTGGCCCTGATGCTGGCTGCGCCACTGGCGTTCGCCGCCGATCCGTTGTCGATCCCGGCGATCACCCTGGGCACCAATGCCAATGGCGCTCAGGAATACTCGGTCAGCCTGCAAATCCTGCTGATCATGACTGCGCTGAGTTTCATCCCGGCGTTTGTCATGCTGATGACCAGTTTCACCCGGATCATCATCGTTTTCTCGATCCTGCGTCAGGCCCTGGGCTTGCAGCAGACACCGTCGAACCAGATCCTCACCGGCATGGCGCTGTTCCTCACCATGTTCATCATGGCGCCGGTGTTCGATCGGGTGAATCAGGATGCCTTGCAGCCGTATCTGGCGGAGAAACTCACCGCTCAGGATGCTGTCGCCAAGGCTCAGGTGCCGATCAAGGACTTCATGCTGGCCCAGACTCGCAGCAGCGATCTGGAGCTGTTCATGCGTCTGTCCAAGCGCACTGATATTGCTACGCCGGATCAGGCGCCGCTGACGATTCTGGTGCCGGCGTTCGTGACCTCGGAACTGAAAACCGCGTTCCAGATCGGCTTCATGATCTTCATTCCGTTCCTGATCATCGATCTGGTGGTGGCCAGTGTGCTGATGGCGATGGGTATGATGATGCTCTCGCCACTGATCATTTCCCTGCCGTTCAAAATCATGTTGTTCGTGCTGGTGGATGGCTGGGCGTTGATCATCGGCACGTTGGCCAGCAGCTTCGGCGGTGTTTCACCATGACGCCCGAAGTTGCCGTAGACATCTTTCGAGAAGCGCTGTGGCTGACCACTATGATGGTCGCCGTGCTGGTGATCCCGAGCTTGCTGGTGGGGCTGTTGGTGGCGATGTTCCAGGCGGCCACGCAGATCAACGAACAGACCCTGAGCTTTCTGCCGCGCCTGCTGGTGATGCTGGTGACGCTGATTGTTGCCGGTCCGTGGATGGTGCAGACCTTCATGGAATACATTCTGCAGCTGTACCACAGCATTCCTCAGGTCATCGGTTAAGCCATGTCGCTGCTGCAGCTGACCGATACTCAGATCAGCACCTGGGTGGCGACGTTCATGTTGCCGCTGTTTCGCATCGGCTCGTTGCTGATGGTCATGCCGATTTTCGGTACGACGCTGGTGCCAAAACGCGTGCGTTTGTACTTCGCGCTGGCGATTACTGTGGTCATTGCACCGGGGCTGCCGCCCATGCCCGCCGTCAACGCGCTGGACTTGAGTGCACTGCTGCTGATTGCCGAGCAGATCATCATCGGTGCGGTTCTCGGTTTCTCCTTGCAGTTGTTCTTCCAGGCGTTCGTGGTTGCCGGGCAAATTGTCGCGATCCAGATGGGCATGGGCTTCGCTTCGATGGTCGACCCTACGAACGGCGTGTCGGTGGCGGTGATCGGGCAATTTTTCACCATGCTGGTGACGCTGTTGTTCCTGTCGATGAACGGTCACTTGGTGGTGTTCGAAGTCCTCACCGAAAGCTTCACCACGCTGCCGGTCGGTGGCGGGTTGATGGTCAATCATTTCTGGGAGCTGGCCGGCAAGCTTGGCTGGGTGCTCGGTGCGGCGCTGTTGCTGGTGTTGCCGGCGATCACCGCGTTGCTGGTGGTCAACATTGCGTTTGGTGTGATGACCCGGGCGGCACCGCAGTTGAACATCTTCTCGATTGGCTTCCCGCTGACCCTGGTGCTCGGCTTGTTCATCGTCTGGGTCGGCCTGGCGGACATTCTCAATCAGTATCAACCGCTGGCCGCCGAGGCCTTGCAGTTGTTACGCGAACTGGCACGGGCGCGCTGAGTCATGGCTGAGAGCGAAAGCGGTCAGGACAAAACAGAAGACCCCACGGAGAAACGCAAAAAGGACTCCCGTGAGAAGGGCGAGATTGCGCGTTCCAAAGAGCTCAATACCCTGGCAGTGATGCTCGCCGGTGCCGGTGCTTTGCTGATTTTCGGTGGTGCCCTGGCCCAGGATTTGATGGAGCTGATGCGCATGAACTTCTCGCTCTCGCGAGAGGTGATTCTGGACCAGCGCTACATGGCGACTTATCTGCTGCACTCGGGGCAGATCGCCCTGTTCGCGATTCAGCCGGTGATGATCACCTTGCTGCTGGCCGCGCTGATCGGCCCGATTTCCCTGGGCGGCTGGCTGTTCGCGGCCGGCTCCATGGCACCCAAGTTCAGTCGCATGAATCCCGCCGCAGGTCTGAAACGAATGTTCTCGGCCAAGGCGCTGGTGGAGTTGCTCAAGGCCCTGGCGAAGTTTTTCATCGTGTTGTTCGTGGCGTTGGCGGTCTTGTCGTCGGACATCGACGATCTGCTGCGCATCGCCCATGAACCATTGGACATGGCGATCATTCATAGCCTGCAAGTGGTCGGCTGGAGCACCTTGTGGATGGCTTGCGGGTTGATCATTATCGCGGCGGTCGACGTGCCGGTGCAGCTCTGGGAAAGCCACAATAAGCTGCTGATGACCAAGCAGGAAGTGCGTGACGAGCACAAGGATCAGGAGGGGCGGCCGGAGGTCAAGCAACGCATTCGCCAGCTGCAGCGCGAGATGTCGCAGCGGCGAATGATGGCCGCGATCCCCGACGCCGACGTGGTCATCACCAACCCGACCCACTACGCCGTAGCGCTCAAGTACGATCCGGAGAAGGGCGGGGCGCCGATGCTGATCGCCAAGGGCAGCGACTTCCTCGCCTTGAAGATCCGCGAAATCGCCGTGGCCAACCAGGTGCAGTTGCTCGAATCGCCCGCCCTGGCGCGTTCGATCTACTATTCCACGGAACTGGATCAGGAAATTCCTGGCGGGCTGTATCTGGCGGTGGCTCAGGTTCTGGCTTACGTCTACCAGATCCGCCAGTACCGCGCGGGCAAAGGCAAGCGTCCGGATCCGCTTAAGGATGATTTGCCGATTCCGCCGGATCTACGGCGCGATTCCTGATCTGATTTACGGATCTGAAATCAAAAGATCGCAGCCTCCGACAGCTCCTACGGGCGCTGATGCCGCCTATTGGCTTTTTCGGTACCGGGCTCTTTCGCGATACTGTTTTCCTGTTTCTTCCGGTCGTCTTGTTGCTTCGGCGCAACCAGATCGAAACCTTTGGCATCGTTGAATGACTTGACCGCTTTCTTGGTCATGATCGCTGCTCCGGCGTTTGGTATTACCAACGCTGATGACCACCATCCAATACCCATAAGGCCGTTTTGGCTACTATCAGAACTTACGGCTGTGCAGGTCTCTGGACGAATGGCAGGGGCGGTGAGCTTGAGCGATCCTCTGATCCACCCTATTCGTAGCAGCTGCCGAGCATGCGAGGCTGCGTTCGGCTGCGCAGCAGTCGTAAACCTTTGCGAGGACTGCGTCCTCGAACGCAGCCTCGCAGGCTCGGCAGCTGCTACCCGGCTCAACAAATCTCTCTATTTCCCTCCTTGGCAAAAGTTGGAAGGCTTCTTGCAGTAGCCGCCCTGCGCCTGCTTCAGGCGTCAAAAGTTTGCTTTAAAGGAACGGGGAAAACCGGTGGATCGCTCTCAGTTAATCAACAGTGCCCGCACAAACGTCGCCGACCTCAGTCGGGGCAATCTGGGCGTGCCGCTGTTGCTGCTGGTCATGCTGGCCATGATGATGTTGCCGGTGCCGCCGTTCCTGCTGGACGTGTTTTTCACCTTCAACATTGCCTTGTCCATCGTCGTGTTGCTGGTCTGCGTGTACGCCTTGCGGCCGCTGGATTTTGCGGTGTTCCCGACCATTCTGCTGGTGGCGACGTTGCTGCGACTGGCGCTGAACGTGGCCTCCACGCGGGTGGTGATGCTCCACGGTCAGGACGGCCATGCCGCCGCCGGTAAGGTGATCCAGGCCTTCGGTGAAGTGGTGATCGGCGGTAACTACGTGGTCGGTATCGTGGTCTTCGCGATTTTGATGATCATCAACTTCGTCGTGGTAACCAAGGGCGCCGGGCGGATTTCCGAGGTGAGCGCGCGTTTCACCCTCGACGCGATGCCCGGTAAGCAGATGGCGATCGACGCCGACTTGAACGCCGGCCTGATCGATCAGAACCAGGCGAAACTGCGCCGGATGGAAGTCGCCCAGGAGGCCGAGTTCTACGGTTCCATGGACGGTGCCAGCAAGTTCGTGCGCGGTGACGCCATCGCCGGTTTGCTGATTCTGTTCATCAACCTGATCGGCGGCATGGCGGTGGGTATTTTCCAGCACGGCATGAGCTTTGGTGATGCCGGCAAGGTTTATGCGCTGTTGACCATCGGTGACGGTTTGGTGGCGCAATTGCCATCACTGCTGTTGTCGACCGCCGCCGCGATCATGGTGACCCGTGCTTCCGGCTCGGAGGACATGGGCAAGCAAATCAATCGTCAGATGTTCGCCTCGCCGAAAGCCTTGGCGGTGGCCGCAGGCTTGATGGCGGTGATGGGCCTGGTGCCCGGCATGCCGCACGTCTCCTTTCTGTCCATGGCAGCCCTGGCGGCCGGTGGCGCTTACCTGTTCTGGAAGAAGCAGAACGCGGTCAAGGTCCAGGCCCTGCAAGAGGTCAAGCGTCAGCAGGAATTGCTGCCGTCGCCGGCCCGGGCTCAGGAAACCAAGGAGCTTGGCTGGGATGACGTGACACCGATCGACATGATCGGCCTGGAAGTCGGCTACCGCCTGATTCCGCTGGTGGATCGCAACCAGGGAGGTCAGTTGCTGGCACGGATCAAGGGGGTGCGTAAAAAACTCTCCCAGGACCTGGGCTTCCTGATGCCGACTGTGCATATCCGTGACAACCTCGACCTGGCGCCTAGCGCCTATCGCCTGACCCTGATGGGCGTGATCCTGGCCGAAGCGGAGATTTACCCGGAGCGCGAACTGGCGATCAACCCGGGGCAGGTCTACGGCACGCTCAACGGCATCACCGCCAAAGATCCGGCTTTTGGCCTGGAAGCGGTGTGGATCGAAATCAGCCAGCGTGCCCAGGCGCAATCCCTCGGTTACACCGTGGTCGATGCCAGTACAGTAGTGGCGACCCACTTGAACCAGATTCTGTACAAGCACTCCAGCGAGCTGATCGGCCACGAAGAAGTCCAGCAACTCATGCAATTGCTGGCCAAAAGCTCACCGAAGCTGGCCGAAGAGCTGGTGCCGGGAGTGCTTTCGTTGTCGCAGCTGCTCAAAGTCTTGCAGTCGTTGCTGGCCGAACAGGTGCCAGTACGGGACATTCGCAGCATCGCCGAAGCCATCGCGAACAACGCCGCCAAGAGTCAAGATACCGCCGCTTTGGTGGCCGCGGTGCGCGTCGGCGTATCCCGTGCAATCGTGCAAAGCATTGTAGGCACTGAGTCGGAGCTGCCTGTGATCACCTTGGAACCAAGGTTGGAACAAATATTGCTCAATAGTCTTCAGAAGGCAGGACAAGGCTCGGAAGAGGGCGTTCTGCTGGAGCCAAGCATGGCGGAAAAACTGCAACGCTCGTTGATCGATGCGGCGCAGCGTCAGGAAATGCAAGGTCAGCCGGTGATTCTGCTGGTGGCCGGTCCGGTTCGCGCGATGCTCTCGCGGTTCGGTCGGCTGGCAGTGCCGGGTTTGCATGTGTTGGCTTACCAGGAAATTCCTGACAACAAGCAAGTGACCATCGTTGCGACAGTAGGGCCCAACGGCTGAGGTAGTGGTTTATGCAAGTTAAGCGTTTTTTCGCCGCCGATATGCGTCAGGCCATGAAACTGGTTCGTGATGAGCTGGGCGCTGATGCCGCCATCATTGGCAATCGCCGGATCGCCGGCGGTGTCGAGCTGACGGCTGCCCTGGATTACAAATTGTCGGCGCTGGCCCCGCGTGTTCCGAACATGGAACTTGAGGATGAGCTGCGCAAGACCCAGTCGCGGATCGTCACCGCCCAGGCTGAACTGAGCCTGCGCGGCGATGGCGAGAGCGACAAGACCACCAATCGCCAGTTGTTCGCCGGCCTGCCGTTGACTGCCGCCGAACCGCTGATCGAACCGGCGCTGGCCGAACCTCGGCGTCCGGCTCCCGCGCCTGCTGCGGCGACCGGTGTCGACCCGCGTGCGTTCGACTCGATGCGTTTCGAGCTCAACAGCCTGCGTGAACTGATGGAAGTGCAGCTGGGTTCGCTGGCCTGGAATCAGCTGCAAGGCAGCCGTCCGGCCCAGGCCAACCTCTGGCGTCGCCTGCAACGCATCGGCTTGTCCGGCCCGTTGTCGCGCGATCTGCTGGCACTGATTACCGACATTGAAGAGCCTCGTCAGGCCTGGCGCATGTTGCTCGCGCACCTGGCGCGGATGATCGCCACCCCGGAAGTCGAGCCACTGGAAGAGGGCGGCGTGATAGCCATGGTCGGCCCGGCCGGCATGGGCAAGACCACCACGCTGGCCAAGCTCGCGGCCCGTTACGTGCTCAAGTACGGCGCGCAGAATATCGCGCTGGTGAGCATGGACAGCTACCGCATCGGTGCTCAGGAGCAGCTCAAGACGCTGGGCCGGATCCTCAACGTGTCGGTGACCCATGTCGACCCGGGTCAATCCCTGGTGCAGGCGCTGGAGCCGCTGCTGCGCAAACGCGTGGTGCTGATCGATACCGCCGGCCTGCAGGCCAGCGACCCGGCACTGCGCATGCAGCTCGAAAGTCTGGCCGGGCGCGGCATCAAATCAAAAAATTATCTGGTTCTGGCAACCACCAGCCAAAAACAGGTTCTAACCGCCGCTTATCACAGTTACAAACGCTGCGGCCTCGCCGGCTGCATCCTGACTAAACTGGATGAAACGGCAAGTCTGGGTGAGGTGTTGAGCCTGGCGATCAGTCATGAGTTGCCGGTGGCTTACCTGACCGATGGTCCGCGGATTCCGGATGATTTACATCTGCCACGTCGTCATCAGTTGGTCAGTCGCGCCGTTAGCGTGCAAATGCAGGAAGAACCCAGCGAAGAAGCCATGGCTGACATGTTCGCTGATATTTACCACAGCCCGACCAAGCAGGTTGGCTGAGGTGTTAATGAACAGTTTTTGTACCTACATCGATGGTCTGCCATGCATTGTTCCGATGGTGAACGCGCAGCCAGTAATGTGGCCTCCGTCTAAGTAAGACAAGGTAAAGAAATAACATGGGCAGCATGCATCCCGTACAGGTGATCGCGGTGACCGGCGGCAAAGGTGGCGTCGGGAAGACTAACGTGTCAGTGAACTTGTCCCTGGCTCTAGCTGAGCTCGGCCGGCGCGTCATGCTGCTGGATGCCGATCTGGGGCTGGCGAACGTCGACGTTCTGTTGGGACTGACACCCAAACGCACGCTGGCCGACGTGATCGAAGGCCGCTGTGAGCTGCGCGACGTGCTGTTGCAAGGGCCTGGCGGTATCCGCATCGTCCCGGCCGCCTCCGGCACCCAGAGCATGGTTCATTTGAGCCCGGCCCAGCATGCCGGCCTGATCCAGGCGTTCAGTGACATCGGCGACAACCTCGACGTATTGGTGATCGACACCGCTGCGGGCATTGGTGACTCGGTAGTCAGCTTCGTGCGCGCCGCGCAGGAAGTCTTGCTGGTGGTGTGTGACGAGCCGACCTCGATCACCGACGCCTACGCGCTGATCAAACTGCTTAACCGCGACTACGGCATGAACCGCTTCCGCGTCCTGGCCAACATGGCGCAGAGCCCGCAGGAGGGCCGCAACCTGTTCGCCAAGTTGACCAAGGTCACGGATCGCTTCCTCGACGTCGCCTTACAATACGTCGGTGCGGTGCCTTACGACGAAAGCGTGCGTAAGGCCGTGCAGAAGCAACGCGCGGTGTATGAAGCCTTTCCGCGTTCCAAGTGCGCCCTAGCGTTCAAGGCCATTGCGCAGAAAGTCGATACCTGGCCGCTGCCGGCCAACCCGCGTGGGCACCTGGAGTTTTTCGTCGAGCGCCTCGTGCAACAAACGGCAGGACCCGTGCTATGACAGCCAGCGGTTACAACCTCTACAAGAAGTCGGCACGTGACGCGCAGTACGAGCTGATCGAGCGTTACGCGCCACTGGTCAAACGCATTGCCTACCACTTGCTGGCGCGTCTGCCGGCCAGTGTCCAGGTCGAAGACCTGATCCAGGCCGGGATGATCGGCCTGCTTGAAGTATCAACCAAATACGACGCCAGCAAAGGCGCGAGTTTCGAGACGTACGCGGGCATTCGAATCCGCGGCGCGATGCTCGATGAAGTGCGCAAGGGGGACTGGGCGCCACGTTCGGTCCACCGCAATACCCGCATGGTCAGCGACGCGATTCGCTCGATTGAAGCTAAAACCGGCCGTGACGCTAAAGATCACGAAGTTGCGGCCGAACTCCAATTGAGTCTCGACGATTATTACGGGATTTTGAACGACACCCTGGGCAGCCGGTTATTCAGTTTCGACGATCTGTTGCAGGACGGCGAACACGAAGGGCTGCATGAGGATGGCGCGAGTGCTCATCTCGAGCCGTCACGCGATCTGGAAGATGAACGCTTCCAGGCGGCGCTGGCGGACGCGATTGCCAATTTGCCGGAGCGTGAGCGACTGGTGTTGGCGCTGTACTACGACGAAGAGTTGAATCTCAAGGAAATCGGTGAGGTCCTGGGGGTCAGTGAATCTCGGGTCAGCCAGTTACACAGCCAGTGCGCGGCCCGTTTGCGGGGGCGTTTGGGGGAGTGGCGAGCGCGCTGAAGGCAGTGTGGGGACACTGCGAATGGAGCTGGTGTGGTGTTGAACCGTACCGGTCTCGATCTGTTGTGCTCCAGACCGTCATTGAGTGCTTTGCCGGATTGATTGAAATGGCGCGTCCAGGTGCTGGGCGCGTTTAAGACTGCTTGGAGGTCGAATTGGACAAGAACATGAAAATCCTCATCGTTGATGACTTCTCAACGATGCGGCGGATCATAAAAAACCTGTTGCGTGACCTTGGGTTCACCAACACCGCCGAAGCCGATGACGGGCTGACCGGGTTGCCGATGCTGCAAAGCGGTAACTTCGATTTTCTGGTTACCGACTGGAACATGCCCGGTATGACCGGCATCGACCTGCTTCGTGCGGTGCGCGCTGATGAAAGGCTCAAGCACCTGCCGGTGCTGATGGTGACCGCCGAAGCCAAGCGCGAGCAAATCATCGAAGCGGCCCAGGCCGGTGTTAACGGCTATGTGGTCAAACCCTTCACAGCCCAGGCGTTGAAAGAAAAAATCGAGAAGATTTTCGAACGCATCGGCTGATGTACTGCGCACGGGGGAGCTATGGAGCATAACGAATCTTCACAGGGCGATTTCGAGTCGACCCTGAAAAAACACGCGGTCGAACTGGTCGACAGCCTTGAAAAAGGCAAGTTTGGCGACGCTGTGCAACTGATCCATGAGCTCAACCAGACCCGTGACCGCGGCCTGTATCAGGAAGTGGGCAAGCTCACCCGCGAGCTGCATAGCGCGATCGTCAATTTCCAGATTGACCCGCACATGCCGCAAGCCGAGGAAGTGTCTCAGATCACGGATGCCACCGAGCGCCTGTCCTATGTGGTCAAGCTGACCGAGGCCGCGGCCAACCGCACCATGGACCTGGTGGAAAACGCCACGCCGCTGATCAACAGCCTGAGCGATGAAGCCCAGGCGCTGAGCACGGATTGGGGACGGTTCATGCGTCGCGAAGTCGGGGCTGAAGAGTTCCGCGAACTGGCCCGGCGGGTCGATGGTTTCCTGACACGCAGCTGTGAGGACAACCGCGTCGTGTCGAGCAACCTCAACGACATACTGCTGGCCCAGGATTACCAGGACCTCACCGGTCAGGTGATCAAGCGTGTGACCCAATTGGTCACCGAAGTTGAAAGCAACCTGCTCAAGCTTGTACTCATGGCCAGTCACGTAGACCGCTTCGCGGGTATCGAACATGACCGTGAAGCGATGCTGGCTGAAAAAGATCCACAAAAACATCTCTCTCAGGGTGAAGGTCCGCAGATTCATGCCGATAAAAGAGAAGACGTTGTGTCCGGTCAGGACGATGTGGACGATTTGCTATCCAGTCTTGGATTTTAGTTTTTTGGGTTTTTAGACCTGTAGGAGCACCCCCTTAATGAGCTTCGGCGCCGATGAAGAGATCCTTCAGGATTTCCTGGTTGAGGCCGGCGAGATTCTAGAGCAACTGTCCGAGCAGCTGGTCGAGCTGGAAAGCCGACCTGATGATGCGGACTTGCTCAATGCAATTTTTCGCGGTTTTCACACTGTAAAAGGGGGCGCCGGCTTCCTCCAGCTCAACGAGCTGGTGGAGTGCTGTCACATCGCCGAGAACGTGTTCGACATCCTGCGCAAGGGGGAGCGTCGCGTCGACTCGGAACTGATGGACGTGGTTCTCGAAGCGCTGGACGCGGTGAACAGCATGTTCAGCGAAGTCCGCGAACGCAGCCCGATCACGGCTGCCACGCCTGAGTTACTCGCGGCGCTGGCCCGTCTGGCCGAGCCGCAAATGGAAGCCGCACCGGCACCGGTCGCTGAAGTGGTTGAAGCTCCGGTCGCCGAAAGCGAATCGGGCGACATTACCGATAACGAATTCGAACAACTGCTGGACTCGCTGAACGCCGTCAAGGCCCAGGCCGAGGCGCCCGTAGCCGCTGCGCAGCCTGTTTCGCAGCCTGCCGCCGATGCAGCAGCCAGTGACGAAATCACCGATGCCGAGTTCGAGTCGTTGCTCGATCAATTGCACGGCAAAGGTCAGTTCGCCGCCGATGCGGTGGCCGCAGCGCCCGCCGCACCGGCTGCTCCGAAAGCCGCCGGCGACAGCTCCGACATCACCGACGACGAGTTCGAAGCACTGCTCGACCAGCTGCACGGCAAAGGCAACTTTGCGGTCGATGCCCTGGAATCGGCAATCGCTTCGGCGCCAGCCCCGGCTGTGCCAACCGCCGCTGCGGCCGGTAGCGATCTGATCTCCGATCACGAATTCGAATCGCTGCTCGACGAATTGCACGGCAAGGGCAAGTTCACTGAAGTGGGCACTGCTTCGGCTGTTGCTGCAGTGTCGGCTCCAGTCGCCAAGGCTGTGGCGCCGGCACCTGTTGCCAAAGCGCCCGAGCCAAAAGCCGAAACACCCAAGCCTGCTGCTGCCGCGGCACCGGCTGCTGCTCGTGCCCCGGCCGCGCCGCCACCGGAAAAACCGACCAGCGAAGCCGAGACCACCGTGCGGGTCGACACCGCGCGTCTCGATGAAATCATGAACATGGTCGGCGAGCTGGTACTGGTGCGTAACCGCTTGGTCCGTCTGGGCCTCAACAGCGGCGACGAAGCCATGTCCAAAGCCGTGTCGAACCTCGACGTGGTCACGGCCGACCTGCAAACCGCGGTCATGAAGACCCGGATGCAGCCGATCAAGAAAGTCTTCGGTCGCTTCCCGCGTCTGGTTCGCGACCTGGCTCGCCAGCTCAAGAAAGAGATCAACCTGGAACTGGTCGGCGAAGAAACCGACCTCGACAAGAACCTCGTCGAGGCCCTGGCCGACCCGTTGGTCCACTTGGTGCGCAACTCGGTCGACCACGGTATCGAAGAGCCGACCGATCGCGAAGCGATGGGCAAGCCTCGCAGCGGCAAAGTGATCCTGTCCGCAGAACAGGAAGGCGACCACATCCTGCTGTCCATCTCTGATGACGGCAAGGGCATGGACGCTGATGTTTTGCGCAGCATCGCCGTGAAGAAAGGCCTGATGGACAAGGATGCAGCGGACCGTCTCAGCGAGTCCGATTGCTTCAACCTGATCTTCGCGCCGGGCTTCTCGACCAAGACCGAGATCTCCGACGTGTCCGGTCGTGGCGTGGGCATGGACGTGGTGAAAACCAAGATCGCCCAGCTCAACGGCACCATCAATATCTACTCGACCAAGGGCAAAGGCTCGAAGATCGTCATCAAGGTCCCGTTGACCCTGGCGATCATGCCGACGCTGATGGTCATGCTCGGCAACCAGGCGTTCGCGTTCCCGCTGGTGAACGTCAACGAGATCTTCCACCTCGACCTGTCGCGCACCAACGTGGTGGACGGCCAGGAAGTGGTGATCGTGCGGGACAAGGCGCTGCCCTTGTTCTACCTCAAGCGCTGGCTGGTCAGCTCCGCCGCTCACGAAGAGCAGCGCGAGGGCCATGTGGTGATCCTTTCGGTGGGCACTCAACGGATCGGCTTCGTCGTCGATCAGTTGGTGGGCCAGGAAGAAGTGGTCATCAAGCCATTGGGCAAAATGCTCCAGGGAACCCCGGGCATGTCCGGCGCCACCATCACCGGTGACGGCCGCATTGCTCTGATTCTCGATGTTCCGAGCATGCTCAAGCGTTACGCCGCGCGGCGTATTTGATTCTGGGGGAGCGGGGCGCCAGAGCCTCGCCCCGTCTAACGGAGTGTTTATGGCAGTCAAAGTCCTGGTGGTGGACGATTCGGGGTTTTTCCGCCGCCGCGTCTCGGAAATTCTTGCAGCGGATTCAAATATCCAGGTCGTCGGTACGGCGACCAACGGAAAAGAGGCGATCGATCAGGCCCTGGCCCTCAAGCCAGACGTGATCACCATGGACTACGAGATGCCGATGATGGATGGCATCACGGCGGTGCGGCACATCATGCAGCGCTGCCCGACCCCGGTGTTGATGTTCTCCTCGCTGACCCACGAAGGCGCCAGGGTCACCCTCGATGCGCTGGACGCCGGCGCGGTGGACTTCCTGCCGAAGAATTTCGAAGACATCTCCCGTAACCCGGAGAAGGTCAAGCAACTGCTGTGCGAGAAGATTCTCAGTATCTCGCGCAGTAACCGTCGTGTCAGTGCCTACACCCCTCCGGCTCCGGTAGTTGCGCCAGCCCCGACGCCTGCGCCTTCGAGCGTCGGCAGCTACGGCAGCAGCGCGCCTGCGCGTCCGGCACCGGCACCGATTGCGGCTCGCACCCATGCCGCGGCCCCGTCGTCTCCTGCGCCGAAACGCAAAGCCTACAAATTGGTCGCCATCGGTACCTCCACCGGCGGCCCGGTTGCGCTGCAACGGGTTCTGACCCAGTTGCCGGCCAACTTCCCGGCACCCATCGTGTTGATCCAGCACATGCCGGCAGCCTTCACCAAGGCCTTCGCCGAGCGCCTGGACAAGCTGTGCCGCATCAGTGTCAAGGAAGCCGAGGATGGCGACATCCTGCGTCCGGGCCTGGCGCTGCTGGCACCGGGTGGCAAACAGATGATGATCGACGGCCGTGGTGCGGTGAAAATCCTGCCGGGCGATGAGCGTCTGAACTACAAGCCATGCGTGGACATCACCTTCGGTTCGGCGGCCAAGTCCTATGGCGACAAAGTTCTGGCGGTGGTACTGACCGGCATGGGCGCCGACGGTCGCGAAGGCGCGCGTCTGCTCAAACAGGGCGGCAGTGCGATATGGGCTCAGGATGAAGCCAGCTGCGTGATCTACGGCATGCCGATGGCCATCGTCAAAGCCGAACTCGCGGACGCGGTGTACAGCCTCGATGACATCGGCCGGCACTTGGTCGAGGCTTGCATCTGATGGATGTGCTCAGCCTTATCGGGATCATCATGGCGTTCGTCGCCATCATCGGCGGCAACTACCTTGAAGGCGGTCACCTCGGCGCGCTGGCCAACGGCCCGGCGGCGTTGATCGTACTCGGTGGCACCATCGGTGCCGCGCTGCTGCAATCGCCGATGAGTGCCTTCAAGCGCGCCATCCAGATTCTTGCCTGGATTCTGTTTCCGCCTCGCGTGGACCTGGCCGGCGGCATTGATCGCGTGGTGAACTGGAGCCTGACCGCCCGCAAGGAAGGTTTGCTCGGGCTGGAAGGGGTGGCCGACGCCGAACCCGACAGCTACTCGCGCAAAGGCCTGCAACTGCTGGTCGACGGCGCCGAGCCGGAAGCGATTCGCAGCATTCTGGAAGTGGATTTCTACACCCAGGAAAGCCGCGACATCGAAGCCGCCAAAGTCTTTGAAAGCATGGGCGGCTATGCGCCGACCATCGGTATCATCGGTGCGGTGATGGGCCTGATCCACGTGATGGGCAACCTGGGCGATCCATCGCAACTGGGCAGCGGCATTGCCGTCGCCTTCGTCGCCACCATCTACGGCGTGGCCAGTGCCAACCTGGTGCTGTTGCCGATTGCCGCCAAGCTCAAGTCCATTGCGTTACGGCAGTCGCGCTATCGCGAAATGTTGCTGGAAGGGATCCTGTCGATCGCCGAAGGTGAAAACCCTCGCTCTATTGAGTTGAAGCTTCAGGGCTTCATGGATTGATGGGGGAAATGGATCATGGCTCGTCGCAGGCAGCATGAAGAACACGTAAACCATGAACGTTGGCTCGTTTCCTACGCCGACTTCATTACCTTGCTGTTCGCGTTCTTCGTGGTGATGTACTCGATCTCGTCGATCAACGAAGGCAAGTACAAAATCATCTCCGAGGCGTTGATCGGGGTGTTTACCGACTCTGACCGCGCCCTCAAACCGATCCCCATCGGTGAAGAGCGACCGAAGACCGTGACCCCGGCCAAGCCGCTGGTCAAGGACAGTGAACAGATCGACGCCGGCATCGCCCAGGCCGCCAAAGATCCGCTCAAAAGCATCGCCGATGACATCAGCGCGGCGTTCGGCGACTTGATCAGTTCCAATCAGATGACCGTGCGCGGCAACGAGTTGTGGGTCGAGATCGAACTCAATTCCAGCCTGTTGTTCGGCAGCGGCGACGCGATGCCCAGCGACATCGCCTTCAACATCATCGACAAGGTCGCCGCGATCCTCCGGCCGTTCGACAACCCGATCCACGTCGAAGGTTTCACCGACGATCAACCGATCCGTACCGCGCAATACCCGACCAACTGGGAACTGTCCTCGGCCCGTTCGGCGAGTATCGTGCGCATGCTGGCGATGCAGGGCGTGAACCCCGGTCGCCTGGCGTCGGTGGGGTACGGCGAGTTCCAGCCAGTGGCCAACAACGCCACCGTCGAAGGCCGCGCGCGCAACCGTCGGGTGGTGCTGGTGGTGTCACGCAATCTCGACGTACGCCGCAGTCTCACCGGTACCGGAACGGCCCATGCACAACCGGATGCCGCATTGAAGCGGGCTGGCACACAAACTGCACCGACCCCGGTCAAGTCGCCGGGACGCGAGAGTGCCGTCAATTCTCCGTCACCCGCATTAATACGTTGAGCTATTTCTCGGTTGGCCTTTTCGACCGGGAGGAACAATCCGAATGAGAGTCTGGGCAGTCGCCAATCAAAAGGGTGGTGTCGGTAAAACCACTTCCTCCATCGCTTTAGCCGGTTTGCTGGCTGAGGCGGGCAAGCGCGTGGTTGTGGTCGATCTCGACCCCCACGGCTCCATGACCAGTTACTTCGGTTACGACCCCGACAGCCTGGAACACAGCAGCTACGACCTGTTTCTGCACAAGGGCAGCGTGCCGCAAGGCTTGCCCGGTCAGTTGCTGATGCCCACCAGTGACGAACGCATTTCCCTGTTGCCATCGAGCACCGCGCTGGCAACCCTTGAGCGCCAGTCGCCGGGCCAGAGTGGTTTGGGCCTGGTAATCGCCAAGAGCCTGGCGCAATTGTGGCAGGACTTCGATTACGCCGTGATCGACAGCCCGCCGTTGCTCGGCGTGCTGATGGTCAATGCCTTGGCGGCCAGCCAGCAGTTGGTGATTCCGGTGCAGACCGAGCACCTGGCGGTCAAAGGCCTGGAACGCATGGTCAACACCTTGGCGATGATCAACCGCTCGCGCAAACTGGCGCTGCCGTTCAACATCGTACCGACCCTGTTCGACCGCCGCACCCAGGCTTCTCTCGGCACCCTGCGTGTGCTGCGCGACAAGTACCCGGAAGAAATCTGGCAAGGCTACATACCGATCGACACCCGCTTGCGTGACGCGAGCCGGGCAGGGCTGACGCCTTCGCAATTCGATGGCAAGAGTCGTGGTGTTCTCGCATACCGCGCACTGCTCAAGCACCTGCTAGCGCAGCAACTCGTTCCGCAGGTGGCTTGAGATGAGCCTAGCCCTTGTAGGAGCGAGGCTTGCCCGCGAAATAGGCGCCGCAGTCTTAGCAGTTAAATCGCGTTATCGTTTTTCGCGGGCAAGCCTCGCTCCTACGGGGGAGCGCTCATGAATCGGCCGGTGAAGATCACTTCGCGTCCGCAATTGGCCCTTCAGTCCTATCTGGACGGATTGCTGCAGGACGCGACTGAAGAGTTGTTGCCAGAAGTCGAAGCACTGCCCGAGGTTGTCGAGGCTGAAGCTGCCCTGGACGAGTTCCAGGCGGCGGTGCTCGAAGAGCAGGCTCGCGATGCGCAGAAGCCGGCAGTGGTCGCGGCCCCCGTTGTTGCGCCAGTGGCGAAGGCACCGGTGGCCGTGATCGAAGCGCCGGCACCGATTCTGGCGCCCGTGTCGACAATTGCGCCGTTGCTGCAAGCGTTGGTGCCGCCAGTGGTGGAAGTTCATCTGCCGCCGAGCAACACGCCGCCTCCGGTGGAAAACGACGATCGCCCGGCCTGGGCGGCCGAGCCGTTCGAATGCCTGTTGTTCGACGTCGCCGGGTTGACCCTGGCGGTGCCGCTGGTGTGCCTGGGCTCGATTTATTCCCTGGCCGGTCACGAGCTGACACCGTTGTTCGGTCAGCCGGAATGGTTCCTCGGGATCCTGCCGAGCCAGGCCGGCAACCTGAAAGTGCTGGATACCGCACGCTGGGTCATGCCGGACCGCTACCGCGATGATTTCCGCCAGGGCTTGCAATACGTTATTTCGGTTCAGGGCTATGAGTGGGGGCTGGCGGTGCATCAGGTCAGCCGTTCGTTGCGCCTGGACCCGAATGAAATCAAATGGAGAAGTCACCGGGGGCAGCGACCATGGCTCGCCGGCACGGTGATTGAACACATGTGCGCCTTGCTCGATGTTGCCGCACTGGCCGAATTGATCGCCAGCGGCGGGGCGAAGCACATGGGCGGCAGTAAGCCGAACCACAAACCGACATAAAAAACACGCATCGGCATTCAAGTGCCGGTGCACTGAATACACACCGCTAGGGCGGTTTTTCGAGGGGTCTGGGTATGAATGACAAGGCGACGGCGGCAAAAGGTTCCGAAGATCCGATCCTGCAATGGGTCACCTTCAAGCTGGACAATGAAACCTACGGCATCAACGTGATGCGCGTTCAGGAAGTCCTGCGCTACACCGAAATCGCTCCGGTGCCGGGTGCCCCGAGCTACGTGCTGGGCATCATCAACCTGCGCGGCAATGTGGTCACCGTGATCGACACCCGCCAGCGTTTCGGTCTGGGCACGGTCGACGTCAGCGACAACACCCGCATCGTCATCATCGAAGCCGACAAGCAAGTGGTCGGGATCATGGTCGACAGCGTGGCTGAAGTGGTTTATCTGCGTCAGTCGGAAATCGAGACCGCACCGAACGTCGGTAACGAAGAGTCCGCCAAGTTCATTCAAGGCGTGTGCAACAAGAACAATGAACTGCTGATCCTGGTCGAGCTGGACAAGATGATGAGCGAAGAAGAATGGTCGGAACTGGAGAGTATCTGATTGATTCTTGAGGTGGCTGTGATTGTCCTGTTCCTCTTGTGGGCAGGCACGCTGGCGATGTTCCTGGCGTACATCCGCGCTCAAAGGCAGATCGCCGCACAACAGGCCCAGGGTGATGCGTTGCGCGATCAGCGCATCAAGGACCTGGCCAAGCGCGTCGACGACTACCAGAACGGCAACGTGCGCATGGGTGAAGACCTGCACGAACTGCGCGCGGTGGTCGGGCCATTGCCGGACAAACTGACGCAGTTGGAGCAACGTGATCCGTCGAGCCTTTCATTCGCCCAGGCTGCGCGTCTGGTGGGGATGGGGGCCAGCGTCGATGAGCTGACTCAGTCTTGCGGCTTGACCCAGGCTGAGGCGGAGTTGATGAGCAAGTTGCACAGGAACTGAGAAGAGCAAAAGATCGCAGCCTCGTTTCACTCGACAGCTCCTACAGGGCGTACACCATCCCAATGTAGGAGCTGTCGAGTGAAACGAGGCTGCGATCTTTTTGCATTCAACAAAGATTCAATAATCATCCCCGCGGTCGGTGACATCCTTCTCCACCGTCACCGCATGCGGATCATGCCCCGCCGGAAACTTGCCTTTCAGATTCCAGGCAAACGCAATGATCTCGGCAATCGTGCGATACAACTCTTCCGGAATACTCTCTCCCAATTCCATCCGCGCCAGCAGTTTCACCAACTCGGCGTTTTCGTAAATCGGCACCTCATAATCCCGGGCAATCCGCAGAATTTCTTCAGCCAGTTCTTCGTCACCTTTGGCCGTGAGGGTAGGGGCGTGGCTGCCGTCGTATTTGAGGGCGATGGCCTGGCGCGGTGCGGTGGATTCGTTCATGCGGTTTCGTCGACCCAGCGTTGTTCGAGACGGGTTTGAGGGCCTTGTGGCGGTGTGCCGAGGTGGCAATCCAGATCGCCGACGTTCAGCCCGGAGTCCAGCAGGCGCTGGCGCAGCGCGGCCAGATTGCTTTCGATCAGGCTCGCGGTGTACGGCCGCTCGGCCCACAGCTGACTGGAGAGGCTGCCTTTGATCAGTTGGGCCTGAACCTGCAACGGCCCCAACGGTTCCATGTCGAACGCCAGCTCGACGCGCCATAGCGGTTGCTTGGGTTCGCGTTCGTCGCGGCGTTCGCGCGGTTGTTCTTTTTCGGGGGCTTCTTCGCGCTGGAATTTGACCTGCAACGGCACGATGTCCTGCAGGTTGCGCATGGGGATTTCCAGTTGCCAGGTGCTCATCAACCGCCCGTCACTGGTGACGCCAGTCTGCTCAAGGCTCGACAGCTGATGACTTTGCAAACGTGAAACCGCCGCCGCAGCCAGGCGCAGCAGGTGCTCGAGATCATTTTCGCCTTCCGCGCTTTGCAGCAGGCGCTCGGGCAGTGGGAAGCTGGTAGGCGACGGTTTGGCGCTGACTTGCCCGAGCATGCCGAGGGCATTGCGCACGAAACTCGGCATCGCCTGGGCCAGGGTGTTGGCGGCGATGATGGCGTTGAGATTGGTGTTGGCCGGCAGGCTCGGCGTCAGTTGGGCGATCAGCTTGAGCAGGTCGCCTTTCATGTCTGGCACCAGCGTCGGGTTTTGTCCGGTCAGCAATTTGGCTTCGAGGAACAGGCCACTGTTGGCCAGCGCCTGGGCCAGGCCTTTGGGCGTACTCAGTTGTTGAACGTCCGGCAGGCCGGCGAGCAATTTGTCCACGGCGGCGCGCAGGTCGCTGGAGGTCTGATCCGGCGGTGGCAGGTTTTGCAGGACTTTGATCAAGCCGTCCAGAGAACCCTGACGACTTTGCTGGCTGACCAGTTGTTGCGTCACCACCAACTGTTCCTGACGGCTGCTCAACGGCACGAATTTGAGTGTCTGAGTGTCCTGCACCAGGGCGCTCAGCAAGGTGCCGATGCGCAGCGGCGTTGGGCTGTCGATACTCAACGTGCTGCCGCTCAGCGCGGTGTTGAGCAGGCTCACCATCGAGCGAAACACCGTCGGCTGGCCCGGCACCTGCGGCATCACTTGGGAGGTCAGCACTTTGCCTTGCAGCAAGGTGCCGGCCGGCAGTTGCGCCGTGTCGATACGGGTAAGGGTGGCGATGCTGGAGGCGATGGCCTGTTGCACCGTGACCGCCAGATTGCCCGCCGATGGCTGGGTAATCGTCAGGCTGGCGCCCTGGGGCAACGGCTGAGTGCTGGTGGCCTGGACTGTGGTCTGGCGGCCGTTGTCGAGGGTGACCTTGAGCAACAGTTGAAAGGTCTGATCCGCCTGCTTGAGCGACAGCACTTCAGCCTTGGCGGTCTGACCGGCCGTGATCAGGCCCTCCATCGGCGTCAGCAGATTGAGCAACTCGCCGCTGACCACCAATGGGCGCGAAGTCGCCGGGGTGGTTGGCGGGAGCGGGAGGATGTTCATTTCGCCTGTCATACGCGGACACAACCTGAGGAAATTGCACTCTTGAGAGTAAGGTACGGCATGTATAATGCCGCCCGTCTTTCGCTGAGTGGCGAAAACATTGCAATTGATTGACGCAGCTCTCTAGAACAAGCCGTCATAGCATCTATGCTGCATCTCTTTAACGGCCGCGCCAGAGCCGACTTGAACCGTATAAGGCCCGTGAACCCTTGACCAGTCCTGTCCTGCAAACCGTTGCCCTTGCCTGTGAGCGAGACCTTCGGCTGCTCTTCGAAAATCTCGAATTGCGACTGGCCAGTGGCGAAATGTTACAGATCAGCGGCCCTAACGGCAGTGGCAAGACCAGCCTGTTACGTCTGCTTTGCGGTCTGATGCACCCGACCGCCGGTCAAGTGTTGCTCAACGGCCAGCCACTGAACGAACAACGCAGCGAACTGGCGCGCAACCTGCTGTGGATCGGCCATGCCGCCGGCATCAAGGATCTGCTGACCCCCGAGGAAAACCTCAGCTGGCTCTGCGCCTTGCATCAACCGGCGTCCCATGAGGCAATCTGGCAAGCGCTGGCAGCGGTGGGGCTGCGCGGTTTCGAGGATGTTCCCTGTCACACCCTGTCTGCCGGCCAGCAACGTCGTGTGGCCTTGGCGCGGTTGTACCTGGACAGCCCGCCGCTGTGGATCCTCGACGAGCCGTTCACCGCGCTCGACAAACAAGGTGTGGCGCAACTCGAAGAACACCTGGCCGCGCACTGCGAGCGCGGCGGCATGGTGGTGCTGACCACTCACCACACGCTGGGCCGGATGCCGGCCGGCTATCGCGACATTGATTTGGGGAATTGGGCCGTATGAGTGTTTTCGGCCTGTTGGTCGCCCGTGAGGCTCGTTTGCTGTTCCGCCGTCCTGCCGAATTGGCGAACCCGCTGGTATTTTTCGCCATCGTTGTTTCCTTGTTCCCGCTGGCGGTCGGTCCCGAGACTCAATTGTTGCAAACCTTGTCTCCGGGGCTGGTCTGGGTGGCGGCGCTTTTATCGGTTTTGCTCTCGCTGGACGGGCTCTTCCGCAGTGATTTCGAAGACGGATCCCTTGAACAGTGGGTCCTTTCGTCGCACCCCTTGCCTCTTCTGGTGTTGGCCAAGGTGCTGGCACACTGGGCCTTTTCCGGCCTGGCACTGGTTTTGCTCGCGCCATTGCTGGCGCTGATGCTCGGTTTGCCTGCCGCTTGTCTGCCGGTGTTGCTGCTTTCTTTATTGCTCGGTACACCGGTGTTGAGCCTGCTCGGTGCGGTGGGCGCAGCGCTGACGGTTGGATTGAAGCGTGGTGGCCTGTTGCTGGCACTGCTGATTCTGCCGCTGTACATCCCGGTATTGATTCTCGGCAGTGGCGCCTTGCAGGCGGCATTGCAGGGCATGCCGGCGACCGGTTATCTCTTGTGGCTTGGTAGCCTGACCGCCCTGGCGATAACCCTGGCACCTTTTGCAATAGCTGCTGGCCTGAAGATCAGTGTCGGCGAATAATGAGGTCTGGTTAAAATTTAACCAGTAAAGACCCTTTGGCTGTTTCGTGATAACGAACAGCAACCGTGATGGAAACAGCAATGAACTGGACCTGGTTTCATAAGCTCGGCTCGCCCAAATGGTTTTACGGCATCAGTGGCAAATTGCTGCCCTGGCTGAGCGTCGCGGCGTTGCTGCTGATTAGCGTCGGCGTGGTCTGGGGCCTGGCCTTCGCACCGCCGGACTACCAGCAAGGCAACAGCTTTCGAATCATCTATATCCACGTTCCTGCCGCCATGCTGGCGCAGTCGATCTATGTGATGCTGGCCGTGTGCGGCATTGTCGGGCTGGTGTGGAAAATGAAACTGGCCGACGTCGCCCTGCAATGCGCCGCCCCGATCGGTGCCTGGATGACCGCCGTGGCGCTGGTTACCGGGGCGATCTGGGGTAAACCGACCTGGGGTTCGTGGTGGGTCTGGGATGCGCGACTTACGTCCATGTTGATTCTGCTGTTTCTGTACTTCGGTCTTATTGCGCTGGGCAACGCCATCAGCAATCGTGACAGCGCGGCCAAGGCCTGCGCGGTGCTGGCGATTGTCGGCGTGATCAACATCCCGATCATCAAATACTCGGTGGAGTGGTGGAACACCCTGCACCAGGGCGCGACGTTCACCCTCACCGAAAAACCGGCGATGCCCGCCGAGATGTGGTTGCCACTGCTGCTGACGGTGCTGGGTTTCTACTGTTTCTTCGGCGCGGTGCTGTTGCTGCGCATGCGCCTTGAAGTGCTCAAGCGCGAAGCCCGGGCGAGCTGGGTGAAATCCGAAGTGCAGAACAGTCTGGAGGCCGCTCGATGAGTTTCGCTTCATTCGGCGACTTTCTCGCCATGGGCCATCACGGCCTGTATGTCTGGTCAGCCTATGGCATTTGCCTGGCGGTGCTGGCCCTCAACGTGGCGGCGCCGATCCTGGCCCGCAAGCGGTATCTGCAACAAGAGGCGCGTCGTTTGCGCCGGGAGAACGGCCAGTGAATCCGCTGCGTAAAAAGCGTCTTGTCATCATTCTCGCGATCCTGGTCGGTGTCGGCGCTGCCGTCGGCCTGGCCCTGAGCGCCCTGCAGCAGAACATCAATCTGTTTTACACCCCGACCCAGATCGCCAATGGCGAAGCGCCGCAAGACACGCGTATCCGCGCGGGCGGCATGGTCGAAAAAGGCTCGCTGCAACGCTCCGGCGATTCCCTGGACGTGAAATTCATCGTCACCGACTTCAACAAATCCGTGACCATCAGCTATCGCGGCATCCTTCCGGACCTGTTCCGCGAAGGGCAGGGCATCGTTGCCCTCGGCAAGCTCAACGCTGACGGCGTGGTGGTGGCCGACGAAGTGCTGGCCAAGCACGACGAGAAGTACATGCCGCCGGAAGTGACCAAGGCGTTGAAAGACAGTGGTCAGTCGGCACCTACGCAAGCCAAGGAGGGCTAACTGATGACTTCCGCACTTTACAGTTCAGGGCTGTTCATCCCCGAACTCGGCCATCTGGCCATGATCCTGGCGTTGTGTTTTGCGTTGGTGCAGGCCGTGGTGCCGTTGCTCGGTGCCTGGCGCGGCGACCGTTTGTGGATGAGCCTGGCCCAGCCGGCCGCGTGGGGGCAGTTCGCGTTTTTGCTGTTTGCTTTCGGTTGTCTGACCTATGCGTTCATGGCGGACGACTTCTCTGTCGCCTATGTGGCCAGCAACTCCAACAGCGCGCTGCCGTGGTACTACAAGTTCAGCGCCGTGTGGGGCGCTCACGAAGGTTCGTTGCTGCTGTGGGCGTTGATCCTCGGCGGCTGGACCTTCGCGGTGTCGGTGTTCTCCCGACAGTTGCCGCAAGTGATGCTGGCCCGGGTGCTGGCGGTGATGGGCATGATCAGCACGGGTTTCCTGCTGTTCCTGATCCTGACGTCTAACCCTTTCGCCCGGATCCTGCCGCAGATGCCGGCGGACGGGCGCGATCTTAATCCTCTGCTGCAAGACATCGGCCTGATCGTTCACCCGCCGATGCTGTACATGGGTTACGTCGGCTTCTCCGTGGCCTTCGCCTTCGCCATCGCCGCGCTGCTGGGCGGTCGTCTCGATGCGGCGTGGGCACGCTGGTCCCGTCCGTGGACGATCGTCGCCTGGGCCTTCCTTGGCATCGGTATCACGTTGGGTTCCTGGTGGGCCTACTACGAACTCGGCTGGGGCGGCTGGTGGTTCTGGGATCCGGTGGAAAACGCGTCCTTCATGCCTTGGCTGGTGGGCACGGCACTGATTCACTCGTTGGCGGTCACGGAAAAACGTGGCGTGTTCAAGAGCTGGACCGTGCTGTTGGCCATTGCCGCGTTCTCGTTGAGCTTGCTCGGGACCTTCCTGGTACGTTCCGGCGTGCTGACCTCGGTTCACGCCTTTGCGTCCGACCCTGAGCGCGGCGTGTTCATCCTGATTTTCCTGCTGTTTGTGGTCGGCGGTTCGCTGACGCTGTTCGCCCTGCGCGCCCCGGTGGTCAAGAGCCATGTGGGCTTTAACCTCTGGTCTCGGGAAACCCTGCTGCTGGGTAACAATCTGGTGCTGGTGGTGGCTGCTTCAATGATCCTGCTCGGCACCTTGTATCCGCTGATTCTCGATGCGATGACCGGCGCCAAACTGTCGGTCGGCCCGCCGTATTTCAACGCGCTGTTCATTCCGTTGATGGCGATCCTGATGGTGGTGATGGCGGTCGGCATGCTGGTGCGCTGGAAAGACACCCCGGTCAAATGGCTGATGAGCATGCTGACCCCGGTGTTGCTTGGCAGCGCCGCGTTGGCTGTCGTGGCGGGTGTCGCTTATGGCGATTTCAACTGGGCGGTGCTGGCGACCTTCATGTTGGCTGCCTGGGTGCTGCTGGCCGGTGTGCGGGACATTTTCGACAAGACTCGCCACAAAGGCCTGATCAAAGGTCTGCCGACCCTGACCCGCAGCTATTGGGGCATGCAACTTGCGCATTTGGGCATCGCCGTGTGCGCGCTGGGTGTCGTGTTGTCGAGCCAGAACAGTGCCGAGCGCGATCTGCGCCTGGCACCGGGTGAGTCCATGAGCCTGGCCGGTTACCAGTTTGTGTTCGAAGGCGCCAAGCACTTCGAAGGCCCGAACTTCACCTCCGACAAGGGCACCGTACGGGTGATCCGCGACGGTAAGGAAGTCAGCGTGCTGCACCCGGAAAAACGCCTGTACACCGTGCAGAACTCGGTGATGACCGAGGCCGGGATCGACGCCGGTTTTACCCGTGATCTGTACGTCGCACTGGGCGAGCCGTTGGGCGAGGGCGCCTGGGCGGTTCGGGTGCACGTCAAACCGTTCGTGCGCTGGATCTGGTTCGGTGGGCTGCTCACAGGTGTAGGCGGGTTGCTGGCGGCGCTGGATCGCCGTTATCGGGTCAAGGTAAAAAGCCGCGTGCGTGAAGCGCTCGGCATGACGGGAGCCACTGCATGAGACGTTGGTTGATGCTGTTGCCGCTGGCGATTTTTCTGGTGGTTGCTGTTTTTCTGTATCGGGGGCTGTACCTGAACCCGGCCGAGTTGCCCTCGGCGATGATCGACAAACCGTTCCCGGAGTTTTCCCTGCCCTCGGTGCAGGGCGACAAAACCCTGACCAAAGCGGACATTCTGGGTAAACCGGCACTGGTCAATGTGTGGGGCACCTGGTGCATTTCCTGCCGGGTCGAGCACCCGGTGTTGAACAAACTGGCCGAGAAGGGCGTGGTGATCTACGGCATCAACTACAAGGACACCAACGCGGACGCCTTGAAGTGGCTGGCCGAGTTCCACAACCCCTATCAACTGGACGTCCGTGACGATGCAGGCACCTTGGGCCTGAACCTCGGCGTGTATGGCGCACCGGAAACCTTCTTCATCGACGCCAAGGGCATCATCCGCGACAAATTCGTCGGGGTGATCGACGAACAGGTCTGGCGCGAAAAACTGGCGGCCAAGTATCAGGCGCTGGTCGACGAGGCCAAGCCATGAAGCGCTGGATTGCCGCCGCCGTTCTGGGGTTGAGCATGGCCGGCGTGGCCCATGCGGCCATCGACACCTATGAGTTCGCCAAAGAGGGCGATCGCGAGCGTTTTCGCGAGCTGACCAAAGAGCTGCGTTGCCCCAAGTGCCAGAATCAGGACATTGCCGATTCCAACGCACCGATCGCCGCCGACCTGCGCAAAGAGATTTTCCGCATGCTCGGCGAGGGCAAGGACAACCAGCAGATCATCGACTTCATGGTTGATCGCTACGGTGACTTCGTCCGCTACAAACCTGCCCTCAACGCCAAGACCGCATTGCTCTGGTTCGGCCCCGCCGGTCTGCTGCTGGGCGGTTTTGTGATCATCGCCGTGATCGTCCGCCGCCGTCGCGTGCAACGTGCCGACAGCAAGGATGAGCTCTCTTTTGATGAGCGTGAGCGCCTCGACCACCTGTTGGATAAAACCAAGCATGATTGATTTCTGGCTCGCTGCAGGTCTGCTGCTTCTGGTAGCCCTGAGTTTTTTGCTGATCCCCGTTCTGCGCGGTCGTCGCGCCCAGCTTGAAGAGGATCGTACGGCGCTGAACGTCGCGCTGTATCAAGAGCGCGTGGCTGAGTTGCAGACTCAGCAGGAAGAAGGCGTACTCAACGCCGAACAGATGAATGCCGGCCGCGCCGAAGCCGCCCGTGAACTGCTTGCCGACACTGAGGGCGTCGAGGCGCCGCGAGTGTCGCGTCTGGGCAAACCATTGCCATTGCTGGCAGCGATTCTAGTGCCCGTGCTGGGCCTTGGGCTGTACCTGCATTTCGGTGCCAGCGACAAAGTCGAGCTGACCCGCGAGTTCGCCCAGGCGCCGCAGTCGATGGAAGACATGACCCGTCGCCTGGAGCGTGCGGTCGCAGCCCAACCGGATTCGGCCGAAGGCCTGTACTTCCTCGGCCGCACTTACATGGCCCAGGACCGCCCTGGCGATGCGGCGAAGATCTTCGAACGCACCGTGAACCTGGCCGGTCGCCAGCCGGAACTGCTCGGGCAGTGGGCTCAGGCTCAATACTTCGCCGATGGCAAGAAGTGGTCGGACAAGGTCCAGGCCCTGACCGACGAAGCACTGAAAGCCGATCCAAAGGAAGTCACCAGCCTCGGCCTGCTGGGCATCGCGGCCTTCGAAGGCGAGCGTTACCAGGAAGCCATCGACTACTGGAATCGCCTGTTGGTGCAACTGCCACCGGAAGACCAGTCCCGTGTCGCGCTGCAAGGCGGCATCGCCAAGGCTGCCGAGAAGCTTGAAGCCAGCGGTGGCAAGGTGGCTCAGGTTCAGGCTCCGGCAGTGAAGGTTGCAGCACTGCTCAAGGTGCGTGTCGATCTGGCGCCCGACTTGAAAGCCAGGGTCCAGCCCGGCGACAGCGTGTTCATCTTCGCCCGCGCCACCGCAGGCCCGCCCGCACCATTGGCGGCCAAGCGCCTGACCGTTGCCGACCTGCCAGCGACCGTCGAGCTGGGCGATGCCGACGCAATGATGCCGCAATTGAAACTGTCGAACTTCCCCGAAGTCCAACTGGTTGCGCGCATCTCCCGCGCCGGCCAACCGACTGCCGGCGAATGGATCGGTCGTAGCCAACCCTTGGCCACCAGCACCACCGCGCCACAAAAACTGACCATCGACAGCCCGGATAAATAACAGGAAACGCCACCATGACCGCCTTCGCTCGTATCACTCTCCTCAGCATGATGGTTTTGGGGCTAAGCGCGTGTGCGGTCCAGGAGCACGAGCCCGAACGGCTGCCGCCGATCCCGCCCTCGCAGCCGAGCACCAAACCGACCACGCCGAGCAAGCCGAGCACGCCGGTCAAACCATCGAAACCGGCGCCACGCACCTCCGCCAGCTTCGCCCCGCCACCGGGCGGCAATAGCCATTGGGATGCGAAACTCGGTGTTTACGTCCTCGACAACCAGACCAACACCTTCTACCGCCAGCGCACCTACTACCGCTGGAACAACGGCTGGAGCCGCTCGATCAGCCCGAACGGGCCATGGGAAGAGACGGATATCCACGGTGTGCCGGGTGGGCTGGGCAGACAATTCGGGCAGTGAATGGAAACGGCGATCTGAGGATCGCCGTTTTGCTTTTCGGCATTTGAAAAGATCGCAGGCTTCGCCAGCTCCTACAGAATCGCGTACGACGATGATCGCGCGTGTACGCAGCTAATGGAGCTGGCGAAGCCTGCGATCTTTTGATCTTGATTGAATGCTGCCTCAGACCTTCTCACCAACAACCCCTGCACATGGCCAACCCGATCAAATCAACACCCTGTAAAACAACCGAGCGTCGCGATCCGGATTTTTGTGCTTGAGTAAAGGTAACCCTAGGGTTATTTTTGTTGGGCCGGAGCAAGGAGGCTGGTGGTGCAGAGCAGGTTATTGATCAAGGAACTGATGGAGGCGGGCTGGACACTGGACCGGGTCACCGGCAGTCATCACATCTTCACTCACCGTTACAACCCTTACACGATACCCGTCCCTCATCCGAAGAAGGATTTACCGATCGGGACGGTCAAAAGCATCAGGAGGCGAGCCGGACTTTATTGCCCGGGAGCCAGTTTGGCAGGAGATCCATAATGCAATACCCAATCTGTATCGAGTGGGGCGACGAGAACACCGCCATCGGTATTCAGATCCCCGATATTCCTGGTGCCGTGACGGCCGGGGATACGTTTGAAGATGCTTACAACGCGGCAGTCGAGATTGCCCACATCATGCTGCAGGAGATCATGGCGGACGGGGAGTCAATTCCGATGCCGACCTCTGCGGCCGCGCACCGCGAGAATCCGGAATTTGCCGACATGGGTTGGGGAATGCTGGAGCTGGACATCTCGCCGTATCTGGGCAAGACCGAGAAGGTCAACGTGACGCTGCCTGGCTACGTGATTCAGCGCATTGATCGTTATGTGCGAGAGCACAAAGTCAAAAGTCGTTCCTCCTTTCTCGCGGATGCTGCGCTGGAGAAGCTGATTCGGCATTGAGGAGGGTCAGTTACATCGCCTTCGCGGGCAAGCCTCGCTCCTACAGGATTAATGCAAGACTTTGTAGGAGCGAGGCTTGCCCGCGAAGCTTTTAGCGTCTTAAGCAGTCGTCAATGCAGCCTTCTCCGACACACTCAAAAACCGCAACAACGCCAGCAACGGAAACACGCTGCCGACAATCACGATCCACAACCAGCCACCATGTTCGTACACCGCACTGGCCACCGATGAGCCGAACGCGCCGCCGATGAAGATGCTGGTCATGTACAGCGCATTCAGGCGGCCGCGGCTCTTGGCGTCGAGGGTGTAGACCGCGCGTTGACCAAGGACCATGTTCATTTGCACGCAGAAATCCAGCACCACGCCCGTCACGGCCAGGCCGATGACGCTGTAGGCCGGGTGGATGAAGGCCGGCAGGAAGCTCAGGCTGGCGAACAGCATCGCCAGCAGCGAGGCGAGGCGGGTGTGGCCGGCATCGGCCAGTCGACCGGCGATGGGCGCGGCAATCGCGCCGATGGCTCCGACCAGGGCGAAAATCGCGATCTGGGTTTGCGACAGACCGTGATTGCGCGCCAGTTCCAGCGGCACGGCGGTCCAGAACAGGCTGAAGGTGGCGAACATGCAGGCTTGGTAAAAGGCCCGTTGACGCAAAACCGGTTGCCGGCGCAGCAGCGTCCAGAGCGAACCCAGTAACTGGCCATAAGAGGCGCTGTGATCAGGCTGGCGTTTGGGCACCGTAAGGGCCAGGACGATGCTGATAGCTGCCATCAACACTGCAGCGATGACGAACATCGCGCGCCAGCCGAAGCGGTCGGCCACTACGCTGGACACCGGCCGGGCCAGCAGAATCCCCAGCAGCAGACCGCCCATGATCCCGCCGACCACGCGGCCACGCGACGCTTCCGGCGTCAGGTGGGCGGCCAGTGGAATCAGGATCTGTACCGACACCGAGCTGAAACCCACCAGCAACGAGATCAACAGAAACACGTTCGGCTGATCGGTGAACGCTGCGCCCAGCAGACTGGCAATCGCCACCACGGTGGTGATGATCATCAAGCGGCGGTTTTCCAGCAGATCACCCAGCGGCACCAGGAAGAACAGGCCCAGCGCATAACCAATCTGCGTCAGCGAAACGATCAGGCTGGCCATGGTGTCGGTCAGGCCGATGTCTGGCGCGATCAGGCCGATGATCGGCTGGGCGTAGTAGATGTTAGCGACGATCGCGCCGCAGCAGAAGGCGAAAAGCAGCACCATGCCCCGGGTCATTGTCGCGGTGCCGTGGGGCACCTGAGTCGCTGAATTCATAACGTGGCTCGCTGAGCAAGAAGAAAGTGAGCAGAGGCTAATCGGCTGGCTAGAGCGGCGGAAGAGGGTTTGGAGTGATAGTAATCATTCCTTTGCGGAATGAGTGACGCAGGTGTGAACTGTCTGTCGATGAACCATGCGTCCGAACAGTGGGATCCGATGATACATTCACTAACATCTTCTTCGATAGCGTGCTTATGTTCTCTTACGCTCCATAAACCGGAAGGCACTTCAACATGAATGCGATGCTCCGTCACCTGATCCGCGGCGTTTGCGTTGTTACCCTGATCAGCTTGTTCACGGCAGGTCTTGCTCAGGCCGCCGATGTGCCGCCGGGAATGCGCATCGGTGTGCGCGGCGAGATCACCGGCATCAGCGCCGACGTCATGAAGGTCCACGTCAGCAGCGGCGAAAACGTGGTGATCAACCTGACCAAGGACACCAAAATCCGCGCCGTCACCCTGGCCAATATCGAAGACATCAAACCCGGCAGCTACATCGGCTCGGCTGCCGTGCCGCAGGAGGATGGCACGCTCAAGGCGCTGGAAGTCCATGTCTTCCCGCCGGAACTGGCTGGCAGCGGCGACGGCCATCGGCCTTTTGATCTGGTCAAGGGCAGCAGCATGACCAATGGTAGCGTGGGCGATCTGGTGGTCAGCAACGGCCGGGTTCTGACCGTCAACTACAAGGGTGGCCAGCAGACGATTCTGGTGCCGGAGGATGTGCCGGTCGTCAACCTGTTGCCGGGGGATCGCAGTTTGCTGAAGGTGGGGGTGAAGATCGTGACGTTTGTGACCCAGAGTGCCGATGGGACATTGACCGCTCAATCCATTTCGGCGGGCAAGGATGGTGTGACGCCGCCGATGTAACGGTATCCCACAAAAAAGGCGACCTGCACAGGTCGCCTTTTGATTGAGCTCAGGAATTACTGACCGCTGTAAATCTGGTCGAAAATCCCACCGTCGTTGAAGTGAGTCTTCTGCACGGTACGCCAGTCACCGAAGGTCTTCTCCACCGACAGGAAATCCACTTTCGGGAAGCGATCGGTGTACTTCGCCAACACCGCCGGATCACGCGGGCGCAGGTAGTTGGCAGCCGCAATCTCCTGACCTTCCGGCGACCACAGGTACTTCAGATATTCTTCGGCAGCCGCGCGAGTGCCTTTCTTGTCGACGTTTTTGTCGACCACCGACACCGGCGGCTCGGCTTGCGCGGAGACACTCGGGTAGATCACTTCAAACTGATCACGACCAAACTCGCGAGCAATCATTTCCGCTTCGTTTTCGAAGGTCACCAGCACGTCGCCGATCTGGTTGGTCATGAATGTGGTGGTGGCTGCACGGCCGCCGGTATCCAGCACTGGCGCTTGTTTGAACAGTTTGCCGACGAAGGCTTTTGCCTTGTTTTCGTCACCGCCGTTTTTCAGTACATAGCCCCAGGCCGAGAGGTAGGTGTAGCGGCCGTTGCCCGAGGTTTTCGGGTTGGGGACGATCACCTGCACGCCATCCTTGAGCAGGTCCGGCCAGTCTTTCAGGGCTTTCGGGTTGCCTTTGCGTACGATGAACACGGTGGCCGAAGTGAACGGCGCGCTGTTGTTCGGCAGGCGCGTGACCCAGTTGTCCGGGACCAGTTTGCCGTTGTCCGCCAAGGCGTTGATGTCGGTGGCCATGTTCATGGTGATGACGTCAGCCGGCAGGCCATCAATCACTGAGCGGGCCTGTTTGCTGGAACCGCCGAAGGACATCTGCAGCGTGATGTTTTCGTTGTGTTCGGCTTGCCAGTGTTTCTGGAAGGCAGCGTTGTAGTCCTTGTAGAAATCTCGCATCACGTCGTAGGAAACGTTAAGCAGGGTCGGTGCGGCCTGAGCCATGCTGCTCAAGGCCAGGCCAGCGGCCAGAAGTGAGGCGCCAAAGAGTTTTTTCACTGCGCATTCCTTGTTTTATCAAACGTGTTCGATGGTAAGTGTTGGCAATTTGCCAGCGACTATAGCCGGGCTCGCATAGTCGTTTAAAGATTAAAAAGCACTTTGCTTATTCCGTTTTCTTAAACAGCGCATTGCCACAACGGGAGCAGAACGCCGCGCTGTGTTCGTGGCTGTTTTTCTTGCAGGTCGGGCAGTCGTGTTGCAGTTGCTCACCACGCATGGCGTTGGCCAGTTCCGCGGTGAAGATCCCCGTCGGCACGGCGATGATCGAGTAACCGGTGATCATCACCAGGGATGAAATCACCTGACCCAGTGGCGTCTTGGGCACGATGTCGCCAAAACCCACGGTGGTCAGCGTCACGATAGCCCAATAGATCCCTTTGGGGATGCTGGTGAAGCCGTGCTCCGGACCTTCGATCACGTACATCAACGTGCCGAATACCGTCACCAGGGTGCTGACGCTGAGCAGAAACACCACGATTTTCTGCTTGCTGCCGCGCAACGCCGACATCAAGTAGTTGGCTTGTTTCAGATACGGGCTGAGCTTGAGCACGCGGAAAATCCGCAACATCCGTATGATCCGGATGATCAGCAGGTACTGCGCATCGCTGTAATACAGCGCGAGAATGCCGGGCACGATCGCCAGCAAATCCACCAACCCATAGAAGCTGAACGCGTAGCGCAGCGGCTTGGGCGAGCAATACAGGCGCAGGCCGTATTCGATGACGAAAATGACGGTGAAGCCCCATTCGATGTACGCCAGCACGTCGGCGTAGTTCTGGTGAACGCTGTCGATACTGTCCAGCACCACGATCACCAGGCTGGCGAGGATGATCAACAGCAAGATGCTGTCAAAACGCCGACCGGCCCGGGTGTCGGTCTGGAAGATCATGACGTAAAGCTCTTCACGCCAGTTTTTGCTGCTGTCCATGGATAACGCCTGAATCGAGAATCAGCGCAGCCTAGGGTGATTCTCCCCGCCAGCGCAAGGTGCGCTGTCCATGGCGGCCTGACGCAATACCCGAATGCCAGCGCGAATCAGCCAGCAGGCAAGAATGAACGGCGCGGTCAGCGTTGTCAGGCCCAGTGCAGCGAACCCCGGTGTGAGCAGTACCGCGAGCAGAATGCCGAGCAGCGGCAGCCACGGTTGGCGGCGTTGCGGGCTGAAGGCGAGGGCGGCGAGCAGTGGGTTGTAGCTGCTCAAACCCTGCAAGGCGCTGGAGGTGTCGTGATGCAGCAAGGCGAAGCCCAGGCCGGCGGCGGAGCCGAGTAGTGCCCACAGAAAGGCGCGGCGGTCGGCGATCAGTAATCCGGCGGCAATCAGCGTGCCGGCCAGGGGATGGCCGAGAAACATGACTTGCCCCAGGCCTTTCAATTCGGCGGCGAGCAGGTTGAGGGTGTTCAGTTCGATCAGCGGAGCAGGTTGCTGTGGTGCGGCAAAGCCGAGCAACAACCAACTCAACCCAACGAATGGTGCGGTATAGGCCGGTAGACATTGATGATCGCGAGCACCTTTGAGCCATTGCTGAGTGAGCATCGCACTCAGACCGCCGCAGGCGATGATCAACGGTGGCAACAGTGCTGACCATGGGAAATACAGGCTCAGCAGCAGGCCGAGCAGAATACCGTTGTAACTGAACAGGCCAGCCTGACGATCCGCCTTGGCATACCCGCGACGTTGCGCGGTAAGTAACCCGGCGACACCGCCCAGCAGCGCACCGCCGAGCAGAGCGGGCGCGGTGAACAGAATCGCTAACAGACACAGCAGCCCGCACAGCGGATGGCGCTGGAGGAATATCTGGCTGAAACCGTTGAGCAGGGCGGTCGCCCAGTCGGGGCAGTGGGTGTTGAAGTGGTTGGCAGGCATGGTGGGGGCTGTCAGTACAGATCGTTCCCACGCTCTGCGTGGGAATGCCTCAATGGACGCTCTGCGTCTGCTCTTGGGACGCGGAGCGTCCCGGGCTGCATTCCCACGCAGAGCGTGGGAACGATCATTGTGAGGGGTTAGATTAATGTCTCGATGCGCAACGAATTGGTTGACCCCGGCTGCCCAAACGGCACGCCCGCGGTAATCAGCAACGTATCCCCGCGCTGAGCCATCCCCTGTGCCTGGGCGATTTCCAGCGCTGTCGAGCACACTTCATCCACCTGACGCAGCCGATCGTTGACCACTGAATGCACGCCCCACGCCACGGTTAAACGTCGAGCGGTTTGCAGGTTCGGCGTCAGGTTGAGGATCGGCACCGTCGGCCGTTCCCGCGCCGCCCGCAGGCTCGAGGTGCCGGACTCGCTGTAGTTCACCAGCACCGCCACCGGCAGCACGTTGCTGATACGGCGGATCGCGCAGCTGATGGCGTCCGACACCGTGGCCTCGGCTTTTGGCCGGCTCACGTCCAGTTGGGTTTGATAATCCGGGCCGTTTTCCACCTGACGGATGATCTTGCTCATCATCTGCACGGCTTCCAGCGGGTACTCGCCAGACGCGGTTTCCGCCGACAGCATCACCGCGTCCGCGCCTTCGGCCACGGCGTTGGCGACATCGGTGACTTCGGCGCGGGTCGGGGCCGGGGAGAAGCGCATCGACTCCAGCATCTGCGTCGCCACCACCACCGGTTTGCCGAGTTGGCGGCAGGTGCCGATGATGTTTTTCTGAATCTGCGGCACGCTTTCGGCCGGCACTTCCACGCCGAGGTCACCACGAGCGACCATGATCGCATCGCTCAATTCAGCGATTTCCCGCAGTTGAGTCACGGCCGATGGCTTCTCGATCTTGGCCATCAAGAACGCTTTGTCGCCGATCAGCGCGCGGGCTTCGCGGATGTCTTCCGGGCGTTGCACGAACGACAGCGCGACCCAGTCCACACCCAGCTCGAGGCCGAAGCTCAAGTCGCGACGGTCCTTGGCGGTCAGCGGGCTCAGGTCGAGCACCGCTTGCGGCACGTTAACGCCTTTGCGATCCGACAGCTCGCCGCCATTGAGCACCGTGGTGTCGATGGCGTCGGCGTACTTGGTCACCACCCGCAGGCGCAACTTGCCGTCGTCCAGCAGCAGGTCCATGCCGGGCTCCAGCGCGGCAATGATTTCCGGGTGGGGCAGGTTGACCCGGCGCTGATCCCCCGGCGTCGCATCCAGATCCAGGCGCAATGCCTGGCCGCGATGCAGCTGCACTTTGCCCTGGGCGAATTTGCCGACCCGCAGTTTCGGGCCTTGCAGGTCCATCAGAATCCCCAGCGGATAATTCAGCTGGCGCTCGACTTCACGAATCCACTGATAGCGCTGTGCATGGTCGGCGTGATCGCCGTGGCTGAAGTTCAGGCGAAAGATATTGACCCCGGCCCGCACCAGCTCACGGATATCGTCGATCCCGTCGGTGGCCGGGCCGAGGGTGGCGAGGATTTTGACCTTCTTGTCAGGCGTCATGTTTAGGGCTCTCGAGAATCAGGATGGCGCGGAAGTCGTTGACGTTGGTGCGAGTCGGCTCGGTGACGATCAGTGCATCCAGCGCCGCGAAGTAGCCATAGCCATTGTTGTTGTCCAGCTCATCGCTTGCACTCAGGCCTAGGGCGGCGGCACGGGCATAGCTTTCCGGAGTCATGATCGCGCCGGCATTGTCTTCGGAGCCGTCGATACCGTCGGTGTCACCGGCCAGGGCATAGACGCCGGGCAGGCCTTTGAGGCTGTCGGTCAGGCTCAACAGGAATTCGGCGTTGCGCCCGCCACGGCCATTGCCGCGCACGGTGACGGTGGTTTCGCCGCCGGACAGAATCACGCACGGCGCCGCCAGCGGCTGGCCGTGCTGGACGATCTGCCGCGCAATGCCGGCGTGGACCTTCGCCACTTCCCTGGATTCACCTTCCAGGTCGCCGAGAATCAACGGGCTGAAACCAGCCTGACGGGCTTTCACCGCCGCCGCTTCCAGTGACTGCTGCGGACGGGCGATCAATTGAAAATGACTGCGGGCCAGACTCGGATCGCCGGGTTTGACCGTTTCCGAATCGGGGCTTTGCAGCCAGTTGCGCACCGAGGTCGGGACTTCGATGGCATAACGCTTGAGGATCGCCAACGCTTCAGCCGAGGTGCTCGGGTCGGCCACGGTGGGGCCGGAGGCGATGACCGTGGCGAGATCGCCCGGCACATCGGAAATCGCATAGGTGTAAACCGTGGCCGGCCAGCAGGTTTTGCCCAGACGCCCACCCTTGATCGCCGAGAGGTGCTTGCGCACGCAGTTCATCTCGCCGATGGTCGCGCCGGATTTGAGCAGCGCTTTGTTGATCGATTGCTTGTCGGCCAGGGTGATGCCGGCGGCAGGCAAGGCGAGCAGGGCAGAGCCACCGCCGGACAACAGGAAGATCACACGGTCGTCTTCGCTCAGGTTACTGACCAGTTCCAGAACCCGTTTCGCGACGGCCAGACCGGCAGCGTCCGGTACTGGATGCGCGGCTTCGACCACTTCGATTTTTTCGCATGGGGCGCCGTGGCCGTAGCGGGTCACTACCAGGCCAGACACTTCACCCTGCCAGCAGCGTTCGACCACCTGGGCCATGGCTGCAGCGGCTTTACCGGCGCCGATGACGATCACCCGACCGCTGCGGTCGGTTGGCAGATGGGCTTCAAGGACGTGCTGCGGATGGGCCGCGTCGATGGCTGTGGCAAACAGCTCGCGCAGCAATTGTTGCGGATCGACCGACATGGCGGGCTCCCGGAATTCTTGTTATTGGAGGGCAACTCGGTTCCCTGTAATGATCGTTCCCACGCTCCGCGTGGGAATGCCTTAATGGACGCTTTGCGTCCGCTTTGGCAGGGACGCGGAGCGTCCCGGGATGCATTCCCACGCAGAGCGCGGGAATGATCAGTACGGGACAGGCGTTATTTATCGCGAATCGAGAAATTCGCCATGTGTTCCAAGCCCTTTATCAGCGCCGAGTGATCCCAGTTGCTGCCACCGATGGCCGCGCAGGTGCTGAACACTTGCTGGGCATTGGCGGTGTTCGGCAGGTTGATGTTCAGCTCGCGGGCACCGGCCAGGGCCAGGTTCAGGTCCTTCTGGTGCAGGCTGATGCGGAAACCCGGATCGAAGGTGCCTTTGATCATGCGCTCGCCGTGAACTTCAAGGATCTTCGACGAGGCGAAACCACCCATCAGTGCTTCACGCACCTTCGCTGGGTCGGCACCGTTTTTCGAGGCGAACAACAACGCTTCGGCCACGGCCTGGATGTTCAGCGCGACGATGATCTGGTTCGCCACTTTCGCGGTTTGCCCGTCACCGTTGCCACCGACCAGGGTGATGTTCTTGCCCATGGCCTGGAACAGCGGCAGGGCGCGTTCGAAGGCATCGGCTTCACCACCGACCATGATGCTCAGGGTCGCGGCCTTGGCGCCGACTTCACCGCCGGAAACCGGGGCGTCGAGGTATTGCGCGCCTTTTTCGTTGATTTTGGCGGCGAAGGTTTTGGTGGCCGTCGGCGAGATCGAGCTCATGTCGATCACGACTTTGCCCTTGCTGACGCCCGCTGCAACGCCGTCGGCGCGGAACAGCACGTCATCGACCTGCGGGGTATCGGGAACCATGACGATGATGAATTCGGCTTCCTGGGCGACTTCTTTCGGGTTCGCCAGCGCAACGGCGCCAGCGGCCACCAGGTCGGCAGGCGCAGGGTCGTGGTGCGCCGACAGGAACAGGCTGTGACCGGCTTTCTGCAGGTTCAATGCCATTGGGTGGCCCATGATGCCGGTGCCGATAAATCCGATTTTAGCCATGAGAAAATCCTCTTGTTTTTGTGTCGCCAAATAATGTGCGCGTAGCTGAGGTAGACACATCCTGTGGCGAGGGAGCTTGCTCCCGCTGGGTTGCGAAGCGACCCCAAACCAACCGCCGTGGTGTGCCAGGTAAAACTTGCTCGCAGGTTTACGACTGCTTCGCAGCCGAACGGGAGCAAGCTCCCTCGCCACAATGGTTCTGTTTCAACATCAGATCGCGTTATGGGTTTTCAACCAGCCCAGACCCGCTTCGGTGGTGGTCAGTGGCTTGTATTCACAGCCGACCCAACCCTGATAACCGATGCGGTCCAGGTGTTCGAACAGGAAGCGGTAGTTGATTTCACCGGTGCCCGGCTCGTTGCGCCCTGGGTTGTCGGCCAATTGCACGTGGTTGATCTCATCCAGGTGCGCGGCCATGGTGCGGGCCAGGTCGCCCTCCATGATTTGCATGTGATAGATGTCGTATTGCAGGAACAGGTTGGCGCTGCCGACCTGCTCACGAATCGACAGGGCTTGCGCCGTGTTGTTCAGGTAGAAGCCCGGAATGTCGCGAGTGTTGATCGCTTCCATCACCAGTTTGATGCCCGCCGCTTGCAGCTTGTCGGCCGCGTACTTGAGGTTGGCGACGAAGGTTTTTTCCACGGTAGCCTCGTCGACGCCTTGTGGACGAATACCGGCCAGGCAGTTGACCTGGGTGTTGCCCAGCACCTGGGCGTAGGCGATCGCCAGATCGACACCAGCGCGGAATTCTTCAACCCGGTCCGGCAGGCACGCAATACCGCGTTCGCCCTTGGCCCAGTCACCGGCCGGCAGGTTGAACAGCACCTGGGTCAAGCCATTGGCATCGAGCCTGGCCTTGATTTCGGCGGAGCTGAAGTCGTAGGGGAACAGGTATTCGACACCACTGAAGCCGGCCTTGGCGGCAGCGTCGAAACGGGCAAGAAAATCCTGCTCGGTGAACAGCATGGACAGGTTGGCTGCGAAACGCGGCATGGTGGTCTCCCGTAAGTGTGTGAGGGCTGATCGTTCCCACGCTCTGCGTGGGAATGCCTCATTGGACGCTCTGCGTCCGCTGTTGGGACGCGGAGCGTCCCGGGCTGCATTCCCACGCAGAGCGTGGGAACGATCAGCGTGGGAACGATCATCAATCGAGCAACGAAATCGCCGTTGGCGCATCGTTGCCGACCAGCGCCAGGTCTTCGAATTCGTTGACGGCGTTGATCTCGGTGCCCATGGAAATGTTGGTCACGCGCTCCAGAATGATCTCGACGATCACCGGCACCTTGAACTCTTCAATCATCTCCTGAGCCTTGCGCAGGGCAGGCTGGATCTGACCCGGTTCGAATACCCGCAGCGCCTTGCAACCCAGGCCTTCGGCGACCGCGACATGGTCGACACCGTAACCGTTGAGTTCCGGAGCGTTGAGGTTGTCGAAGGACAGTTGCACGCAGTAGTCCATGTCGAAACCGCGCTGCGCCTGACGGATCAGCCCCAGGTACGAGTTGTTCACCACGACGTGGATGTACGGCAGCTTGAACTGCGCGCCCACCGCCAGTTCTTCGATCATGAACTGGAAGTCGTAGTCGCCCGAGAGCGCCACCACCTTGCGGGTCGGATCCGCCTTGACCACGCCGAGCGCGGCCGGAATGGTCCAGCCCAACGGGCCGGCCTGGCCGCAGTTGATCCAGTGACGCGGTTTGTAAACGTGCAGGAACTGCGCGCCGGCAATCTGCGACAGACCGATGGTGCTGACGTAGCAGGTGTCTTTGCCGAACACCTGGTTCATCTCTTCGTAAACGCGCTGCGGCTTGACCGGCACGTTGTCGAAGTGAGTCTTGCGCTGCAGGCTGGCTTTGCGCTGCTGGCAGTCTTTCAGCCAGACGCTGCGGTTTTTCAGCTTGCCGGCGGCTTGCCATTCGCGAGCGACTTCGATGAACACGGTCAATGCGGCAGCGGCGTCGGACACGATGCCCAGGTCCGGGGTGAACACGCGGCCGATCTGGGTCGGTTCGATGTCGACGTGAATGAACTTGCGGCCTTCGGTGTAAACGTCGACCGAACCGGTGTGACGGTTGGCCCAACGGTTACCGACGCCCAGCACCACGTCGGACTTCAGCATCGTCGCATTGCCATAGCGGTGCGAGGTTTGCAGACCGACCATGCCGACCATCAGCGGGTGATCGTCCGGGATGGTGCCCCAGCCCATCAGGGTCGGGATGACCGGAATACCGGTCAGCTCGGCGAACTCCACCAGCAACTCGCTGGCGTCGGCATTGATGATGCCGCCACCGGCTACCAGCAATGGGCGTTCAGCCTGGTCGAGCATGGCCAGGGCTTTTTCCACCTGCACGCGGGTCGCGCTCGGTTTGGCCAATGGCAGCGGCTGGTAGGCGTCGATGTCGAATTCGATTTCGGCCATCTGCACGTCGAACGGCAGGTCGATCAGCACTGGGCCCGGACGGCCGGAGCGCATCTCATAGAAGGCTTTCTGGAACGCGTAAGGCACCTGGCCCGGCTCCAGAACCGTAGTCGCCCACTTGGTGACCGGCTTGACTATGCTGGTGATGTCGACAGCCTGGAAGTCTTCCTTGTGCATACGGGCTCGCGGTGCTTGCCCGGTGATGCACAGGATCGGGATCGAGTCGGCCGAGGCGCTGTAGAGCCCGGTGACCATGTCGGTACCGGCAGGTCCCGATGTGCCGATGCACACGCCGATGTTGCCGGCCTTGGTGCGGGTGTAACCCTCGGCCATGTGCGAGGCGCCTTCAACGTGGCGAGCGAGGACGTGATCGATGCCACCGACCTTCTGCAAGGCGGAGTACAGCGGGTTGATCGCGGCGCCCGGGATGCCAAAAGCGGTATCGACCCCTTCACGGCGCATCACCAGAACGGCGGCTTCGATTGCTCTCATTTTGCTCATGGTTTTGTGCCTCTTACGTTTTATAATTGTATACAAGCGGCTTTGCGCAGAGTGTATTCACGGCGGACGGCGCAGGTCAATCCATTTTCTCAAGCGGCTGGTTCATTCGTCGGAAGCCCAAAGAACTGTGGCTTTTCGTCGCATGTGGCGCTTTTCGAAAATTATTGTATACAAAAAAATAATTCATTGTGTTCTATTTGTTGCATCGGATTGCGCAACACAAAGCAGTCCAACGGCTTTCCCTATAACAAAATGAGGACGGCACCATGAGCGCTTTAACCTTGAACGTCGCAGTTAACCTGGCCACTCAAGCCATCTCCGCAGGCCGTGCAATTTCCGCCGCGCCATTGACCGTTGCCGTGCTGGACGCCGGCGGGCACTTGATAACTCTGCAACGCGAAGACGGCGCCAGCCTGCTGCGCCCGCAGATCGCCATCGGCAAGGCCTGGGGCGCGATTGCCTTGGGCAAGGGCTCACGCCTGCTGGCCCAGGACGCCCAACAACGCCCGGCGTTCTTCGCCGCGTTGAATAGCCTGGGGCAGGGCAGCGTCGTCCCGGTGCCGGGCGGCGTGTTGGTTCGGGATCAGGATGGGACTGTGTTGGGGGCGGTCGGTATCAGTGGGGATTTGTCTGATGTTGATGAGCAATGTGCGATCCGTGCGATCGAGGGGCAGGGGTTGAGGGCGGATGCGGGAGTGGCTGGTTGATCTTCGGCGTCTGATTTAGCGCTTTCGCGGGCTGGCTCGCGAAAGCGCCTTGCGGGAAAACAGCTTTTTAGCTGCCTGCTTTTTCCGTTGAAATTTCCATCCGGTAAATTCCGGTTTTTTAGAATTTTGTGCGAAACATTTGGCTGTTGCCGAATATTTTTGCAAGAAAATTCACAGGTATCACTCGTATCATTCTCTCGGAACAGGCCGAGAGCTTTGCAATGAAAACAACACTGTCGTGGTGGGATATCAGCCCGCCTTTGAGCACCGCTACGCCTACCTGGCCGGGTGACACACCTTTTCAGGAAGAGCGCGTCTGGAGCTTCGGACCCGAGTGTCCGGTGAATGTCGGGCGTATCACCCTGTCGCCTCATACGGGTGCCCATGTCGACGCGCCGCTGCATTACAGCGCTGATGGCGCGGCCATTGGCGATGTGTCGCTCGATGTCTATATGGGGCCTTGCCGTGTGCTGCACTGCCTGAACAGCGGCCGGCTGGTGCACCCCGAGCAGCTTGAAGGTCGCTTGCAAGATCTGCCTGAACGGGTGCTGCTGCGCACCTGGCAACAAGCGCCGTTGAGCGCCTGGGATCCGGATTTCACCGCAGTCGCCAAAGAAACCGTCGACCTGCTGGCGAATCTCGGTGTGCGCTTGATCGGTATCGATACGCCGTCGCTGGACCCTCAGCAATCCAAAACCATGGATTCGCACAATGCCGTAGCCCGACATGGCATGGCCATCCTCGAGGGCATCGTGCTCGATGACGTCCCGGAAGGGGACTATGAATTGATCGCGCTGCCGCTGCGTTTTGCCCACCTGGACGCCAGTCCGGTCAGGGCAATTTTGCGTCCACTGAATAAACCGCAATTTGAGGAGCCGACTCAATGAGCCAATGCCCCTATTCACCTGCAAACCAGACGGAAGAATGGCATAACGCCGAGCTGAATTTTTCCGACTCCATGAGCTACGGCGACTACCTGGATCTGGGGCGCATTCTCAGTGCACAGCACCCGTTGTCTCCGGACCATAACGAGATGCTGTTCATCATCCAGCATCAGACGTCAGAGCTGTGGATGAAGCTGATGCTGCACGAACTCAATGCCGCCCGTGAACACGTTCGACTGGGAGAGTTGCCGCCCGCTTTCAAGATGCTGGCGCGGGTCTCGCGGATTTTTGATCAGCTGGTGCATGCCTGGACGGTGCTGGCCACCATGACACCCACCGAGTACCACGCGATACGGCCGTTTCTGGGGCAGTCATCGGGCTTCCAGTCGTTCCAGTACCGCGAGATCGAATTCATTCTGGGCAACAAAAGTGCGACCCTGTTGCGCCCCCATGCGCATCGCCCGGAACTGTTGCAGGCGCTTGAAAAGGCGATCGCCACACCGTCGCTGTATGACGAGGCGATTCGCTTGATGGTCAGCGCAGGCTTGACCATCGACCCACAGCGTTTCGAGCGCGATCCGAGCAGTCCGACGGCGCATGATGCGTCGGTCGAAGCCGCCTGGCGTGAGGTCTACACCGACCCTTCGCGTTATTGGGATCTCTATCAGCTGGCGGAGAAACTCATCGACCTTGAGGATTCGTTCCGTCAATGGCGTTTCCGGCATGTGACCACGGTCGAGCGGATCATCGGCTTTCAACCAGGGACCGGTGGCACAGAAGGTGTCGGTTATCTGCGCAAGATGCTCGATACCGTGCTGTTCCCGGAGTTGTGGCGAGTGCGCTCAACTCTTTAATTTACCGAGAATGATGTTTGAACGCTTAAACCGAGCGGCAATTGAATAAACTGACGCATTCAAACCATGCCTGACCATAACAATTAGAAGGTAACCAGATGGCGGATGAAATCTTGCGACAAGGCGAGCTCAAGCGAGGGCTGAAAAATCGTCATATTCAGCTGATCGCATTGGGCGGAGCGATAGGTACCGGGTTGTTTCTCGGCTCTGCCGGAGTACTCAAGTCGGCCGGGCCGTCGATGATCCTCGGCTATGCGATTGCCGGCTTCATCGCCTTTCTGATCATGCGCCAGCTGGGCGAGATGATTGTCGAGGAACCGGTGGCCGGCTCCTTCAGTCATTTTGCCCACAAGTACTGGGGCGGCTATGCCGGCTTTCTGTCCGGCTGGAACTACTGGGTGCTGTATGTGCTGGTGGGCATGGCCGAGTTGACGGCTGTCGGCAAGTACGTGCAGTTCTGGTGGCCGGAAGTCCCCTCCTGGGTCAGTGCGGCGGTGTTCTTCGTCCTGGTCAATTTGATCAATATGATGAACGTCAAAGTCTTCGGCGAGATGGAGTTCTGGTTCGCAATCATCAAGGTCGTCGCGATCATTGGCATGATCGTCCTGGGCTGCTACATGCTGTTCAGCGGAACGGGCGGCCCGCAGGCCTCGGTCAGCAATCTGTGGAGTCACGGCGGCTTCTTTCCCAACGGCACCACCGGATTGCTGATGTCCATGGCGTTCATCATGTTCTCCTTCGGCGGCCTGGAGCTGGTCGGCATCACCGCCGCTGAAGCCAGCGAGCCGGGTAAGGTGATTCCCAAGGCGATCAACCAGGTGGTTTATCGCGTGCTGATCTTCTACGTCGGCGCACTCACCGTGTTGTTGTCGCTGTATCCGTGGGATCAACTGCTGCAAACACTGGGCGCTTCGGGCGATGCCTATAGCGGCAGCCCGTTCGTGCAGATCTTTTCCTTGATCGGCAGCGACACCGCAGCGCACATCCTCAATTTCGTGGTGCTCACCGCGGCGCTCTCTGTCTATAACAGTGGCGTCTACTGCAACAGCCGCATGCTCTATGGCCTGGCTGAACAGGGCGACGCCCCCAAGGCGCTGATGAAACTGAACAAGCAGGGCGTGCCTCTACTGGCGCTCGGCGTATCTGCGTTGATCACCATGCTGTCCGTGCTGGTTAACTACCTCGCCCCGCATCAAGCGCTTGAGTTGCTCTTTGCACTGGTGGTCGCATCGCTGATGATCAACTGGGCGATGATCAGCCTGACGCACCTGAAATTTCGCAAAGTCATGGGCCAGCAAGGCATCGTGCCGGGCTTCAAGGCGTTCTGGTTTCCCTACAGCAATTACCTGTGCCTGGCCTTCATGGCCATGATCGTCTGCGTCATGCTGATGATTCCAGGGGTACGTGCTTCAGTCTTCGCCATACCGGTGTGGGTGTTGATCATCTTCGGCTTTTACCGGATGCGTATGGCCAAGGATCAGGCCTTGCCGATGGTTCAATAGCCTTTGCCGTGGGGGCGCCGTGATGAGTAGCAACGCTGATCCGCAGTTTCGCGACATTCGTATCGATCACTATGACCTCGAGGGTGCGAGGAACTGGATGTCTGGTATCTGCGGGCCCCACCGCCTGCAGACTTCGACGCCCGAGCGGATCCGCTTTCATCACAGCGCCAATGTGTTCAAGTCGATGGCCACGACCCTGGGCACCCTCTCATACGGCACCGATGTCACCATCGATATCGAAGACGCCGAGCACTTCAGCAGTTACAGCCTGAGTTTGCCTTTGGTGGGCGAGCAGGAGCTGAGCAAGAACGGCAGCGTGTCGAAATCCAACCGCGATCAAGGGGTGATCATTTCCCCGAACGAGAACCAGATGCTGGCGATCTCCGGCGACTGTCGCAAAGTTCAGGTGGTGATCACCCGCGCCGCCATGAGCGAGTCGCTGGAGGGCATGCTGCAGCGACCGCTGGATACGCCGCTGCGTTTCGAGCCGGTGATGGATGCGGTGGACGGCGCGTCGGCCTCGTGGTGGCGCATGGCGCGCTATTTCATCGCGGAGCTGGAACGCAGCAATGAACTGTACGAACAGGTGGTCTTCACTCGGGACATCGAAAGCTCATTGATCAAAGGCTTGATCCTCGCCCAGCCGAACAACTACTCCGAAGAATTGCGCAACGTGCTCGGGGTGAAACTGCCGCACTACCTGATCAGGGCCAAGCAATACATTCACGACAATGCTCGCGAAGCCTTGCACCTGGAGGACATCGAGGTCGCGGCCGGGGTCTCGCGTTTCAAGCTGTGCGAGGCGTTCAAGAAGTACTTCGCCCTGTCGCCGATGGTCTACCTGAAAAAGTACCGGTTGAACGCTGTGCGCCAGGAAATTCTCGAACACGGCTCGGCGCGTAATATTTCCGCGATCGCCATGGGCTGGGGCTTTACCCATCTCGGACGTTTTTCCGTCGAATACCGCAAGTTGTTCGACGAGTCCCCCAGCATGACCTTGCAGCGTAACGAAGCCCGGCGCATGCGCGGGGTCTGAATATTTGTGGCGAGGGAGCTTGCTCCCGCTGGGCTGCGAAGCAGCCCTAAAGCCTGCGGATGGGGGATCTCTGACAAACCTCGGTTGCGAATTTCAGGACCGCTTCGCGCTCCAGCGGGAGCAAGCTCCCTCGCCACAATTGATCACCTGATAATCGATACCCATTAACTGGCGCTCACTTACGCACCACCAAATCAAGCAACGTCTCCCGCTCCTTGATTTTCTGCAACACGATTTCCGAACGGATATCAGTCACCCCCGCCGTGCGGTTCAGGTGGTTGACGATGAAGTCGGAGAAGTGCTTGACGTTACGCGCCTGGACCCGCAGCACATAGTTGCTCGCCCCGGTAATCACATAGGCGGTGACCACTTCCGGCCACAACTGGACCTTCTTGATGAAGGTCTCGTGCCAGTCCTCGACGTCCTGTCGTAATGACACATGGACGATGGCTTCCAGTTCGACTCCCAGCTTTTCGGCGTTCAGCATCGCGCGATAGCCGGTGATGATTCCTTCACTTTCCAGCAGGCGTAAACGACGCAAACAGGCCGACGGCGACAGCGCGACCTTCTCTGCCATTTCGTGGTTGCTGATACGGCCGTCTCGTTGCAAGAGGTGCAGGATCCGCAGGTCTGTCGGGTCGAGAGTCATGACTAGAATAAATCCGCGATATTTGGAGTTGGATTCGAATTTTCTTCGAGATAAATACTAGATGGCCGCTTACTTTGCACGAAAATTCTCTAAAGCTTCGTTCATTATTTCCTCACCGTGAAGGCGCAAATAATGCCTGAACCACGACACTCACACCCGATTATCGCGATTTGCCCGGACGGCACTTCTTTCAAAAAAGCAGGACACCCAATGACTACAAGAAACGATTGTCTGGCGCTTGATGCGCAGGATGCTCTGGCCCCTCTGCGTCAGCAGTTTGCGCTCCCTGAAGGCGTGATCTATCTCGACGGCAACTCCCTGGGCGCGCGCCCGGTCGCCGCGCTGGCGCGTGCTCAGGCAGTGATCTGCGATGAATGGGGCAATGGCCTGATCCGCAGTTGGAACAGCGCTGGCTGGCGCGACCTGCCTGAACGTCTGGGCAATCGACTGGCAGGGCTGATTGGCGCCGGTGACGGCGAAGTGGTGGTGACCGACACCACCTCGATCAACCTGTTCAAGGTACTCAGCGCCGCCCTGCGCGTGCAGGCCACGCGGGCACCGACGCGGCGGGTGATCGTCACCGAGACCAGCAACTTCCCGACGGACCTGTATATCGCCGAAGGTCTGGCGGACATGCTGCAGCAGGGCTACACCCTGCGTCTGGTCGACAGCCCGCAAGAGCTGCCGCAAGCGATTGACCAGGACACCGCGGTGGTCATGCTCACCCACGTCAACTACAAGACCGGCTACATGCACGACATGCAGGCCCTGACCGCGCTGACCCACGAATGTGGCGCGCTGGCCATCTGGGACCTGGCGCATTCCGCCGGGGCGGTGCCGGTCGATCTGCATCAGGCGCGCGCCGACTACGCCATCGGTTGCACCTACAAGTACCTCAATGGCGGTCCGGGCTCGCAAGCTTTCGTCTGGGTTTCCCCTGAGCTGTGCGATCTGGTGGCGCAACCGCTGTCCGGTTGGTTCGGTCATTCGCGGCAGTTCGCCATGGAGTCGCATTACCAGCCGAGCAGCGGAATCGCCCGCTATTTGTGCGGCACCCAGCCCATCACTTCATTGGCGATGATCGAGTGTGGCCTGGATGTCTTCGCCCAGACCGACATGGCCAGCCTGCGCAGAAAATCCCTGGCGCTGACGGACCTGTTCATCCAGTTGGTCGAGCAGCGCTGCGCCGCTCACGAGCTGACCCTGGTCACTCCACGCGAACACGCCAAGCGTGGCAGTCATGTCAGCTTCGAACATCCCCAGGGCTATGCGGTGATCCAGGCCTTGATCGCCCGTGGCGTGATCGGCGATTACCGCGAGCCGCGGATCATGCGGTTCGGCTTCACCCCGCTGTACACCAGCTTCACCGAGGTCTGGGATGCGGTGCAGATCCTCGGCGAAATACTCGATCAGAAAACCTGGGCGCAAGAGCAATTCCAGATCCGCCACAGCGTCACCTGATACCCCCGACGCCTTTGTCTTGCTGCCGCGAATTTCCCGGCAGCAGGGCTTCGGTCGCCTCCGATAAGCACTTCTGTGAAAACACAATAATAAGGAACACGCAGAATGAAACTGTCCCTTTGGCCCGCCTTGCCGCTCGCCATTACCAGCTGTCTCGGCCAAGTGGCCTATGCCGCACCCGACAATGGATTCGTTGAAGACAGCAGCCTGACCCTGACCAACCGCAATTTCTATTTCTACCGCAACAACCTCAACAACCCGGGCGGCCAGAACTATCGGGAGGAATGGGCCCACGGGCTCATGCTCGATTACCGTTCCGGCTATACCCAGGGCGCGGTGGGTTTCGGAGTCGATGCCTACGCGCAGTTGGGGCTCAAGCTCGACAGCGGCAGGGGTCGTGCCGGCACCGGTTTATTGCCGGTCGGTTCCGATGGACGTGCCGAGGATGAGTATTCCGAAGCGGGTGGCGCACTCAAGGCGCGGATCTCGAAGACCGAACTCAAATACGGCAACCTGACACCGCTCAACCCGGTGTTCGGCACCGGCTCGGCACGCCTGTTCACCACCTACGCCAATGGTTTCCAGCTGACCAGCAACGAGTTGGAAGGACTGAAACTCGATGCCGGGCACTTCACTTCGGGCAATGACAGTGCGTCGACCAACGACGATGGCGCCCTCAAGGCGCTGTATGCCGGGGTCGAGACTCGCAGCGTCGATTATCTGGGCGGCAGCTATGCCCTGAGCGATCAATTGAGCGTCAGCCTGTACGGTTCGCAGTTCGCTGATATCTGGCGGCAGTACTACGCCAACGCCAACTACAGCTATGCCCTGAGCGAAAACCAGTCGCTGAATCTGGATTTCAACCTCTATCGCACCAACGACTATGGCCAGAGCCTGGCCGGCAAGATCGACAACACCACCTGGTCGCTGGCCGCCGCTTACAAGGTGGGTGCGCACCGCTTGACCCTGGCCTACCAACAGGTCGATGGCGATGAACCGTTCGATTACCTCGGCTTCGATCAGCAGCCGGGCACCTCGATATTCCTTGCCAACTCGGTACAGATCCTCGATTTCAACGCGCCCAATGAACGCTCCTGGCAACTGCGTTATGACCTGGACATGGCGCCTTTCGGTGTGCCGGGCCTGAGCTTCATGTCGCGCTATGTGAGCGGTGACCATATCGACGACAGCCACTACGACGGCGGCCCCAATGGTGCCTATGGACGTTACGGCAGCGACGGCAAGCGCTGGGAGCGCGACCTTGAAGTGCGCTACGTGGTGCAGGAGGGCAAGGCCAAGGACCTGTCGATACGTGTGCGTCAGGCCAGTGTGCGTTCCACCGCCCAGGTGGCTCGGGCAGACACCACCGACAACAACGAAGTCCGGGTGATCATCGAGTATCCGCTGAATATTTTCTGATCCGTGGCTGATCCCCACCGGCAACCCAAACGACTTGCTCTCTTCAAGAAAGACAATATTCAGAGGACAGAAAAATGACCGATAACGCCGGTTTTGAAAACATCTCCAAGCGTGAGCAGGGCCTCAGGCGCCAGCTCACCTCGGGTCAGATGAGCATGATCGCCATTGGCGGTGCGATTGGCACCGGGCTGTTCATGGGCAGTGCCTACGCCATTGGTTATGCCGGGCCGAGCGTGCTGCTCAGCTACGCCATTGGCGCGATCATCACCCTGCTGTTGATGGGTTGTCTGGCGGAAATGACCGTGGCCCATTCGACCTCCGGCTCGTTCGGCGCCTATGCCGAATTCTATGTCAGCCCATTGGCCGGGTTCCTGGTGCGCTATGCCTATTGGGCAGCGATTGTGCTGGCAGTGGGCACGGAAGTGACGGCGGTGGCGATGTACATGAAGTACTGGTTCGCCAACGTGCCGGAATGGATCTGGATTGTTTCGTTCTCGAGCATGCTGATCGTGCTCAACGCCATCAGCGTGAAAACCTTCGGCACCTTCGAGTACTGGTTCTCGACCATCAAGATCGGTGCGATTGTCGGCTTTATCATCCTCGCGGTGTATGTGGTGTTCGGATCCGGCAACGCGGATTACGGCGTGCACAATTACACGGCCCACGGCGGCTTCTTTCCCAATGGTCTGCAAGGCATGTGGATTGCGGTGATCGTCTCGATCTTCAGCTATCTAAGCGTGGAAATGATCGCAGTGGCCGCCGGTGAGGCGCAGGACCCGGAGCGGGCGGTGAAGAAGGCCTTTCGCGCGACCATCGTGCGGCTGGTGGTGTTCTACCTGCTGACCCTGGCCCTGATGCTGGCGATTGTGCCGTGGGTCCAGGCCGGTCAAGCGCAGAGCCCGTTCGTCACCGTCATGCAGACCATTGGTATTCCCGGCGCAACCGGCGTGATGAACTTTGTGATCCTGATTGCGGCGTTGTCGGCGATGAACAGTCAGCTCTACATCACCACCCGCATGATGTTCAGCCTGTCCCGCGGCGGTTATGCACCCAAGTCCATGGGGGTGTTGAGCAAGACCGGAATCCCGCTGAATGCCTTGCTGCTGTCGAGCTCGGGCATTGCCCTGGCAACGTTGCTCAATGTGCTGTACCCGGAAAGCTCCTTCACCTTGATGATGGCGATCTCGATGTTCGGCGCGATCTTCACCTGGTTCATGATCTTCCTGACCCACTACTGTTTCCGTCGCTACCACGAGCGCAACGTTGAACGGAAACTGTCCTTCCGCATGCGCCTGTTCCCGTACACCACGCTGTTGGGGCTGCTGCTGATGGGCGCGGTGATGATCACCACCTACTTCACCGATGCCTTCAAAATGACCTTGGTATTCGGTGTGCCTTTCCTGCTGATCCTCACGATTGTCTACTGGATCTTCTTCAGAAAACCCAGGGCAGCCGTGGCGTTGAATCCGCTGCCGAAGGTTTAGCGGGCGCAAACATGCAATCCCGACCGGCAGTTTTCATGGACTGCCGAGTCGGCGTTGGTCCTGGGCCGCTATCAGTCGGGCTCACACCCCTTGAGCACCAACCGGATTATCGTCTGCGCCGCCGCTTCATAGTCAACCTCATCCAGCTTGGCCTTGCCGGTCACCGCGGAGATCTGCCAGTCGAAATCGGCGTAGGTCTGGGTCGCGGCCCAGATGCTGAACATCAGGTGGTTGGGGTCGATCGGGGCGATCTGGCCGCGGTCGATCCAGGTCTGGATACAGTCGATGTTGTGCCTGGCCTGGCCGTTGAGCTGCTCGACCAGGTCGGGGCTCAAATGCGGGGCGCCGTGCATGATTTCGCTGGCGAACACCTTGGAGGCGAAGGGCAGGTCGCGGGAGATGCGGATTTTCGAGCGGATGTAGCCGCTGAGCACTTCGCTGGGCACGCCGTCGGCGTTGAACGGCGTCGAGGCCTGCAGGATCGGCTCGATGATGCTTTCCAGGACCTCGCGGTAGAGGTTTTCCTTGGATTTGAAGTAGTAGTAGACGTTAGGCTTGGGCAGCCCGGCCTTGGCCGCGATGTCACTGGTTTTGGTCGCAGCGAAGCCCTTGTCGGCAAATTCTTCACTGGCGGCACGCAGGATCAGTTCTTTATTGCGCTCGCGGATAGTGCTCATAAACCAGGGGGTTCCTTGCCTGTTCTGGCGGTTGCGCATGGTAGCACCGGCCTCGCGCGGCGCTCAAGAATGCCCCGTGTGGCCTCGGGTCGCGTTATGCTGCGCACCATTCATTCAAGAAGGAAACCCGATTCATGGCAGGAAGCAGTTTGCTGGTGCTGATCGACGACATCGCCACCGTACTGGACGATGTAGCGTTGATGACCAAAATGGCCGCGAAGAAGACCGCCGGTGTACTGGGCGATGATCTGGCGCTCAACGCCCAGCAGGTTTCCGGCGTGCGTGCGGAACGGGAAATCCCGGTGGTATGGGCAGTCGCCAAGGGCTCGTTTCTCAACAAGCTGATCCTGGTGCCATCGGCGTTGGCCATCAGTGCGTTCATTCCGTGGCTGGTCACACCGTTGCTGATGGTCGGTGGCGCTTACCTGTGCTTCGAAGGCTTCGAAAAACTCGCGCACAAATTCCTGCACAGCAAAGCCGAAGATCAGGCCGAACATGCGGAGCTGGTCGAGGCCGTGGCCAACCCGGCGGTCGACCTGGTGGCGTTCGAGAAGGACAAAATCAAAGGGGCGATCCGTACCGACTTCATCCTCTCGGCGGAAATCATCGCCATCACGTTAGGCACGGTGGCTGATGCTTCGCTGACCCAGCAAGTGATCGTGCTCTCGGGCATCGCCATCGTCATGACCATCGGCGTCTATGGCCTGGTGGCCGGCATCGTCAAACTCGACGACCTTGGCCTGTGGCTGACCCAGAAGCCGGGCCAGATGGCCAAAAGCATCGGTGGCGGGATTTTGCGCGCGGCGCCGTACATGATGAAAAGCCTGTCGGTGATCGGCACGGCGGCGATGTTTTTGGTTGGCGGCGGGATTCTGACCCATGGCGTGCCGGTGGTTCATCACTGGATCGAGAGTGTCACCGCAGCGTCTGGTGGGGCCGGGTTTATCGTGCCGACATTGCTGAATGCGGTGGCAGGGATTGTCGCGGGGGCGGCGGTGTTGGTGGGGGTGATGGCTGTCGGCAAGCTCTGGAAAACGGTGAAAGCTTGAAGCCTGGCGCTGCTCGCGAAGGCCGTCCCGTAGGAGCGAGGCTTGCCCGCGAAGAACGATAACGCGGTCATTCAGTTCAACCGACGGGCTTCATTCGCGGGCAAGCCTCGCTCCTACGGTGATGGGGGGCATGAGACGCCGCGCATGAAAAAGGCCATTCGACGCAAATCGAATGGCCTTTTTTGTTGCCGCCGAAGTTACTCGGCGATCTGCAGTTTGCGCGCCTCGGTATACACGTAACGCACTTTTTCATACTCGAACGGCGTGTTCATCTGCCCGTAGCGGAAGCCATTCTGATAGCGCTTGTCGATGGCGCGCAGAGCCCAGATTTCCGGGTGGTTGGAGCTGACTTCGGACACGTTCAGGAAGTTGATTGCCGATTCGCCGGTGTAGTCGACTGCCAGGCCTGCGGTGTCACGCAGGTTCGACGGGCCGAGGATCGGCAGCACCAGGTAGGCGCCGCCCGGTACGCCGTAGAAGCCCAGGGTCTGGCCGAAGTCTTCATTGCGGCGCGGCAGGCCCATGGCTGTGGCCGGATCCCACAGGCCGGCGACACCAATGGTGGTGTTGAGCAGCAGGCGCGCGGTGGTGTCCAGCGAGCGCTGCCCCTTGAATTGCAGCAGGCTGTTCACCAGGTTCGGCACATCACCAAGGTTGTTGAAGAAGTTGCTGACGCCGGTGCGCAGGAAACTTGGGGTGACGTAGCGATAGCCGTTGACCACGGGCAGGAACACCCATTGGTCGAAACGGTAGTTGAAGTGGTAGACGCGGCGATTCCACTCTTCCAGCGGGTCATAGACGTTCAGCGCGTTGAGCGATGAGCGTTCGAACTCGCGCTGGTCCAGCCCCGGGTTGAATTTGAGTTTGCTCAGCGGTTCCTTGAAACCGTCTTTATCGATCACCACAGGGGCGTTGGCTTTGCTGTTGTCGGCATTGGCGACGCCTGCACAGAGTAACGCTGCGATCAGCAGGAGGTATTTAGCCACGGAAAAACTCCAGCATGGCGTCGCTGTTGACGCGATAGTTGAGGTTGCCGCAATGGCCGCCCAATGGATAAACAGTCAAACGGTCGCCAAAGGTGCGACGCAGAAAACCCAGGTCGCCAGGGCCGAGGATCACGTCATCGGCGTTGTGCATGACGGCGATTTTCGGGCTGTCGTGCAGGTAGTCCTTCAGTGCATACAGGCTGACCTGATCGATCAGTTGCAGCAGGCTGCCACCGTCGGTGCGGGCGCGCCACATCGGGATGACCTGCTCGGTGATGTAGCAGTCGAAGTCGCACTGCAGCGCGCGTTTGAGGAACGGCGTGAGGGTGGTGCCTTCGGTGATCGGGAATTTCGGTGGGGTGATCAGGCCGCGACGGTTGATCAGGTCCGAGGTGAAGGCGATGTCCGCCGCCGAGAAACGGAACGAAGTGCCGATCAGCATCGCCATCTGCTCGTTGCTCAGGTGTTGCTTGGACTGCTGGAAGTCGTAGAGCAACGCATCGTTGAGGTCGATGTAGCCTTTCTGCTGGAAGTAGCGGGTCAGTTTGTCCAGCACCAGTTCATAGAACGTGGTGGTGTTGTTGATGCCTTTCACCTCTGTCTGCACTAGCTTGTCCAGGTTGGTGACCGAGGTGTAAAGGTTGACCGGCGGGTTGAGCAGCAAGACTTTCTTGAAATTGAAGCTACGACGGGTTTCATCCAGGTGCGCAACAAAAGCCGCATCCAGGGCGCCGAGGCTATAACCGGTCAGGAAATAATCGGTGACCGGCAGTTTCGGGTTTTGTGCCCGCACGGCCTGCATCACCCGGTACATGTCTTCGGCATCTTCCTTAGTCACGCCCGGGGTGGCGAAACGCGAGGCGGCGGTCATGAAGTCGAAGCTGGTGGGCGATGACAGCTGCACCACATGATAACCAGCCTTGTAGTAGAGCTTTTTCAGGTATTCGTTGAGGGTGCTGTCATAGCGTGCACCAGTGCCGGAGATCAGGAAGATCAACGGTGCGGCATGATCCTGCGTGGCGATGCGGTAGGTGAGTTTCTTCACCGGCCAGAAGTTGTCCGGCAGGCTGAACTCTCGCTCCGGGCGCAATGTGACGCTGCGATCTTCTTGATTGATATCGTCGTCCAGCGGCAATTCCGGACGCAACTCTGGCGGTGTCGTGGCGATGGTCGCCTCGAACGGGTTGGTCAGGGGATAGCCATAACTGGCGGCGTCAATGTCGGCCGCCAGCACGGACGCACTTAAAATCAAGCCGCCAAACAGGGCGGCGAAGCGCAAGGAACGGAGCATGACTGGATCCCTTAGAGGAAGGTGCCGGATGAAGTTCGCAGGCTATGACCATCGGATTTGGGCCAAAGTGCCATGCATCGGCCGCAAACAGGCCTGATTTCGGAGCAACGGTAGCGGGACGATACACTTTGCAGTTATTTCATGAACAGTTAATTGATGTTATTTGCTTACCACGGGCGGGGGATTAAGCTGGCCGCCGATTTCGTTTATTGGAGTGCTTCATGTCCCGCCGTCTGCCCGTGATTCTGCTGCTCGTTCTTCTGCCATTGTGGCTGGTCGCCAGTTATGGCGCGCGTTATGGCTTCATGGAGGATGCTCAATGGGTCGGCATCTGCGTTGACGAGGCCAGTCGTTGGGAATGCCAGGTGCGCTCGAATCTGGGCTTGATGATTCATTTCAAGGTGCTGGGCTGGGCGGCAGTGGCGGCAGCCGTGACCGGTTTTGTGCTGCCGGGGCGGGCAGGGTGGTGGTTGGCGGTATTGGCGCTGGTGTTCGGGTTTCCGGCGCTGGCGTTATACACCACCACGCTGGCGGTGTTTGCGGTGGTGATTGCTGCTTTGCGTCTGGTCCGGGCTTCTAGCAGCGTCTGATAGTCAGTCTTCGCGGGCAAGCCTCGCTCCTACAGAACTGTGTCGTTCATAAATGATATGAACGACACAGTTCTGTAGGAGCGAGGCTTGCCCGCGAAGAGGCCATTAAACTCGCTGAAGATCAGCCTTTGCGAACCCGCAAACTGCGCCACAATGCCGCCACCATCAACACACTCACCAGTGCCCAGCCCCAAGCCTGCTGATTCTGCAAACCTTCACGAAACAGCTGCGGCGCAATGCCGGCACCGATGATGAAGGTCAGTACGGCGATTTCCCGACGTGGCACGTTCACCGGCCGGCACAGATACACCAGCGCCGGCAGGATGAAGGCGACACTCGGGAAGCTGCGATAACGCGGGTCGAATACCAGTTCCAGCATCATCACTGCCGCGGCAAAACCGGCCGCTGCCAGCCACCAGCCGGCCCGACGTTCCAGTGCATTGAAGGCGCGCCCGCGCCAACCGGTGCGGGCGCTCAAGGTCAGCGCGGCATGGGCCAGCACCAACAGGTTCAACCCCGTCAGCAAGGCAACCCATAACCATTCACTGGTAAACCGGGTGGTGACGCGGGCGAGGTCGCCCCAGGCGCCAATCGAGCAGGCCGCCAGGGCACCGAGCAGTGGCAGCACCAACGCTGCGCGGGTGCTGCGAACTAGACCGCCGAGGATCAGCGTGCCGATGAAGATCAAGCCACCCACCGCCAGCCATTGCGACCAGTAGGGCACGTTCGAGACCGGTCCGGCGAGTACGCCCTTGTCCTGGCGATCGGCGTCGAACAGTCCCCAATAACCGCCCACCGCACCTTCGCTGGCGCGTTTCCAGGGCTGGTCGAACGCCTCGATCAGGTTGTAATGCCAGCCTTGCTGCTCGGCCATGATCACAAAGCTGCGAATGAACTTGGCTTCATTGACCCGGCTCGGCAGCGCCGTTTCGCGCTGACGACCTTCGCTCGGCCAACCGGTTTCGCCAATCAACACGTCCTTGGGGGCGAACTTGTTGCCGAACACCTGACGTACTTCAGCCACATGTTGCAGCGCGGCATCGATGTTCGACGGGTCGTCTTCCCAATAGGGCAGCAAATGGATGGTCAGGAAGTCCACCGCCGGGGCGATTTCGGGGTGCTTGAGCCAGAATTCCCAGACGTCGGCGTAGGTCACCGGTTGTTTGACCTGGCTTTTGACTTTGTTGATCAGCGTTGCCAACTGTGCACCGGTGACTTCCTTGCGCAGCAGGGTTTCGTTGCCTACGATCACCGAGGTCACCACATCCGGGTTGGCATTGGCCGAGGCGATCAGCAGGTCGACTTCCTTGGCGGTGTCCACCGGGTTGCTGTTGACCCAGGCGCCGATCATCAGCTTCAAGCCGTGCTTGCGCGCCAGATCGGGCAGGGCCTCAAGGCCGGTCATGGAATAGGTGCGGATGCATTCGAAACGGGTCGCCAGCAGCGCGAGGTCAGCGTCCATGCGCTCGGGGCGCAGTTTGAACGGCACATCGAACGGCGACTGGTCCTTGTCGAACGGAGTGTAGGAGGCACATTGCAGTTTGTGCGTTGCACTGGCCACATCCGGCAGGATCACCGGTTTGCCGAGGCCGTACCAGAAGCCGCCGAGGGCAAACAGCCCCAGCAGGCAAGCGAAAAGATAAGCCAAAAAAGGAAAGCGTGATGTCGCGGGCATGGTCAGGCCGTCTGGGAGCAAAGCCGGGCATGTTACCTGCATTTGCCCTGCGCTTGGTGGCCTGCATGGTTTTGACATGCAAAGTTCGGGCGGGCCGGCCGAGGCATTTGCGACGGTCGCAATTAATGGCCTTCTGATGTCGTTTCTCGATGCCTTGAGGTCGCTGACAGAGCAGGTCACCGTTGGCGTCAGGTTGATGATCGACACGTCAGTACTCCGCTGATGATCGAGCGAGTTTGCGGTCGGCGTGATGGGGGCGCTGTGCACCATAAAAATACGTTGAGCGACTCGGCATCCGTCGAGTGCAGCACTTTCGGGGAAGTAACGATGAAGATGCGACGACTCTTGGGCGCAGGTGCCGCTTTGGTGCTGGCGATCAGTTCTACCGTAGCCAGCGCTGAAGGCAAGGCAGTAACGATCGGTTATGTCGACGGCTGGTCGGACAGCGTCGCCACGACCAACGTGGCTGCTGAAGTGATCAAACAGAAACTCGGTTATGACGTGAAACTGCAAGCGGTTGCCACCGGGATCATGTGGCAAGGTGTGGCCACCGGCAAACTCGACGCCATGCTGTCGGCCTGGCTGCCTGTGACTCACGGCGAATACTGGGCGAAGAACAAGGATCAGGTCGTCGACTACGGCCCGAACTTCAAGGATGCGAAAATCGGTCTGATCGTGCCGGAGTACGTCAAGGCCCAGTCGATTGCGGATCTGAAAACCGATGACAGCTTCAAGGGCCGTATCGTCGGCATCGACGCCGGTTCAGGCGTGATGCTCAAGACCGATCAGGCCATCAAGGATTACGACCTGGACAAATACACCCTCAAGGCCAGTTCCGGCGCCGGCATGATCGCCGAGCTGACCCGTGCCGAGAAGAAAAACGAATCCATCGCCGTCACCGGTTGGGTGCCGCACTGGATGTTCGCCAAGTGGAAACTGCGCTTCCTGGAAGACCCGAAAGGCGTTTACGGCGCTGCTGAAACCGTGAACAGCATCGGCAGCAAAGAACTGGCAACCAAAGCGCCTGAAGTCGCGAAGTTCCTGAAGAACTTCCAGTGGGCGTCGAAAGACGAAATCGGCCAAGTCATGTTGGCGATTCAGGACGGTGCCAAGCCTGAAGCCGCAGCGAAAGACTGGGTGGCCAAACACCCGGATCGCGTTGCCGAATGGACCAAATAATTTGAGCTGAAGCGTCTGGTCAGCACTTCTCAAGGCCCCTTGGCTTAAATGCCAAGGGGCTTTTTTGCTTTCTGTGGGAGCAAGGCGGGGCGAAACAGTCATGTCGTTCTAATACTAAGGTCGTCTGGAACCTGTCCGGTAGCCGCATAGAGTGGATAACGTTCCAACTAAAATCTGTGCTGCGAGGATAAAAACAATGAACGACAGCATTTACCTCTCGATTCAAAACAGCCCGCGCTTCAAGGAGCTGGTTAGCAAGAGGGAACGATTCGCCTGGATTCTTTCAGCGATCATGCTTGGGCTGTACTCCGGATTCATCCTTTTGATTGCTTACGGGCCGCATATTCTGGGCGCGAAAATCAGCCCCGAGTCTTCGATTACCTGGGGCATTCCGATCGGTGTCGGGCTGATTGTTTCGGCCTTTATCCTGACGGGCATCTACGTGCGACGTGCCAATGGCGAATTCGACGACTTGAACAATGCAATCCTCAAGGAGGCTCAGCAATGATCCGGCGTCTAATCGCTCTCTTGAGCATCGCAGCCTTTGCACCGGGCGCCTGGGCGGCCGAAGCCCTGACGGGTGCCGTGCAAAAACAACCACTCAACGTTTCCGCCATCCTGATGTTCGTGGCGTTCGTCGGTGCAACCCTGTGCATCACTTACTGGGCGTCCAAGCGCAACAATTCGGCGGCCGACTACTATGCGGCGGGCGGCAAGATCACCGGTTTCCAGAACGGTCTGGCGATTGCCGGTGACTACATGTCCGCGGCGTCCTTCCTGGGTATTTCCGCCCTGGTGTTCACCTCCGGCTACGACGGCCTGATCTACTCGATCGGCTTCCTGGTGGGCTGGCCGATCATTCTGTTCCTGATCGCCGAGCGTCTGCGTAACCTGGGCAAGTACACCTTTGCCGACGTGGCGTCCTATCGTCTGGGGCAAACTCAGATCCGCTCGCTGTCGGCGTGCGGTTCGCTGGTGGTGGTGGCGTTCTACCTGATCGCGCAAATGGTCGGTGCCGGCAAGCTGATTCAGTTGCTGTTCGGCCTGGACTACCACGTTGCGGTGATCCTGGTCGGTATCCTGATGTGCCTGTACGTGCTGTTCGGCGGCATGCTGGCGACTACCTGGGTACAAATCATCAAGGCAGTGCTGTTGCTGTCCGGTGCCTCGTTCATGGCGCTGATGGTGATGAAACACGTCAACTTCGACTTCAACACACTGTTCTCCGAGGCGATCAAGGTTCACGCCAAAGGTGAAGCAATCATGAGCCCGGGCGGCCTGGTGAAAGACCCGATCTCGGCGTTCTCCCTCGGCCTGGCACTGATGTTCGGTACCGCTGGCCTGCCGCACATCCTGATGCGCTTCTTCACCGTGAGTGATGCGAAAGAAGCACGTAAAAGCGTGCTGTATGCAACCGGCTTCATTGGCTACTTCTACATCCTGACCTTCATCATTGGCTTCGGCGCGATCCTGTTGGTGAGCACTAACCCGGCCTTTAAAGATGCAGCTGGCGCGCTGTTGGGCGGCAACAACATGGCGGCGGTGCATTTGGCCAACGCGGTGGGTGGCAGTGTGTTCCTGGGCTTCATCTCGGCGGTGGCGTTCGCGACCATTCTGGCAGTGGTCGCCGGCCTGACCCTGGCGGGTGCTTCGGCGGTGTCCCATGACTTGTATGCCAGCGTGATCAAGAAGGGCAAGGCCAACGAGAAGGACGAAATCCGCGTCTCGAAAATCACCACCATCGCCCTGGCGGTGCTGGCGATCGGCCTGGGCATCCTGTTCGAGAAGCAGAACATCGCGTTCATGGTGGGCCTGGCGTTCTCCATCGCGGCGAGCTGCAACTTCCCGGTGCTGCTGCTTTCCATGTACTGGAAGAAACTGACGACTCGCGGTGCGATGATCGGCGGTTGGTTGGGGCTGGTCAGTGCTGTTGGCTTGATGGTGCTGGGGCCGACCATCTGGGTGCAGATCATGGGTCACGAGAAGGCGATCTTCCCGTATGAATACCCGGCGCTGTTCTCGATGATCATTGCCTTTATCGGGATCTGGTTCTTCTCGGTCACTGACAAATCCACTGCGGCTGACAATGAGCGGGCGCTGTTCTTCCCGCAGTTCGTGCGTTCGCAGACCGGGTTGGGGGCGAGTGGGGCGGTTTCGCACTAAGGCTTCTTATATATAAGCTGTGCTGACACGAATGCCCTGGTCGAGAGATCGGGGCATTTTTTATGGGTGGTTATCGCCCTTTGTGTGTACATATCCGTTTCTGAGGTAACGGCCGCCTATGGTTTCGCTCTTACAGCGAGTCACTTTCGAAAAGCGCGAAAGTAACCAAAGCGCTTTTGCCCCTTTCGTTCGGTGCCTCGCCCGGGCTCGGCATGCCCTCGCTCCGGTCCTGCTCCGTGGGCCCGCAGGCATTCCATAGCCTGTCATCCCCGCACCATCAGCGCTTTCCAGCAAGTCCCGCGTGAGCCCTTGGAAAACCCCCACGAACCCATTTGCCATATCTTGATCAATGGACACGGAGATAAAGTCTTTCACCACTACATACACGATCCCACCTGAGACAAAGAGATCTCGGGTGTAGTAGTGCCGACCAACCACATAATCACCGGTCGGGTTCGTATTGGTGATGTTGCCTATTTTCGCGGCCACCAACTCAGACCACTCACGCGATTGCATCAAGAGGCTTTTAAGATCCCCCGCCTCAACGGGAATGACGGTCTCAGAGTCTCCATGGATGAACAAATGTTGGAGACCCGATAGCAATTTAGCTTGCTGGGCTGCTTCAGAAAGCTGGCCGGCATAACCGACCAACGCTTCTACAGTCACTGAATCAACCATTATTCGTACTCAAGTTAGAAGGCATGACGTAGTTCACGGAGTTAAATAGCTGGTCAACTGCATCAGTGATGACATCCGCCACCTCTTTGCCATACCCAAAGATCACGTCGGTATTACCAGGGCGGCGGTCAGTGATTCGGGCTTCCATGGTCGCGCTGACAAAGGCCGACAACGGTGAATCGACTCGCCAAGTGAAAGGCCAATCACCGGAATAGATCGGGTCACCTGTGTTCAATAGACCGACGACAGGAATCCTGAAGTTTTCGACGGTGGCAGACACACCAAACAAAGAAGCCAGGCGGATGAAGTAAGGAATGGACTGGCCGCCCAAGTCAGCCATGGCCGCCTCAACGGCCTGCACTCGCTCCTCCTGAGTAGCTTCCGTTGATGGCGTCAGTTCGTTGGTTCGCTCCCAGTCGACGATGTAGTCGCCAGCTGAGCTTGGAAAGATGGCGCTCTCTACGGCCTCAAGGCTCTCCAGGGCGTCTCCTAAAACGGTGCCCTCGGCAGTCGCCATCGAGCGTGCGGACCCAAACGCGGGATGCGTCGCGCACGTCGTACGCCAAGCGGATTTCATCGCCATGAAAATTGCGCAAAGCGTCCAGGAAGTAGGTCTCGCCCGCCCAGGTGACTTCGCCGCGACGCGTTGGACGAATGACTTGTGGCCGTGTCAGGTCATTCAACAGTTCGGCAGGAGCAACCATCGGCTCCCAGCCTTCGGCGCGGGCGGCGTCCCAGGCTTCATTGGGACTCATGTGACGGTGCTTACCAGTTAGTGGGTCGCGGAACTTGGCGAGCCCCCGGTGCGGACTGTTGTTGTAGGTTTCAATCTCGTATTCGACACCGGCCATGAACTCGGCGAAGGTCGGAATCAATCGGGTGCGCCCGGTTTCGCGCAGTTCTTTGCGGCCGATCCGATGCACTTTGGTGCCAGCATGCTTGTCCATGTCGGCGCCGATGTAGCTGGTCAGCTTCTTGGCGGCGTTGACCCAAATCGTCTGGTGGGAGCGCTCAATCAGCCCTCGCGCCTGGCTGTTGTAGGGCAAGGCGTGGGTCATAGTCCCGCCGAGACGGTCGACTACTTCGCGGACGGTGTCGTTGGCAAACCCAGAACCGTTGTCGACGTAGAACATGGCGAACATGCCGTGCTGCATTGCATCGCGAAGAGCATCCATAACGCCGATGGTCGACTCAGCTTCTCCAATAGAGATACCCAGCGCCTTGCGGGTGGCGACATCGAGGACGGTGGTAGCTTCCGGCTGGTAGGGTTTGCCGGTACGAGGGTTCAACACCTCGGCGTCGAACTTGTGGCCGTCGGCGGTGAACACGTCACAGGGATACATGTTCTTGGTGATCCGGCGCTTGAACGGTTGCAGGGCTTTGAGTTCCTGCGGAGTACGGCGGCCGCGCTCACGGGCCTCGGCGCTCAACTTATTAAGGAAACGGCGAACCACATGGATGCTCGGTCGCTCTGCCGGATGCTTGAGGGCGAACTCGGCATAGGCCGCTTCGACGCTTGGTTTGGTGGGGCGCTGGTAGCAGGTCAGAAATGCCGCCGACCATGCAGGCAGGCTCAAGTCTTTTTGACGGCGTGCAGGCGCCAGGCCGGTTTCACCCTCTTTGCGGTAGTCGGCAAGCCAGCGTTTGAGTGTGCGTTCGCTCAGAGAGCGGTCGCCGGTACTACGGTCATTGGCGCGCAGAACGAGCCCGGTCAGGTACGGGGTGAGCTGTTCAGCTTTTGCCAGGGACACCAGGGTGTCTATGGCACGTTGCTGGCTGATCGTATGGCTCATGCGCTCAATTTCGCGCACGAAGGCTAGGCGAGCGGTCATGACCGAGCGTTGATCTTCACTCAAGCGTGACGCGGAAATAATGTCACGCCCAGTTGTATTGAGTTCCGGCTCAACGGTTTGCGAGGATTGGCTCTCGGTGACCGAAGCGGAGATCAATGCTGCCTGAGTTTCCTTCGGTAAGATGGCAAAGGCGTATTCGATGGCCTTGCTACCGAGGCGGTGCTGACCTTCCCAATGTTCACGTGCAGCCATAGCCTTGACGTTGCGCGCTGTGCCAGGCAATCCCGGAAGGCCTGCCAATTCCTGGGCGGTAAACCAGTTACGCATGGTCTTCACCCAGCAGCTTTTTCAGTTCGCGAGCCTGACGAGTTGCATTCGCAGCGACTCGTTCAAGTCGGCCCAGCTCGGTATCCAATGCCTCACGGCCATAAGCAACACGGCCTCCGCGCAAATGAACCTGCCAATTTGTCAGGATGTGGCTGGCGCAAACCTCTTCCAGTAACGCGGCTCTATATAGAGGGAGATTGTGATCAGCTCGGGCAGGACTGGCCCAAGCGTCTAACATATTCTTACTAACGTCATCGCCTGACAGACGCGACATACGAGCTGCGATTTCATATCGGTCCAGCTCGGAGCCTTTGAGTATTTCGCTTACTAATTCGCTGACCTGCGCGGCGTAGTTGCCGAGACCTGGAACAGAAAGCACAGGCTGCGGTACGGAGAAGATGTCTAATGTCTTGTCATCTTTTAAGCGGCGCATGTTCAGGCACTCCTTACCGCTTTACAGTGTCCAACCGGATAGAGTCCGGTATCCTTGCTGTAGGACGTGTTTATTTCCGCGCGTCCAGGACGTTGCCGATGTGGCGTGCCATCAGCGTTCCAGCGCTCCGGCCAGATATCAGCGGGATCAAGGCTCAAGGCGTCAGCAAGGGACCGCTCTATACGTGGATAAGGCGTACTTTTGGCATTACGGATTGCGCGGTCGGTCACTTTTAGCCGACGTGCAAGCTCGGCCATAGAGGTGCCACGAACACGGAGTTGGTATTTGATCCACTCCCATCGGCTAGCTGGATCTGTGGGCATGTCGATATCGCTCATAGTTTTGAACCATCTTCACGGGTGGTTTTTTTGGAACGTCTAACGTCCTGTTGCGGATAAACATAGCGCGGATAATCGCGCACATCAATCATAAAAACGCGCATCCGATTCTTTTTTATGCGCGGTGCGCTCAGAAAAATGAATAACAGAGAGAAATCAATGACTTACAGGGAATCGGATAAAACGGATGCTTTAGATGCGCAGCATCCGATTCCAGCGGGGGCAATCGGATGCTTCCGAGATAGGCTTAAGGACGCGATGGGTACTAGGGCTGCGCGCGTTTTTGCGCGCGACTCAGGTCTTTCTGAAGGGGCGATACGCAGTTATCTGAGCGGAGAGACATATCCAACCCTCGACAGGCTGGAGCAGATAGCGCGGGCCGCAGACGTTTCTGCGATGTGGCTGGCGTTTGGGGAGGACCAAGCGCAGCGTGTATTAGAAGACGATAAGTACAGCTATGTCCCTCTATACGATGCCCGGTGCAGCGCAGGGCATGGTTCTTGGAGCGAAGGTGCGCGGATTTTGACGCAGCTGGCATTCACGACGTATTCGCTTCGCAAACAGGGTCTGGAGCCAACGAAGCTGTCTGCTATCAGAGTTGATGGCGATTCAATGGAAGGGCTGCTGGGCGATGGCGACACGGTCTTGATTGACCATAGCCGTAACACTCTGGAGGGTGAGGCGGTCTACGTTATCCGCCTGGATGACCATCTCTATGCCAAGCGCCTGCAACGCCAGATCGGCGGCGGCGTTGCGGTCATCAGTACAAACGCTGCCTACCAGACAATGACGGTTGCGAAAGAAAACCTGAACGACCTGGAGATAGTCGGGCGTGTGGTCTGGGCTGGAGGTTGGATGTGAGTACCTCGGTGTAATATTACGATACCGAGTCAACGTTGATGCCCGGTGCCAAAACTCTCGCCAAATAGGCGCAGGCACAACCCCAGTGTCTAATTTTGCCTGTTTATTGTTTAGCGGCGTTTTGGCACTGGTTCCTGTATATGGTTTGCCCTGACCCCCTTGCTACGCCTAGCCTTCCGGCCTCATACCGCTTTGTCCCGGTTCATCCCACCAGTCTTCCGTCCAGTGCCATACATAGAACCTCCTCACACACGTGCACACATTTCCCTGTAGGAGCTGTCGAGCGAAGCGAGGCTGCGATCTTTTGATCTTGCCGTGGCTTTTGCTTTTGCTGTTGCTTTGGATTTGCCGCCCCTTTCCCAGAGGCCGAACGCAGGCATTGCGCAGGGGGTACCGCGGCAAGGACGCCGCGGTAGCCGCCCCCGGCCATGGATGGCCGATGGCGGCGGGCCCCCGGAGCAATGCCGGAGTGAGGGCATGCCGAGCCTAAGCGAGGCACCGATTGGCGGGGCAAGAGCGCTTTGGTTACTTTCGCGCTTTTCGAAAGTGACTCGCTGAAAGAGCGAAACCGCTAGCCGCAATGACCGAAGAAACGGATATGTACACGGTAAATGAGCCAGTCGGTCCTCAGACCGCACAAACAAAAACGGCCTCTATCTACATAGAGGCCGTTCTCGGTACAGCTTAAGACGTTATCGCAAGACAGGTCTTATTTGCGGTCTTCAAGCTTGGTGATGTCACGCGACTCGTAGCCGGTGTACAGCTGGCGCGGACGGCCGATCTTGTACGGGCTGGAGAGCATTTCTTTCCAGTGGGAGATCCAGCCGACGGTCCGCGCCAGGGCGAAGATCACGGTGAACATGCTGGTTGGAATGCCGATCGCCTTGAGGATGATCCCCGAGTAGAAGTCGACGTTCGGGTACAGCGAGCGTTCGATGAAGTACGGGTCGGTCAGGGCGATCTCTTCCAGGCGCATGGCCAGTTCGAGTTGCGGATCGTTGGTGATGCCCAGTTCCTTCAACACTTCGTCGCAGGTCTGCTTCATGACGGTAGCGCGTGGGTCGCGGTTTTTGTAAACCCGGTGACCGAAGCCCATCAGTTTGAACGGATCGTTCTTGTCTTTGGCCTTGGCGATGTACTTGTCGATGTTCGAGACATCGCCAATTTCATCGAGCATGGTCAACACGGCTTCGTTCGCACCGCCGTGGGCAGGGCCCCACAGTGCAGCGATACCGGCGGCGATACAGGCGAACGGGTTGGCACCCGAGGAACCTGCCAGACGTACGGTGGAGGTCGATGCGTTCTGCTCGTGGTCGGCATGGAGGATGAAGATCCGGTCCATGGCCTTGGCGAGTACCGGGCTGATCGGTTTGATCTCGCACGGGGTGTTGAACATCATGTGCAGGAAGTTTTCCGCGTACGACAGGTCGTTGCGCGGGTACATCATGGGTTGGCCCATGGAGTACTTGTAAACCATTGCAGCCAGGGTCGGCATCTTGGCAACCAGGCGGATCGCGGAGATTTCGCGATGCTGCGGGTTATTGATGTCGAGGGAGTCGTGGTAGAACGCCGAGAGGGCGCCAACTACACCGCACATGACGGCCATCGGGTGGGCGTCGCGACGGAAGCCGTTGAAGAAGGTCTTCAACTGCTCGTGGACCATGGTGTGGTTCTTCACGGTGCCGACGAACTGGGCCTTCTGTTCTGCGGTCGGCAGTTCGCCGTTGAGCAGCAGGTAGCAGGTTTCCAGATAGTCCGACTTTTCAGCCAGCTGTTCGATCGGGTAGCCGCGGTGCAGCAGAATACCGTTGTCGCCGTCGATGTAGGTGATCTTCGACTCGCAGGAGGCGGTCGACATGAAACCAGGGTCAAAGGTGAAACGGCCCGTGGCCGTCAGGCCCCGAACGTCGATAACATCGGGACCAACGGTGCCGGTTAAAATGGGCAGCTCGACGGGGGCTGCGCCCTCGATGATCAACTGCGCTTTTTTGTCAGCCATGTGGCCTCCTATTTATGCTTGAAATCATCAGACAGACCCCCCACGCAGGGCCCGCACCACTATAGTGAGATAAATTCGAATGTCAATTTGCCTAAAGTCTTGCTCCAGAAGGCTTTAACCGGACTTTTTTCTCGAAATTGCCTGCCGTTTACGCCTTTTATATCACTTGTGCAATCCGCTATTAGGGGAAGGTGAACGCGTTGTCATTAGTAGCCTAACTGTCTATACTCGGCCACCGACCGCCAGGGGCTTTTGGGCCTGCTTTATTGGGGGTCGCATCCCTGGGTGGTGGTTACCTGACCAGTGCACTCCCCAACAACTTTGCCCTGATTGTTAGGGGCTCTTCAGTGTGAAAAAAAAGCCGTGAAAAGCCAACGACCTGTAAACCTAGACCTAAGGACCATCAAACTCCCCATCACCGGCGTTACGTCGTTTCTTCACCGTGTTTCCGGCATCATCCTCTTCCTGGGCCTTGGCTTCATGCTTTATGCATTGGGCAAGTCTCTGGGTTCCGAGGAAGGTTTTGCCGAGGTGAAGGCATGCTTGACCAGCCCGCTGGCCAAGTTCGTAGCATGGGGCCTCCTGTCCGCTCTTCTGTATCACCTGGTAGCCGGTGTGCGCCACTTGATCATGGACATGGGCATCGGTGAGACGCTGGAAGGCGGCCGCCTGGGCTCGAAAATTATCATCGCCGTTTCCGTGGTGTTGATCGTTCTGGCAGGAGTTTGGATATGGTAACCAGCGTTACGAACCTTTCGCGTTCGGGCCTCTATGACTGGATGGCGCAACGTGTGTCTGCGGTTGTTCTCGCGGCTTATTTTATTTTCCTGATCGGATACCTCGCTGCGAATCCTGGCATTGGCTACGCCCAATGGCATGGCCTGTTCGCCCACAACGGAATGCGTATCTTCAGTCTGCTGGCCCTTGTGGCCCTGGGCGCTCACGCCTGGGTCGGCATGTGGACCATCGCGACCGACTACCTGACGCCGATGGCGCTGGGCAAGTCCGCGACTGCAGTACGTTTCCTTTTCCAGGCAGTATGCGGCGTTGCGATGTTCGCTTACTTCGTCTGGGGTGTGCAGATTCTCTGGGGTATCTGATCCATGGCTAACATTCCAACGATTTCTTTCGACGCCATCATTATTGGTGGCGGCGGTGCCGGCATGCGCGCTGCGCTGCAACTGGCACAAGGCGGTCACAAGACTGCCGTGATCACCAAGGTTTTCCCGACTCGTTCGCACACCGTATCGGCCCAGGGTGGCATCACCTGCGCCATCGCGTCTGCCGACCCGAACGATGACTGGCGCTGGCACATGTACGATACCGTCAAGGGTTCCGACTACATCGGTGACCAAGACGCTATCGAATACATGTGTCAGGAAGGCCCGGCTGCCGTTTACGAGCTGGACCACATGGGTATGCCGTTCTCGCGTACCGAGCAAGGTCGTATCTACCAGCGTCCGTTCGGCGGTCAGTCGAAGGATTACGGTAAAGGCGGGCAGGCTGCCCGTACTTGCGCCGCTTCCGACCGCACCGGTCACGCGCTGCTGCACACCCTTTATCAGGGCAACCTGAAAGCCGGTACCGTGTTCCTGAACGAGTACTACGCTGTCGATCTGGTGAAGAACGGCGAAGGCGAGTTCGTCGGTGTGATTGCCATCTGCATCGAAACCGGTGAAACCACCTACATCCGCGCCAAGGCCACCGTACTGGCCACCGGCGGTGCAGGTCGTATCTACGCTTCGACCACCAACGCCCTGATCAACACCGGTGACGGCGTTGGCATGGCGCTGCGTGCCGGCGTACCGGTACAAGACATTGAAATGTGGCAGTTCCACCCGACCGGCATCGCCGGCGCCGGTGTACTGGTTACCGAAGGTTGCCGTGGTGAAGGTGGTTACCTGATCAACAAGCACGGCGAGCGTTTCATGGAGCGTTATGCTCCGAACGCCAAAGACCTTGCCGGTCGTGACGTGGTTGCCCGTTCGATGGTTAAAGAAATCATCGCCGGCAATGGTTGCGGTCCGAATGGCGACCACGTAATGCTCAAACTCGACCACCTGGGCGAGGAAGTGCTGCACAGCCGTCTGCCAGGCATCTGCGAACTGTCGAAGACTTTCGCACACGTTGACCCGGTTGTCGCTCCGGTTCCGGTTGTTCCGACCTGCCACTATATGATGGGCGGCGTTGCCACCAACATTCATGGCCAGGCGATCACTCAGGACGCCGACGGCAAAGACACCATCATTCCAGGCCTGTTCGCGGTCGGTGAAGTGGCTTGCGTATCGGTTCACGGCGCCAACCGTCTGGGCGGCAACTCGTTGCTCGACCTGGTGGTCTTCGGTCGTGCGGCCGGTCTGCACCTGGAAAAAGCGCTGACCGACGGTATCGAATACGACGACGCCACCGATGCCGACATCAATGCGGCCCTGTCGCGTCTGTCCGCTCTGAACGAGCGTACCGATGGTGAAGACGTGGCAACCCTGCGTCGCGAGCTGCAAAGCTGCATGCAGAACTACTTCGGTGTATTCCGTACCGGCGAATACATGCAGAAGGGTATTGCTCAACTGGCTGATCTGCGTGGCCGTATCGCCAACGTCAAGATCAACGACAAGAGCCAGGCGTTCAACACCGCGCGTATCGAAGCGCTGGAACTGCAGAACCTGCTGGAAGTGGCCGAAGCTACCGCCATCGCCGCAGAAGTGCGTAAAGAGTCCCGCGGTGCTCACGCCCGTGAAGACTTCGAAGACCGTGACGATGAAAACTGGCTGTGCCACACCCTGTACTTCCCGGGTGAGAAGCGCGTTGCCAAGCGTGCAGTGAACTTCTCGCCGAAGACTGTTCCGACTTTTGAACCTAAGATTCGGACTTATTAAGGGTGGCCGCCATGTTGAAAGTCAGTGTTTATCGTTACAACCCTGATCAGGACGCTGCGCCGTTCATGCAGGAATTCCAGGTTGATACCGGTGGTAAAGACCTGATGGTGCTGGACGTGCTGGCCCTGATCAAAGAGCAGGACGAAGGTTTCTCCTATCGTCGCTCTTGCCGTGAAGGTGTTTGCGGTTCCGACGGCATGAACATCAACGGCAAAAACGGTCTGGCGTGCATCACGCCGCTGTCTGCCGTCGTAAAAGGTAACAAGCTGATCGTTCGCCCTCTGCCAGGTTTGCCGGTTATCCGTGACCTGGTCGTCGATATGAGCATCTTCTACAAGCAATACGAAAAGGTTAAGCCATACCTGCAGAACGACACGCCGGCTCCGGCCATCGAGCGTCTGCAGTCCCCGGAAGAGCGTGAAAAGCTCGACGGTCTGTACGAGTGCATCCTGTGCGCTTGCTGCTCGACTTCGTGCCCGTCCTTCTGGTGGAACCCGGACAAGTTCCTGGGCCCGGCTGCCCTGCTGCAAGCGTACCGCTTCCTGGCAGACAGCCGCGACACCAAGACGTCCGAGCGTCTGGCTTCGCTGGATGACCCGTTCAGCGTATTCCGCTGCCGGGGGATCATGAACTGCGTCAACGTTTGTCCGAAAGGCCTGAACCCGACTAAGGCCATCGGTCACATCCGTAACATGCTGCTGCAAAGCGGCGTGTGATTCAGCTGCTGTACCCGTAGAACCGCTGTACCCGTAGATGCTGCGGCGCAGGCTTCAACCGGCGCCGTAGTTTTAACCTGAGCAGCAGCCCATAAGGCTGCGGCTCTTATTTTGAAGAAATGAGACAAGCAGGGGCATCCGGGCTGGTACCCGGACTATCAGCGTGATCCTAAGTGGCTTGTTTTAGTCGCTGCATTCGGACTTCTGCAAGTTTGCTCGGTGTCGACGCCGGTGGTGTTCCCCTAACCGAGGGTGACCAAGCATGCAAGAAAGCGTGATGCAGCGCATGTGGAACAGCGCCTACCTTTCCGGTAGTAACGCTGCCTATGTGGAAGAGCTCTACGAGCTCTACCTGCACGACCCTAACGCTGTGCCAGAAGAGTGGCGCACCTACTTCCAGAAGTTGCCTGCTGATGGCAACACTGCCACCGATGTTTCGCACTCCACAATTCGCGATCATTTCGTCTTGCTGGCAAAGAACCAGCGCCGCGCCCAACCGGTTTCCGCCGGCAGCGTGAGCAGTGAGCACGAGAAGAAGCAAGTTGAAGTGCTGCGATTGATCCAGGCCTACCGTATGCGTGGCCACCAGGCAGCCCAGCTTGACCCGCTGGGGCTGTGGCAGCGTCCTGCACCTGCAGACCTGTCAATCAATCATTACGGCTTGACCAATGCCGATCTTGATACGACCTTCCGTGCCGGCGACCTGTTCATCGGCAAAGAGGAGGCGAGCCTACGCGAAATTCACGAAGCGTTGCAGCAGACATATTGCCGCACCATCGGCGCTGAATTTACGCACATCACCGATTCCGAGCAGCGCCAGTGGTTCCAGCAGCGTCTGGAAAGCGTGCGCGGCCGTCCGACGTACTCCGCCGACATCAAGAGTCACCTGCTCGAGCGCGTCACTGCCGGCGAGGGTCTTGAAAAATACCTCGGGACCAAGTATCCGGGTACCAAGCGTTTCGGTCTGGAAGGCGGCGAGAGCCTGATTCCGATGCTCGATGAACTGATCCAGCGTTCCGGTTCCTACGGTACCAAGGAAATCGTCATCGGCATGGCCCACCGTGGTCGTCTGAACGTGCTGGTCAACACCTTTGGCAAGAACCCGCGCGAGTTGTTCGACGAGTTCGAAGGCAAGAAGAAGGTCGAGCTGGGTTCCGGTGACGTTAAATATCACCAGGGCTTCTCGTCCAACGTCATGACTACCGGCGGTGAAGTTCACCTGGCCATGGCTTTCAACCCGTCTCACCTGGAAATCGTTTCTCCAGTGGTCGAGGGTTCGGTCCGTGCCCGTCAGGATCGTCGTAACGATCCTACCGGTGAAAAGGTTCTGCCGATCTCCATCCACGGTGACGCGGCATTCGCCGGTCAAGGTGTGGTCATGGAAACCTTCCAGATGTCGCAGACCCGCGGTTTCAAGACCGGCGGCACCGTGCACATCGTGATCAACAACCAGGTCGGCTTCACCATCAGCAACCCGCTGGACTCGCGCTCCACCGAGTACGCGACCGACGTTGCGAAGATGATCCAGGCGCCGATCCTCCATGTGAATGGTGATGATCCGGAAGCCGTGTTGTTCGTGACCCAGTTGGCCATCGACTACCGCATGCAGTTCAAGCGTGACGTGGTGATCGATCTGGTCTGCTACCGTCGTCGCGGCCACAACGAGGCTGACGAGCCAAGCGGTACCCAGCCTCTGATGTATCAGCAGATCACCAAGCAGCGCACCACCCGTGAGCTGTATGCCGATCGTCTGACCCAGAGTGGTGTACTGGACGCAGAGCGTGTTCAGGCGAAAGTCGACGAATACCGCAATGCGCTGGACAACGGTCTGCATGTTGTAAAAAGCCTGGTCAAAGAGCCGAACAAAGAGTTGTTCGTGGACTGGCGTCCGTATCTGGGCCACGCCTGGACCGCGCGTCACGACACTCGCTTCGATCTGAAAACCTTGCAGGAACTGTCCGCCAAGCTGCTGGAAATTCCGGAAGGCTTCGTGGTGCAGCGCCAGGTCTCGAAAATCTACGAAGACCGTCAGAAGATGCAAGCCGGCGGCCTGCCGATCAACTGGGGTTACGCCGAAACCATGGCGTACGCGACCCTGGCGTTCGAAGGTCACCCGATTCGCATGACGGGTCAGGACATCGGTCGCGGTACGTTCTCGCACCGTCACGCTGTCTTGCACAACCAGAAAGACGCGGGTACCTATATCCCGTTGCAAAACCTGTACAAGGGTCAGCCACGTTTCGACCTGTACGATTCGTTCCTGTCTGAGGAAGCGGTTCTGGCGTTCGAATACGGTTATTCGACCACCGAGCCAAACGCTCTGGTTATCTGGGAAGCCCAGTTCGGCGACTTCGCCAACGGTGCCCAGGTGGTTATCGACCAGTTCATCACCAGTGGCGAGCACAAGTGGGGCCGTCTCTGCGGTCTGACCATGCTGCTGCCGCACGGTTATGAAGGTCAGGGTCCTGAGCACTCCTCGGCTCGTCTGGAGCGTTACCTGCAGCTGTGCGCCGAGCACAACATTCAGGTAGCCGTGCCGACTACGCCGGCCCAGATCTACCACTTGCTGCGTCGTCAGGTGATTCGCCCGCTGCGCAAACCATTGGTAGTCCTGACTCCGAAGTCGTTGCTGCGTCACAAGCTGGCCATCTCGACCCTGGAAGATCTGGCCGAAGGTTCGTTCCAGACCGTTATCCCGGAAATCGATGCGCTTGACCCGAAAAAGGTCACTCGCATGATCCTGTGCAGCGGCAAGGTCTACTATGACCTGCTGGAAAAACGCCGTGCCGAAGGTCGTGAAGACATCGCCATCGTGCGTATCGAGCAGCTGTATCCGTTCCCTGAGGACGACCTGATGGAGGCGCTCGCCCCTTACACCAACCTCGAAAACGTGGTCTGGTGCCAGGAAGAGCCGATGAACCAGGGCGCCTGGTACAGCAGCCAGCATCACATGCGTCGCAGCCTGACCAACCACAAACAAGGCCTGGTCCTGGAATACGCTGGTCGTGAGGCGTCTGCCGCACCTGCTTGCGGTTACGCTTCGATGCACGCCGAGCAGCAGGAACAACTGCTGCAAGATGCTTTCACTGTTTAACGCCTTCGCGCACCTGAAACCGAATTTAAGGACCCACAGATAATGGCTATCGAAATCAAAGCCCCCACTTTCCCGGAATCGGTTGCCGATGGCACCGTTGCCACCTGGCACAAAAAACCGGGCGACGCCGTCAAGCGTGACGAACTGATCGTCGACATTGAAACCGACAAAGTCGTACTGGAAGTTCTGGCCACCGCTGACGGCGTGCTGGGCGCGATCGTCAAGAACGAAGGCGACACCGTTCTGTCCGACGAAGTTCTGGGCTCCATCGGTGAGGGCGGTGCTGCTGCCGCTCCAGCCGCTGCTGCACCTGCCGCTGCTGCCGCTGCTCCTGCCGAAGTAGGCGAAGACGATCCTGTTGCTGCACCGGCTGCTCGCAAGCTGGCTGAAGAAAACGGCATCAACATCGCTTCCGTTGCCGGCACCGGCAAAGGCGGTCGTGTGACCAAGGAAGACGTGGTAGCCGCTGTTGCCGCCAAGAAAGCCGCTCCGGCTGCCGCGCCTGCCAAGGCTGCTGCACCTGCTGCCGCTGCTCCGGTATTCGCTGCTGGCGACCGCGTAGAAAAACGCGTTCCGATGACCCGTCTGCGCGCCAAGGTTGCCGAGCGTCTGGTTGAAGCTCAATCGAACATGGCGATGCTGACCACTTTCAACGAAGTCGACATGACCGAAGTCATGGCCCTGCGTTCGAAGTACAAGGACTTGTTCGAGAAGTCCCACAACGGCGTACGCCTGGGCTTCATGTCGTTCTTCGTGAAAGCGGCCACCGAAGCGCTGAAACGCTTCCCGGCTGTCAACGCGTCGATCGACGGTGCCGACATCGTTTACCACGGCTACGCCGACGTTGGTGTGGCTGTTTCCAGCGACCGCGGTCTGGTTGTACCGGTTCTGCGTAACGCCGAACTGATGAGCCTGGCTGAAATCGAAGGCGGCATCGCTACCTTCGGCAAGAAAGCCCGTGACGGCAAACTGTCGATGGAAGAAATGACCGGCGGCACGTTCACCATCACCAACGGCGGTACTTTCGGTTCGATGATGTCGACTCCGATCGTCAACCCGCCGCAGGCTGCGATTCTGGGTATGCACAACATCATCCAGCGTCCTATGGCGATCAACGGTCAGGTAGTTATCCGTCCGATGATGTACCTGGCGCTGTCCTACGATCACCGTCTGATCGATGGCAAAGAAGCTGTGACCTTCCTGGTGACCATCAAGAACCTGCTGGAAGACCCGGCTCGTTTGCTGCTGGATATCTGATTTCGTTGCGCGGGCCGTTCAATGATGGACGGCCCTTCTGTAATGACCAGCTTCGTCCCACGACGGTCCTCAAAAGGGGCCGTCCGGTTTGATTCGAGAAGGAATGACACATGACTCAGAAATTCGACGTGGTAGTGATTGGCGCGGGCCCTGGCGGCTACGTGGCTGCCATTAAAGCAGCGCAACTGGGCCTCACCACTGCCTGCATCGAGAAATACACCGACAAGGAAGGCAAACTGGCCCTCGGCGGTACTTGCCTGAACGTCGGCTGCATTCCATCCAAGGCGCTGCTGGACAGCTCCTGGAAGTTTCACGAAGCGCAAGACGGCTTCGCGATCCACGGTATCAACCACGCTGGCGTGACCATGGACGTGCCAGCAATGGTCGGCCGTAAAGCCAACATCGTCAAAGGCCTGACCTCCGGCGTTGCGACCCTGTTCAAGGCTAACGGCGTCACTTCGATCCAGGGCCACGGCAAACTGCTGGCCGGCAAGAAAGTCGAAGTCACCAAGCCTGACGGTTCGGTTGAAGTCATCGAAGCCGAAAACGTCATCCTGGCTCCGGGCTCGCGTCCGATCGACATTCCACCGGCTCCGGTCGACCAGAATGTGATCGTCGATTCGACTGGCGCTCTGGAATTCCAATCCGTACCAAAACGCCTGGGTGTGATCGGCGCTGGTGTTATCGGTCTGGAACTGGGTTCGGTATGGTCCCGTCTGGGCGCCGAAGTCACCGTTCTCGAAGCACTGGATACCTTCCTGATGGCAGCGGACACCGCTGTTTCCAAGGAAGCGCTGAAAACCCTGACCAAACAGGGTCTGGACATCAAGCTGGGCGCTCGCGTGACCGGCTCCAAAGTGAACGGCGACGAAGTCGTTGTGAACTACACCGATGCCAACGGCGAACAGAACATCACTTTCGACAAGCTGATCGTAGCCGTTGGTCGCCGTCCGGTGACCACTGATCTGCTGGCTGCCGATTGCGGCGTGACCCTGGACGAGCGCGGTTTCGTGCACGTTGACGATCACTGCGCCACCACCGTACCGGGCGTTTACGCCATCGGTGACGTGGTTCGCGGCATGATGCTGGCTCACAAAGCATCGGAAGAGGGCATCATGGTTGTCGAGCGCATCAAGGGCCATAAAGCCCAGATGAACTATGACCTGATCCCTTCGGTTATTTATACTCACCCGGAAATCGCGTGGGTCGGTAAAACCGAGCAGGCCTTGAAAGCTGAAGGCGTAGAAGTTAACGTCGGCACCTTCCCGTTCGCAGCCTCTGGCCGTGCCATGGCCGCCAACGATACCGGTGGTTTCGTCAAGGTCATCGCTGATGCCAAGACTGACCGCGTATTGGGCGTCCACGTGATTGGCCCGAGCGCCGCAGAACTGGTTCAGCAGGGCGCGATCGGCATGGAATTCGGCACCAGCGCTGAAGACCTGGGCATGATGGTTTTCTCCCATCCGACCCTGTCTGAAGCCTTGCACGAAGCAGCGTTGGCAGTGAATGGCGGCGCCATCCACATCGCCAACCGCAAGAAACGCTAAGCGGATAATAAGAAACCACGGCGGTACGGCCCGTCGTGAGCCTTGCGAGCAAGACTCACCGCGGAATGTCCGCTGGACGCAGTCTTGCGTAGCTGCACCGGGTACCCGGAAAGGTTACGCAAGCAGCAGTCACAGGTGGTGCGGCACTTGAATGAGTGCAGCACCGAATGCGCAGTACCTAACGAAGACGGTAATAAGCATGAATCTTCACGAGTATCAGGGTAAGCAGCTGTTCGCTGAGTACGGCCTGCCAGTATCCACCGGTTACGCGGTAGACACCCCGGAAGCAGCAGCAGAAGCTTGCGACAAAATCGGCGGCAGCGAATGGGTTGTCAAAGCCCAGGTTCACGCCGGTGGTCGCGGTAAAGCGGGCGGCGTAAAGCTGGTTCGCAGCAAAGAAGACGCTAAGGCATTCGCACAGCAGTGGCTGGGCAAGCGTCTGGTGACTTACCAGACTGACGCCAATGGTCAGCCAGTCACCAAGATCCTGGTTGAATCGTGCACTGATATCGCTAAAGAGCTGTACCTGGGCGCTGTCGTTGACCGTTCGAGCCGTCGCATCGTGTTCATGGCTTCCACCGAAGGTGGCGTGGACATCGAGAAAATCGCTCACGACACCCCTGAGAAAATCCTCAAGGTCACTATCGATCCACTGGTTGGCGCTCAGCCATTCCAGGGTCGCGAGCTGGCATTCCAGCTGGGTCTGGAAGGCAAGCAAGTTGCTCAGTTCGCCAAGATCTTCGTAGGTCTGGCCAAGCTGTTCAAGGATCACGACCTGGCTCTGCTGGAAGTGAACCCGCTGGTGATCAAGGCTGACGGCGATCTGCATTGCCTCGATGCCAAGATCAACATCGACGCCAACGCCATGTACCGTCAGCCTAAGCTGAAGACTTTCCACGATCCGTCGCAAGACGATCCGCGCGAAGCGCACGCTGCCAAGTTCGAACTGAACTACGTAGCGCTGGAAGGCAACATCGGTTGCATGGTCAACGGTGCTGGCCTGGCCATGGGTACCATGGACATCGTCAACCTGCATGGCGGCAAACCAGCCAACTTCCTCGACGTGGGCGGCGGTGCTACCAAAGAACGCGTAACCGAAGCATTCAAGATCATCCTGTCCGACACTAACGTCGCTGCAGTACTGGTCAACATCTTCGGCGGCATCGTTCGTTGCGACATGATTGCCGAAGGCATCATCGGCGCTGTGAAAGAAGTCGGCGTGAAAATCCCGGTTGTTGTTCGCCTTGAAGGCAACAACGCTGAGCTGGGCGCTAAAGTACTGGCAGAAAGCGGTTTGAACATCATCGCTGCTACCAGCCTGACCGACGCTGCTCAACAAGTTGTCAAAGCTGCGGAGGGCAAATAATGAGCGTCCTGATCAATAAAGACACCAAAGTTATCTGCCAGGGTATTACCGGTTCGCAAGGTAGTTTCCACACCCAGCAAGCCATCGAATACGGCACCAAGATGGTTGGCGGCGTAACTCCAGGCAAAGGCGGCACCGAGCACCTGGGTCTGCCAGTGTTCAACACCGTGAAAGACGCTGTAGCAGCCACTGGCGCCACCGCCAGCGTGATCTACGTTCCAGCTCCTTTCTGCAAGGACTCCATCCTGGAAGCAGCCTTCGGCGGCATCAAGCTGATCGTTTGCATCACTGAAGGCATTCCTACCCTGGACATGCTGGATGCCAAGGTCAAGTGCGACGAGCTGGGCGTAGTCCTGATCGGTCCTAACTGCCCAGGCGTGATCACTCCAGGCGAATGCAAGATCGGCATCATGCCAGGTCACATTCACTTGCCAGGCAAGGTCGGTATCGTTTCCCGTTCCGGCACCCTGACTTACGAAGCTGTGAAGCAGACTACTGACGCCGGTTTCGGTCAGTCGACTTGCGTCGGCATCGGTGGTGACCCGATCCCGGGTTCGAACTTCATCGACATCCTGAAGCTGTTCCAGGAAGACCCGAAGACCGAAGCGATCGTGATGATCGGCGAGATCGGCGGTTCGGCTGAAGAAGAAGCGGCTGCCTACATCAAGGCACACGTGACCAAGCCGGTTGTTTCCTACATCGCTGGTGTGACTGCTCCTCCGGGCAAGCGCATGGGCCATGCTGGCGCAATCATCTCTGGCGGCAAAGGCACTGCAGACGAGAAATTCGCTGCTCTGCAAGACGCAGGCGTTAAAACCGTGCGTTCGCTGGCAGACATCGGCAAGGCCCTGGCCGAGCTGACTGGCTGGGCCGTCAAGTAAGCCTCGCGCTTAACTGACGCTCCACCAAACAAAGGCCACCTTCGGGTGGCCTTTGTCGTTTCCGGGTGATCGTTCCCACGCTCTGCGTGGGAATGCCGCCAGGGACGCTCCGCGTTCCGCCTTTGAATGTGACGCAGAGCGTCACGGGATGCATTCCCACGCAGAGCGTGGGAATGATCTGTGCCGAGGTAGGAAAATTAGATATGTAAACGCGACATTGAAATGTCGTGTATCGGATAGTTCGCCCTGTAATAGTGCGTTTGTCAGGCAAATTCGTTACGCTAGCCGCCATTTTTGCGTCTGCGGCCCACAAGGCAGCGGCGCGCTAAACGGGTCAGTCCTATACGGATCGACAGCATTTCCCTCATCCATAAGGGAAATCCCTCTCTAAATTCCGATTCAGTAGTGTGGTATTTCCTTAATGAAAGTGTTGAAAGGCCAGGACATCCTGGCACTGGGTTTTATGACGTTTGCCCTGTTCGTCGGGGCTGGCAACATCATCTTCCCGCCTATCGTCGGTTTGCAGTCCGGGCCTAATGTCTGGATGGCGGCGCTGGGTTTCCTGATCACCGCAGTCGGTCTGCCGGTGATCACCGTTGTCGCCCTGGCCAAGGTCGGTGGTGCAATGGATGCCTTGAGCAGCCCGATTGGTAAAATCGCCGGGGGCTTGCTGGCAGCCGCGTGCTACCTCGCTGTCGGCCCGTTGTTCGCGACGCCGCGCACCGCGACCGTGTCGTTCGAAGTGGGTCTGGCGCCGCTGACCGGCGAGAGCCCGCTGGCGCTGTTTCTCTATAGCTCGGTGTACTTCCTGCTGGTGTTCTTCATCTCGCTCTATCCGGGCCGTCTGCTGGACACCGTAGGACGGTTCCTCGCACCACTGAAGATCATCGCCTTGGCCGTTCTCGGCATCGCAGCGTTCGCGTTGCCGGCTGGTGATATCGGCGTGGCCACCCCGGAATACGTGGCGGCACCATTCTCCCAAGGCTTCATCAATGGCTACCTGACCATGGATACCCTGGGCGCGCTGGTATTCGGCATTGTCATCGTCAACGCGATCCGCTCCCGTGGCGTCGAATCGCCGGTGTTGATCACCCGTTACGCAATCATCGCCGGGCTGATTGCCGGTGTAGGTCTGGCTCTGGTTTACGTCAGCCTGTTCCGTCTCGGTTCGGGCAGCCATGAAGTGGCCGCCGGTGCCACCAATGGTGCGGCGGTATTGCACGCCTACGTGCAGCACACCTTCGGTCCCCTGGGCAGCGGTTTCCTCGCGGTGCTGATCTCCCTGGCCTGCCTGGTGACCGCGGTCGGTCTGACCTGCGCCTGTGCCGAATACTTCAGCCGTGTACTGCCACTGTCCTACAAGACGCTGGTGATCATTCTGGCCGCGTTCTCCCTGCTGGTGTCCAACCTGGGCCTCACCAAGCTGATCGCGTTCTCGATCCCGGTACTGACCGCCATCTACCCGCCGTGCATCGCCCTGGTGGCCCTGAGCTTCTGCAAGGACTTCTGGCATGAGCAGGGCCGCATCGTCGGTCCGGTGATGCTGGTGTCGTTCATCTTTGGCATGATCGACGCGCTCAAAGGCGCCGGCCTGGCCGACTGGATGCCGGCTCAACTGGCTCACCTGCCGCTGAGCGAGCAGGGCCTGGCTTGGCTGGTGCCGTCGGTCATGACCCTGGCGGTTGCCGTGGTTTGCGACCGTCTGTTGGGCAAGCGCGAAGAAGCGCTGGCTTAAGTCGCTTCATGGCCCGCCACAAGCGGGCTTGAGCTACAAATGGAAATGCCCCGTATCAATCGATACGGGGCATTTTTTATGCGCGTGATGCAGTGTCTTTTTCCTTGGGCTAACGTCGAAGCACTATCCGAAGGTTTCATCATTGTCTACACATCACAAGGAACTGCATGTCGTTCATCCACACCAATCTGATCCACATTCTCGCCGCGCTCTGGTTCGTCGTCTGCTGGGGTGGCTACACCCGTTACGCGACATGGAAGGGCCGTGATACCGCTTGCCTGGCCAGCGTGCTGCACCTGTATCGCGAAGACTGGATGCGCCGCATGCTGTTGCGCGACAACCGCATCGCCGATGCCAGCGTGATCGGTAACCTGGAGCGCAACGCCTCATTCTTCGCTTCCAGCACGTTGATTATCCTGGCCGGTATTCTCACGGTGTTGGGGGCGTCCGAAAGAGCCGTGTCGTTGCTGGCGGATATCCCGATGGTGCAACAGGCTTCCCAGGGCATGTCGGAGATCAAGTTGTTGTGCCTGGCGCTGGTGTTCGTCTATGCGTTCTTTACGTTCAGCTGGTGCATGCGTCAGTACAACTTTGCGGCCATTCTCGTGGGTTCGGCACCGATGATCGGTGAGCGGCATGTGTCCGAACAAGAGCGTAACGCCTTTGCTTCCCGAGCCGCCCGTGTCATCTCCCTGGCGGCCAACCAGTTCAACTTCGGTCTGCGTTCCTATTACTTCGGCATGAGCATGCTGGCGTGGTTTGTCAGCCCCTGGTTGTTCATGTTGATGAGCGCCGGTGTCGTGTTTGTGTTGTATCGCCGCGAGTTTCACTCCGACGTTCTTGACGTGATGGTCTATACACCTACAGAGGCGCCATTGCCTGAGCTGAACAAAGAGGCGGCTTGATGAGTATTTGCCTGGCAGCGCAGTCTGGTGTGGTTTCTGGGTTTAGTGTGTTCGTTGTTGCTGATGATTAGTCCGACTTTTAGAACCGTTTTGCTCTAATGCACCAAGTAACAGGCAAAAGAAAACCCGCACATGGCGGGTTTTCTTTTATCACGCTAAAAACTGTTTTAGTTTTTAGGTGCTTCTGTAGGCGCTGCCGGAGCGGCTGCGTTCGATTCGGCCTGAGCTTTGGCAGCATCAGCGTTTTCTTTTGCCGCCTCGTTCACTTTATCCTGAGCTTCGCTCATTTTTTCCTGAACTTGCTCAGTTTGTTTGGTGGCATCTTGAGCTTTGTCCTCGGGTTTTTTACCGCAGGCGGCGAGACCGAGGGAAGCGGTCAACATCAAGGCAATAGCTAAAGTCTTACGCATGGGGTGTTTCTCCTGATGGAAAATATCTACTGGCCTTTCGAGCACAGTGATCAGGGTTAAGTTCCTCAATTCACACAGATATATATGTTTGTTTTGCAACGGAACTTTTGCCCGTTAGCCTGCTACTTTGTCCGGACACTAAGAAGAGTTTTATCAAATGGCCGAAAACCCCGTTTTTGAGCGCGCGACACGATTCCTGTCGGCGTTGCGCCATTGTCAGGTACTTGGCATGCGCGTTCACAGCGCCAGCAGCGAAGGGCTGACGGTGATTCTGCCGTACAGCCCGCAGATCGTCGGCAACCCGCAAACCGGGGTGATTCATGGCGGTGCGCTGACCTCGCTGATGGATACCGCCTGCGGCATGGCCACCCTCTGCGTGCTGCCTGAGTTCGAAGTCTGCCCGACGCTCGACTTGCGCATCGACTACATGCACGCCGCCGAGCCGCACAAGGACGTGTACGGCTTCGCCCAATGCTACCGAGTGACCACTGATGTGATCTTCGCGCGCGGTTTTGCCTATCAGGACGACCCCGAACAGCCGATCGCCCACGTGGTGGGCACCTTCATGCGCATGGGCAAGGGCGTCAAAGGTACTAAAAGCTTTGGCGGTGTCATTGCCGGTGCCATTGTTGGAGTTGCGAAATGACCGACACGTTCAACGAACAGCTTCAACAGGCCCATGCGCAGGGGGACTACGCCGCACTGCTGCAGCTGATTCCCTACGCCGGGCTGATCGGCGTCGAATGTTCGCGGGTAGGGGATGAGCTGCTGTTTCGTCTGCCGGCCAACAAGGACAACATTGGTAACCCTTTGCTGCCGGCGATTCATGGTGGGGTGATTGCCGGGTTCATGGAGCTCTCGGCAGCGCTGCACCTGTTGATTTTCACCGGCTCGCCCGGTGTGCCGAAGATTATCGACTTTTCCCTCGACTACCTGCGCGCAGGGCAGTTTCGCGATACCTGGGCCCGATGCCAGGTTTGTCGCCAGGGGCGGCGGGTGGCAAACGTGGCGATTACCGCCTGGCAAAGCACCGAAGCCGAGCCCATTGCCACGGCCCGAGCGCACTTCAAAATCGAAGAGCCCTTGAAATCCTGATCTCAGCCCCCAACTCTGAGGACAACCCGCCGCCGACCCTCAAGGTCGCGGCCACTGCCATCTGATTGGAGTTTGATGACCATGAGTGTGGAAACTCAAAAGGAAACCCTGGGCTTCCAGACCGAGGTGAAGCAGCTGCTGCACCTCATGATCCATTCGCTGTATTCCAACAAGGAAATCTTCCTTCGCGAATTGATCTCGAACGCCTCTGACGCTGTCGATAAATTACGTTTTGAAGCGCTGGCCAAGCCTGAATTGCTGGAAGGCGGCGCTGAACTGAAAATCCGTGTGAGCTTCGACAAGGACGCTAAAACCGTCACCCTCGAAGACAACGGCATCGGCATGAGCCGTGAAGATGCGATCACCCACCTGGGTACCATCGCCAAATCCGGCACTGCCGATTTCATGAAACATCTCTCCGGCGATCAGAAAAAAGACTCGCACCTGATCGGTCAATTCGGCGTGGGTTTCTACTCTGCATTCATCGTCGCCGATAAAGTTGACGTATTCAGCCGTCGTGCCGGTGCTGCTGCCAGCGAAGGCGTGCACTGGTCGTCCAAGGGCGAAGGCGATTTTGAAGTTGCCACCGTTGATAAAGCCGAGCGCGGCACTCGCATCGTTCTGCACCTGAAGTCCGGTGAAGACGAGTTCGCCGATGGCTGGCGTCTGCGCAACATCATCAAGAAGTACTCCGACCACATCGCTCTGCCGATCGAGTTGCCGAAAGAAGTGGCAGCCGTTGAAGGCGAAGAGCAGCCGGCCGTTGAGTGGGAAACCGTCAACCGCGCCAGCGCCCTGTGGACTCGCCCTCGCACTGAAGTGAAGGACGAGGAATACCAGGAGTTCTACAAGCACGTCGCTCACGATTTCGAGAATCCGCTGAGCTGGAGCCACAACAAGGTCGAAGGCAAGCTCGAGTACACCTCACTGCTTTATGTGCCGACCCGTGCTCCGTTCGACCTGTACCAGCGTGAAGCGCCGAAAGGCCTGAAGCTGTACGTGCAGCGCGTGTTCGTCATGGATCAGGCCGAGTCGTTCCTGCCGCTGTACCTGCGCTTCATCAAAGGCGTGGTCGATTCCAACGACCTGTCGCTGAACGTGTCGCGGGAAATCCTGCAGAAAGACCCGATCATCGACTCCATGAAATCGGCGCTGACCAAGCGCGTTCTGGACATGCTGGAAAAACTGGCGAAGAACGAGCCTGAGCAATACAAAGGTTTCTGGAAGAACTTCGGTCAGGTCATGAAAGAAGGCCCGGCAGAAGACTTCGCCAATAAAGAAAAAATTGCCGGTCTGCTGCGTTTCGCGTCCACTCAGGGCGACGACGGCGAGCAGGTTGTAGGTCTGGCCGACTACCTGGCCCGTGCCAAGGAAGGTCAGGACAAGATCTACTACCTGACCGGCGAAACCTACGCGCAAGTCAAAAACAGCCCGCACCTGGAAGTCTTCCGCAAGAAAGGCATCGAAGTGCTGCTGCTGACCGACCGTATCGACGAGTGGCTGATGAGCTACCTCAACGACTTCGACGGCAAGAGCTTTGTCGACGTGGCGCGCGGTGACCTGGACCTCGGCAACCTGGATTCGGAAGAAGACAAGAAAGCCGCGGAAGAAGTCGCCAAGTCCAAAGAAGGTCTGGTTGAACGTCTCAAGACCGCTTTGGGTGAGTCCGTTGCTGAAGTGCGGGTTTCCCACCGTCTGACCGATTCCCCGGCGATTCTGGCCATCGGCGAGCAAGACCTGGGCCTGCAAATGCGTCAGATCCTGGAAGCCAGCGGTCAGAAGGTTCCGGATTCGAAGCCGATCTTCGAATTCAACCCGGCTCACCCGCTGATCGAGAAACTCGACAACGAGCAGAGCGACGAGCGCTTCGGCGACCTGTCGCACATTCTGTTCGATCAGGCGGCCCTGGCGGCCGGCGACAGCTTGAAAGACCCGGCCGCTTATGTGCGTCGTCTGAACAAGCTGCTGGTTGAACTGTCGGTTTAACCACGTTGTATAAAAACCCGCTTCGGCGGGTTTTTTCATTCTGGTGCTTTTTTACTGGGAGTCAGTCATGAGCCAAATCACTGTTCGATCCGTCGCCTATCAGATCGACGGCCAATCGTATGAAAGCCGTCTGGCCTTCGATGCCGACCATAAAGGCCCGCGTCCGGGTCTGTTGATGGCGCCGAACTGGATGGGCGTCAGCGCCGGTGCCGAGGAGATTGCCAAATCCGTGGCGTCCAAGGGCTATGTGGTGCTGATCGCCGACCTGTACGGCCAATCGGTTCGTCCGCAGAACGGCGACCAGGCAGGCGCGGCGATGATGCCGTTGAAGAATCATCGCGCCTTGCTACGCAAACGCATGCAGGCTGCTTTCGAACAACTGCAAGGGCAGGGCGAGGCGGCGGTCGATACCTCGAAACTGGCGACTTTTGGTTTCTGCTTCGGTGGTTGTTGCGCGCTGGAATTGGCGCGTAGCGGTGCGCCGGTGAAAGCGGCGGTGTCGTTCCACGGCACGCTGGATACGCCGAACGTGAACGATGCGAAAAACATCAAGGGTTCGGTGTTGGTGCTGCATGGCGCTGCCGATCCGTTGGTGCCGAAAGAGCAGCTACCGGCGTTCGAAGCTGAAATGAATGCCGCCGGTGTGGATTGGCAATTGCTGAGCTATGGCGGCGCGGTGCATTCGTTCACCGACCCGCATGCCAACGTGCCGGGCACGATGATGTATGACGCGAAAACCGCGGCTCGCGCGTTCACGTCGATGCATAACTTGCTGGATGGAGTGTTTAAGGGCTGATTGCAGCTCTCGGTCCTGCCACTGATCGTTCCCACGCGGAGCGTAGGAGCGATCAGCCGATCAGTTACAGGGGCGTTGGCGGGCTTCGGTGTTTCGGCAACTCAATCCGCTCGCTTTCCCCCGGCACCGTCGGCCAATCCCCGGCCGCCCAGCGCCGACGTGCTTCATCAATCAATGCCGGATCGCTGGCCACGAAATTCCAGTTGATCCGTCGTGGCCCATCCAGCGGCGCTCCGCCAAACAGCACGGCATGGCAGTCGCTCTCGGCGAACAGCGTCATCTCTTCCCCGGCCGGCAGCACCACTAGCGTGTAGGGCTCCAGCAGCTCGCCATCAAGCTGCGCCTCGCCGCTCAGCACATACAGCGCCCGTTCTTCATGCTCGGTGGGGATCAGCAGCGTGGTTGCCGTTTGCAGGTTCAATTCGGCATACAGCGTAGGAGAAAGCACCGGGACCGGCGATTCGAGGCAAAAGCCCGTCCCGGCGATCATCCGTATCTTCACGCCAAGGTTTTCGCTGACCGGCAGCGTGGCAGCGGGATGGTGGCTGTAGTGTCCCGGGCCGTGCTCACGGTCCTTGGGCGACGCCAGCCAGATCTGTAAGCCGTGCATCGTCCCGCCGCTGTCCCTCAATGCTTCGGGCGTGCGTTCGACATGAGCAATCCCGCTGCCGGCGGTCATCCAGCTGACATCGCCGGCATTCACCACCTGATCGGAACCGAGGCTGTCCTTGTGCTGGATTTGCCCTTCGAACAGGTAGGTGAGGGTGGACAGCCCGATGTGCGGGTGCTGACGGATGTTCATGCCTTTGCCCGGTGGATAACGGGTTTCGAGCATGTGGTCGAAAAACACGAAAGGTCCGACGTTACGGCATTTGGCTGACGGCAAAGGGCGAAGGATCGGCTGGCCTTCGACGTCTTCGGCGCGGGGACGGATCACGAGCGGAGTGTTCATGGCGCATTCCAGGCTGAGCGGGTGACGCAGGGAGCATAACCCGCTTGCGCAGCCGTTGCCGCTATTGGCTGAAGGCGCCTTCGGACAGATGAGTCTCGATGCTGACTTCAGAGGTGGTCATCAGCTTGTGTACCGGGCAGCGGTCGGCCACGCGGTGCAGCTCGTCGCGCTGAGCGTCGGTGAGTACGCCCTTGAGCGTGAGTTTGACGTGCAGGGCATATTTGCCTTTCAGCTCTTCACTGTTGTCGCGCTTGACCTCGACCCCGACGCCGGTCAGCGGGATGCCCTTCTTCTTCGCATACAGTTTCAAGGTCAGGGCCTTGCAGGCACCGAGGGCTGCGTCGAAATAGTCATGGGGTTCAGGCGCCGTGCCTTCGCCACCGCTGGATTTGGGGACATCGGCAAACAGTTCATGGTCATCGATCTGGACGCTGTGACGAAAACCATCGGCGGAGACAGTATTGACGGTAACAGTCATGGGAAACCTCGCAGGGATCAGGAAAAAGTCATTCGATCAAAAAAGACTCTGAATTTATAGAGCATTCCTTTACGTTCGCGTTCCACTTTCTTGCCGGACGATTTGGCCACAACATCTGTGGCGAGGGGCTTGCCCTCGTTGGGTTGCGAAGCGGCCCCAAAACCAGGCAACGCGGCGAATCAGGGAAAACGCGGACACAGGATTTACGACTGCTGCGCAGCCGAACGGGGGCAAGCCCCCTCGCCACAGCTCAAAGTTGTTTAAGCACCAGACGAAAAAAAGCCCCGCGTTTGCGGGGCTTTCATGTCGGTCCGGATCAGCTGCCTTTGACCGTCTTGCCGTTGACCGTACCGTCGAGGAGCATGATGTTGTACTCCTTGCCGTCGGTTTCGACCTGTTGCAGACGGACCAGCAGGTAATCCCAATCCTTGGCGAACCACAGCACGGTGATGCGCTTGCTTTGTGTCGGATCGCGCACGCGCTCGACCTTGACCGCATCGATCTGGCCTGCCTTGGTGTCGACTTTTTCCGAACCCAGCACGCGGAAGTCATAGGTATCGACTTCGCCGGCATCGACGACCTGATAGCTCATGCTTTTCTTGCCGGCGGCCACGTCATGCTGCAGCGCCAGTTGATAGGTGGACTTGTCGACCATGCCGCGGTTGAGCGGGAGCTTGACGGCGTCACCGCGATCGGTGCCGGTGACCATCTTGTTGGTCCAGTCGAAATCCAGATCAGCCTTCTTGGCTTTGCCCAGGCCACCGCGTTCGAAGTGGTAGGACTGCGGCAGCAGCGTGTCCTTGTCCAGGGTCAGGGTGCTTTCTTCAGTCAGGCTGGCGATCATCATCGATGCCTTGAAGCTGAGTTTCCAGACGCCGTTGGCTTCCTTGGTCAGGCTGCGTTCGGCGGTGCCGCTCATGGGCAGTTGCTTCCAGTCGGCGGTGTAGCTGGCGGAGAAGGGTTGAAGGTCCGCGGCCTGCGCAAACGGCAGGGCGAGCAGAGCGCAAGCGAAGAGCAGGGCACGACGCATAAAATCTCCTAGGTTCGAATCAAGTGGCCGCTGGCCGCGAGTAACTGTCCGTCCAGTAAAGCACCTTGTTCGCCGAGTGATAAACGGCCTTCGGCAAACCAGCGTACGGCCAACGGGTAGATCAGGTGTTCCTGGGTATGGACTCGCTGCGCCAGACTCTGCGGCGAATCGTGCAACTCTACCGGTATTACTGCCTGTACGACCAGTGGTCCGCCATCGAGTTCCTCGGTGACGAAGTGCACGGAGCAGCCGTGTTCCGTATCGCCGGCCTCCAGCGCGCGCTGATGAGTGTGTAACCCTTTGTATTTGGGCAGCAGCGAGGGATGGATATTGAGCAGGCGACCCTGGTAATGGCGCACGAAGCCAGCGCTGAGAATGCGCATGAAGCCGGCCAGTACCACGAGTTTGGGGTTGAAGGCGTCGATCAGTTCGATCAGCGCGGCATCGAAGGCCTCGCGGCCCTCGAAAGCCTTGTGATCCAGGGTGCGGGTGTCGATACCCGCGTCCCTGGCGCGTTGCAGGCCGTAGGCGTCGGCGCGGTTGGAAATCACCGCAGCAATGCGGGCCGGGCTGTCGCCGGTCCGCGTGCTGTCGATCAAGGCCTGCAAGTTACTGCCGGTGCCAGACAGCAGCACCACCACATCACAGGTCTGGGACATTAATGAGCCTTGAGGTTCTTCAGTTCGACCTGAGCCGCGCCTTCGGCAGCGGTGGCGATCTGACCGATGACCCATGGCTGCTCGCCAGCTTCACGCAGGACTTTCAGCGCGGTTTCAACGTGCTCCTGGCTAACGCAGATGACCATGCCGACGCCGCAGTTCAGCACGCGGTGCATTTCGGTTTCGTCAACGTTGCCTTTCTCTTGCAGCCAGTCGAACACCGCCGGGCGGGTCCAGCTCGCGACGTCAACCACCGCTTGAGCGCCTTTTGGCAGCACGCGCGGGATGTTGTCCAGCAGGCCGCCACCGGTGATGTGGGCCATGGCTTTGACGGCGCCGGTGTCCTTGATCAGCTTGAGCAGCGGCTTCACGTAGATACGGGTCGGAGCCATCAGCAGGTCGGTCAGCGGTTTGCCGTCGAGCTGGATGTTTTCGATGTCGGAACCCGACACTTCGATGATCTTGCGGATCAGCGAGTAGCCGTTGGAGTGCGGGCCGGAAGACGGCAGGGCGAGCAGGGCATCGCCGGCAGCGACTTTCGAACCGTCGATGATTTCGGATTTTTCCACGACGCCGACGCAGAAGCCGGCCAGGTCGTAGTCTTCGCCTTCATACATGCCAGGCATTTCAGCGGTTTCGCCGCCGACCAGGGAGCAGCCGGACAGTTCACAGCCGGCGCCGATGCCGGTCACAACCTGAGCAGCGGTGTCGACGTTCAGTTTGCCGGTGGCGTAGTAGTCGAGGAAGAACAGCGGCTCAGCGCCGCAGACCACCAGGTCGTTCACGCACATGGCCACCAGGTCGATGCCGATGCTGTCGTGCTTGTTCAGGTTCAGCGCCAGGCGCAGCTTGGTGCCGACGCCGTCAGTGCCCGATACCAGCACCGGTTGTTTGTAACCGGCCGGGATTTCGCAGAGGGCGCCGAAACCGCCCAGGCCGCCCATGACTTCCGGGCGCGCAGTGCGCTTGGCGACGCTCTTGATGCGTTCGACCAATGCTTCACCGGCGTCGATGTCTACACCGGCGTCCTTGTAGCTCAGGGAGGGTTGCTTGCTCATGATCCAGGCCTTTAGGGGGGATTCAGGGGTAACGACCGAGTCCAGCGGGCCTGTCGAAATTGATGAGGCAATTGCCTCACGCGCTATTTCGACACTACCCGGCTGTAGCCGGTCTGCGAAGGCGCGCGATTTTATCAGGCTTGAGGGGCAGCGGCCATCCTCGTGCCGACGGGCAGGGGCATATCGCGTTAAAAAAACTGATATTGCCCGTGTTGGCGGCGTCCCACATGGCTGTATAAGGTACGACGTTAACCGTCTATCGTTATGACAGTGCGAAAACTTACCGCGATCGTGTGAATGTTTTGCTTGGGCGTGTGGTCACAGCCCTGGCTCAATCGTCTTCATGCGGTCTGTTCCAGCCGCTCTTGTCGTCAGGAATCTTCCATGCGTTTTCTTAAATTCTTGTTCGTAGGCTGTTTATCCGTGGTCAGCCTGGCCAGTCATGCCGAAACCGTCAAAGGCCTCTATCAAGTGCGCCAACCGGTCACCGGCCAGACACCGGAGGAGCGCGATCAGGCGACTCAGCAGGCGCTGGAAACGCTGGTGTTGCGCTTGACCGGCGATCCCAAGGCGGCGCAAAGCCCAGGGCTTGCGGCCGTGCGCAAAGACCCTCAGCAGATCATCAGTCAGTTCGGCTACGACGCCGGGCCGCCGCAAGTGCTGAAAGTCGATTTCGATCCGGCCACCACCGAGCAGGCCTTGCGTCGTGCCGGGTTGGCCGTGTGGGGGGCCAATCGGCCGTCGATCCTCGGCTGGTGGTTGAACGATTCCACCGAAGGTTCGAGCCTGGTCGGTGATGGTCAGGCCAGCGCTGCGCCTCTGCGTCGGGCGGCTCAACACCGCGGCCTGCCGCTGCGTCTGCCGTTGGCAGACCTGAATGAACAGATCGTCGCCACGGCGCCGAATCTGGAAGGTGCCGACCCGGCGCCATTGCGCAGTGCCTCCGACCGTTACAATGCCGATGCCTTGCTGGCGGTGCATGCCCGTGAAGAAGGGGGTCAATGGCAAGCCAAGTGGCGACTGTGGTTGGGCGATCAGAAAGAGGCCGGTAGCGTGCAGGGCGCCGATACCGCCGCCGTGGCCGATGCGGTGATGCTGGCGGTCAGCGAGCGTCTGGCGTCGCGTTTCGTCGCCAAGCCGGGTGCATCGGGCGAGCAATTGTTGGAAGTGCAGGGCATGAATCTGGAACGTTATGCGACGCTCGGGCGTTTGCTGGAGCCTTTTGGCGCGCGTCTGCAAAGTGTCGATGGCGACCGCGTGCTTTATCGCGTCAATGGCAGCGCCGATCAGCTGCGAGCTCAGTTGTCCCTGGCGCAATTGCAGGAAATTCCGGCCGGTCAGGCGCCGGCAGCTGTTCAACCCGTGGCTGCGGGTTCGGCGCCGGCCGCAGCGCCAGCCCCGGCACCGGTGCCGCAGTTGCGTTTCCGTTGGTGAGTTTTTTCTTTATATAGAAGCAGGAGTGGTACATGGCCGATACGCGGCGTTGGTTCTGGCTCGGTGGGGTGGCCCTGCTTTGCGCGTTTGTTTACCTGTTGCATCCGATCCTGACGCCGTTCCTGGTGGCGCTGTTGCTGGCCTATCTGTTCGACCCGCTGGTGGACCGGCTGGAAAAGCTCGGCCTGTCCCGGACCTGGGGCGTGGTGGCGGTGTTCGCGTTGTTCACGATGATCCTCACCACGCTGCTGTTGGTGTTGGTGCCGATGCTCGCCAAGCAGCTGTTTCGCTTGTATGAACTGGCGCCGCAGATGCTCGACTGGTTGCAGCACACCGCGTTGCCGTGGGCGCAATCGAAGTTGGGTTTGTCGGAGGGCTTCTGGAAGTTCGACAAGCTCAAGGCGGCGATCAGCGAGCACATGGGCCAGACCACCGACATTGTCGGCGTGGTGCTCAGTCAGGCGACGGCTTCAGGCCTTGCGCTGATTGGCTGGCTGGCCAATCTGGTGTTGATCCCGGTGGTGAGTTTTTATCTGCTGCGCGACTGGGACCTGATGATGGCCAAGATCCGCAGCCTGCTGCCGCGTGATCGTGAAGAGCGGGTCCTGTCCCTGGCCGGGGAATGCCATGAAGTGCTTGGGGCGTTCGTGCGCGGGCAGTTGCTGGTGATGCTGGCGCTGGGTGTGATCTACGCCGCTGGCTTGATGATCGTCGGGCTGGAGCTGGGGCTATTGATCGGTCTGATTGCCGGTCTGGCGGCGATCGTGCCGTACATGGGGTTCGTCATCGGGATTGGCGCGGCGTTGATTGCCGGCCTGTTCCAGTTCGGTGGCGATCTGTATCCCATGATCGGTATCGTCGCGGTGTTCATGGTCGGCCAGGCGCTGGAAGGTATGGTTCTGACGCCGTTGTTGGTGGGTGACCGGATCGGCCTGCACCCGGTGGCGGTAATCTTTGCGATTCTGGCCGGCGGCGAGCTGTTCGGCTTTACCGGTGTGCTGCTGGCATTGCCGGTGGCGGCGGTGATCATGGTCCTGGTGCGCCATGTGCATGATTTGTATAAGGATTCGGATATCTACGGTGGTGTCGACGAGTCTGAGAAGTAAGGCTTCTTGATCGCTCGTCGCGGGCAGCCTGGTTTCACGCCGGGTTTGCCCGTATCCCTCGCGCGGCTGTCACATGCACCGCCAAAGAAACTGTCATAAAACCAGCATGTTAACGCAAACCTTTGATTTTGCTTGTGGTCTGTCGCATTGTGCCGTCAGCTTCACGGGTATAAACTTCGCAAACTTTACACAGAGGCCACTAACGGTTCCTTTGGAACTGTTCAGTCAGCATGAAACCGATTCAGCTGCCCCTAGGTGTGCGTCTGCGTGATGACGCCACCTTTATCAATTACTACCCAGGCGCCAATGCCGCTGCACTCGGCTATGTCGAGCGGCTGTGCGAAGCCGACGCCGGCTGGACGGAAAGCCTGATTTACCTCTGGGGCAAGCACGGGGTAGGGCGCACGCATTTGTTGCAGGCGGCTTGCCTGCGTTTCGAGCAGATGGGTGAACCGGCGGTGTATCTGCCGCTGGCCGAGTTGATGGACCGTGGCATCGAAATTCTCGACAACCTCGAACAATACGAACTGGTTTGCCTGGACGATTTGCAGGCGGTCGCCGGCAAGGCGGATTGGGAAGAGGCGCTGTTCCATCTGTTCAATCGTCTGCGTGACAGCGGTCGGCGTCTGCTGATCGCCGCCTCGACATCCCCGCGCGAACTACCGGTGAAGCTGGCGGACCTCAAGTCGCGGCTGACACTGGCACTCATCTTCCAGATGCGTCCGCTCTCTGACGAAGACAAATTGCGTGCCTTGCAGTTGCGCGCTTCCCGTCGAGGCCTGCACCTGACTGACGAAGTCGGGCATTTTATTTTGACTCGCGGTACCCGCAGCATGAGTGCACTTTTCGAGCTGCTTGAACGCCTCGATCAGGCCTCTCTTCAAGCCCAGCGCAAGCTGACAATACCGTTCCTGAAAGAGACACTGGGCTGGTAAAATCCAGGTTTTTCGCGGGTTCCGGCATATTCCAGGCGTCAACAAATCCGCTTTCCTGCAGGGGAGCAGGCTGCGCAAAGATTCAAAATGGGCTTAAGCGCTTAGATGGAAACGAGAAACCGATAAGTCACATAAAGATCGATTGAATTTGCAAATGAGATCGATAGCGGGCATAGTCTCGGCTTCTTTACAACTATCAGCCACGGTCGTGCCCATGCTAAATCGCTTCGCACCCCTCGTGCCTCTCGCACTCGTCACCCTGTTGTTCGGTTGCGCTGCTCACTCTCCAGTGTCCCAGCAAGAGCAACAACGGCAGGTTTCAAATTCAGTTACCGCGCAGTCTTCTTCCGTTCTTTTCCAGGAAGAGCTGGCTAACGATCTGGCCACCGATAAAGAAATGGCAGACTTCGCCGGCGGCAAGTCTTACCAGCTTCCGGTTCTGGCCGACAGCATCCTCGAACGTGGCATGTCCCTGATCGGTACCCGTTACCGTTTCGGCGGCACCTCCGAGGCTGGCTTCGACTGCAGCGGCTTCATCGGTTATCTGTTTCGTGAAGAGGCCGGCATGAACCTGCCGCGCTCCACTCGCGAAATGATCAACGTTGACGCTCCTCTGGTGGCTCGCAGCGCCCTCAAGCCGGGTGATCTGCTGTTCTTCGCCACCAATGGCCGTCGCGGTCGTGTCAGTCACGCCGGGATCTACCTGGGTGACAACCAGTTCATCCACTCCAGCAGCCGCAAAAGCGGTGGTGTCCGGGTCGATAGCCTGGGCGACAGCTACTGGAGCAAGACCTTTATCGAAGCCAAGCGTGCACTCGCAATGGCTCCGACAATAGTCACTGCACGCAAGTAAGCGGACAGTTTGTAGGGCGAAGTTAAAGTCTTACTTGAAGTTTACCGCGTAGCCGCTAGAATCCTGATCTATTATTGATGGCAAACCGCCTGCGTTCTGCGCAGGCGGTTTTCTTTTCTGTCTTTGTGGCAGAAAAAAGCCGCAGCCAGATCAGGATGTTCTGTTTATGACGATGTCGGCCCGCCTCGCACTCATGTTCTTCGCAGCGCTGCTCAGCGCCTGCGCCAGCCGCACACCGCCACCTGCGCCGGTGGTTCGCGCGCCGATTGTTTTCGGTTCTTCCCAAGCCTTTTCCCCAGCCGCAGAAGACGTGCTGTTTCGCGCGCTCGGTCTGGTGGGGACGCCTTATCGCTGGGGCGGCAACACGCCGGATTCCGGGTTCGATTGCAGCGGTCTGATCGGTTACGTCTATCGCGATGTCGCAGGCATTTCCCTGCCGCGCTCCACTCGCGAGATGATCGGCATGCAGGCTCCCAACGTCGGCAAGGAAGGCCTGCAAACCGGCGACCTGATCTTCTTCGCCACCAACGGCGGCTCCCAGGTCAGCCATGCCGGGATCTATGTCGGCGAAGGGCGCTTCGTCCATGCGCCGGCTACGGGCGGCACGGTCAAGCTGGACAGCTTGTCCAAAGCTTATTGGCAGAAAGCCTATCTGAGCGCCAAGCGCGTCTTGCAACCCGAGCACTTGGCGCATAATCCCTAGGGGGTTGTCCTGATCGTTCTGGCGGAGCTGTAGGAGCGAGCGGTGCGGCGATCCGACTTGCCCACGAAGGCGGTATGGCAGGTAAAACGCTTTCGCTTGGCGACCAGATCGTCAGCCGCGGGCTTCCTTGAACAACACGGCGATCCCCGGATGGTAATTGCCGGCTTCATTGCGCAACTTGCGGTAGGCGTAAGGGAAGTACCAGGCCACCGCGCAGGTGTGTTCCTTTTGCAGATCGTCGAGCATGTCCTGGAGTTCTTCCGGGGTGGCGCTGTGCTGGGCTTTTTGTGGGGCGACAAACAGGCAGCCGAGTTTCAGGTCGCTGGCGTAGCTGATGCGTTTCGCGTCGCTGGTGATGTCCGCCAGTGCCTGGGTCAGGTTCAGGTTGTTGACCCGCGGCCAGCGTTGGGTGGCCTGCAGGTATGCGCGTTCTTCGCTGGTGGCGATAAACAGATCGGCGCGGGCGTTACGTTCACCTTCTTCGGTCTGTTTGCGCGTTGGTGTTTGCTGCAGCGTGACCATTTCCGCCATCCAGGCCGCGGCAGAGAGCAGGCCGAGGTTGGCGTTTTCGTCGTACCAGTAAGGTGTATCGTTATCGCCGCGCACGGCGTTGTAGCGGTCGATACAGTCAAACCAGCGTTCCAGCACCGGGCGCAGGAATTCCAGCTTCGGATTGCTGATGATCATGCCTTGCATGTGGCTCACCCTTGTTATTGTGTTATGAGGTTGTGGCTCTTTGATATCACTGCTGGCAGTGTGGCACAAGATTGGCGTCAGATAATTGATCGACGGCAGTTATTCGCCGGAAGGCGTCCTGTCTTTAATTGACGCTCCACCCCCAACCCTCTAACCTTCGCGGCTTGTTTCAGGTGCTCTGTGGCCTTGGTCGACAGAGTGAAACAGGGAAGCCGGTGAGTGGATTTCTTCCAGCGAAGAATGATCACGATCCCGGCGCTGCCCCCGCAACGGTAAATGAGTGAAGACTGCGTCTTGAGCCACTGTGTCGAATTCGGCATGGGAAGGCGCGCAGTCAGGCTAATCGCCGCTCATGAGCCCGGAGACCGGCCTGATCCATTCAGCGGCATCACGGTGGGCGATGCCAGGCTTCTTGCCGTCTATTCTTGTGCCTGCCCGCCGTTATCCAGCCTCAACGGAGAGCTCCCCCATGACTGATACCCCCGATCGTGACGAACGCCATCTGGCGCGCATGCTGCGCAAAAAAGCCGTGATTGACGAACGCATCGCCAATTCGCCGAATGAATGCGGTCTGCTGCTGGTGCTGAGCGGCAACGGCAAAGGCAAGAGCAGCTCGGCGTTTGGCATGCTCGCGCGCTCCATGGGCCACGGCATGCAGTGCGGCGTGGTGCAGTTCATCAAGGGGCGCAGCAGCACCGGCGAGGAGCTGTTCTTCCGGCGCTTTCCGGAGCAAGTGCGTTTTCATGTGATGGGCGAGGGCTTCACCTGGGAAACCCAGGACCGCCAGCGTGACATTGCGGCCGCCGAAGCTGCCTGGGCGGTGTCCCGCGAACTGTTGAGCGATCCGTCGATTGGCCTGGTGGTACTCGATGAGTTGAACATCGCCCTCAAGCACGGTTACCTCGATCTCGATCAGGTGCTCAGCGACTTGCAGGCCCGTCCGCCGATGCAGCATGTGGTGGTCACTGGCCGTGGCGCCAAACCGGAGATGATCGAACTGGCTGACACCGTCACCGAAATGGGCATGATCAAGCACGCCTTCCAGGCCGGGATCAAAGCGCAAAAAGGCGTCGAGTTGTGATTCAACCACATCATTGCCCGGCGGTACTGATTGCCGCGCCGGCTTCCGGTCAGGGCAAGACCACCGTCACCGCCGCGCTCGCCCGTTTGCATCGCAATCAGGGGCGCAAGGTGCGCGTGTTCAAATGCGGCCCGGACTTTCTCGATCCGATGATTCTCGAGCGCGCCAGTGGTGCGCCGGTTTATCAACTGGACATGTGGATGGTCGGCGAGCAGGAAAGTCGTCGGCTGTTGTGGGAAGCCGCTGGCGAAGCCGATCTGATCCTCATCGAAGGCGTGATGGGACTGTTCGACGGTACGCCGTCCAGCGCTGACCTTGCGCGGCATTTCGGTGTGCCTGTGCTCGGCGTGATCGACGGCACCGCGATGGCGCAGACCTTTGGCGCGCTGGCCTTGGGGCTTGCGCGCTATCAGCCGGATTTGCCGTTTGCCGGTGTGTTGGCCAACCGGGTTGGCACACTACGTCATGCGCAATTGCTCGAAGGCAGCCTGACAGAAGGCTTGCGCTGGTACGGCGCGTTGTCCCGGGAAACCGGCATCGAATTGCCGAGTCGGCATCTCGGCCTGGTTCAGGCCAGCGAACTGAATGACCTCGATCTGCGCCTCGATGCAGCGGCCGCCTCACTGGCCAGCAGCTGCGATGTGGCGTTGCCGCCGGCCGTGGAGTTCGCCGCGCCTGAAATGATCGCCGCCGAACCGTTGCTGGCCGGTGTGCGGATTGCCGTGGCCCGGGACGAAGCCTTCGCGTTTACCTACGGCGCGAGCCTGGATCTGCTACGGGCGATGGGCGCCGAGTTGTCTTTCTTCTCGCCGATCCGCGACCGCGAGTTGCCGGAGGCAGACAGCCTTTATCTGCCGGGCGGTTACCCTGAATTGCACCATGTGGCGTTGTCACAAAACACGCCGATGCTGACCGCCATTCGCGATCACCACGCAGGGGGCAAACCGTTGCTGGCCGAGTGTGGCGGCATGCTGTACCTGTTGGATTCGTTGACCGATGTCGAGGGCGCTCGCGCTGAACTGGTTGGCTTGCTGAACGGTGATGCGGTGATGCAGAAGCGTCTGGCGGCGTTGGCCTTGCAGGCGGTGGAATTGCCCGAAGGTTTGCTGCGTGGGCACACCTATCACCACTCGCTGACCAGCACCGAGCTTGAGCCGATTGCGCGTGGCCTGAGCCCCAATGGCGGGCGAGGGGCGGAGGCGGTTTATCGTGAGGGGCGGATGACGGCCTCTTATGTGCACTTTTATTTTCCGTCCAATCCGGCGGCGATTGCTGCGTTGTTGGCGCCCGATCGTGAAGCCGCCATCGCGAGCAGGCCATGACAGAAAACGCCTTTTCCGAAGCCGAGCGCGATGCGGTCTACCGAGCCATCGGCGAACGCCGTGACATGCGCCACTTCAGTGGCGGCACGGTCGAGCCCGAGTTACTGAGGCGCCTGCTCGAAGCCGCGCACCAGGCACCGAGCGTCGGCCTGATGCAGCCCTGGCGATTCATCCGCATCAGCGACCGGGCGCTGCGCGGCAAGATCCAGCAACTGGTGGAAGAAGAACGCATCCGCACCGCCGAAGCCCTCGGCGAGCGCTCTGACGAATTCATGAAGCTCAAGGTCGAAGGTATTCAGGACTGCGCCGAAGTGTTGGTCGCCGCGCTGATGGACGATCGCGAACGGCATATCTTCGGCCGTCGTACGTTGCCGGAAATGGACATGGCCTCGCTGTCCTGCGCCATCCAGAACCTTTGGCTGGCGTCCCGCGCCGAAGGCCTGGGCATGGGCTGGGTGTCGCTGTTCGAACCGCAAGCCTTGGCGAACCTGTTGGGTTTACCGGTCGGGGCCAAGCCTTTGGCCGTTCTTTGCCTGGGGCCGGTCAAGGAATTCTATCCAGCGCCGATGCTGGTACTCGAAGGCTGGGCGCAAGCGCGTCCGCTCAACGAGTTGCTGTATGAAAATTATTGGGGAGTGAGTCAATGAGTGTGGCGTTGTTGAGTGTCGCTGCGGTCGCGCTGGATGCGCTGCTGGGTGAACCCAAACGCTGGCATCCGCTGGTGGCGTTCGGTCGTTTTGCCGATCGCATCGAACAACGTTTCAACTCCGCTGGCCGCGGCTGGCGCAGTCATGGTGTGACGGCCTGGGTGATGGCGGTTGTGCCGCTGACCTTGCTGATCACCGCGCTGTCCTGGGCACCTTACGTTGGCTGGATCGTCGAGATTCTCGCGCTCTATTGCGCCCTTGGTATGCGTAGCCTCGGCGAGCATGTCGAGCCGGTGGCCAAGGCCCTGCGCAGCGATGATTTGGTTGAGGCGCGCACACGCGTCGGTTATCTGGTCAGCCGCCAGACCAGCGAGCTGGACAAAACCGAAGTCGCCCGCGCCGCCACCGAATCGGTGCTGGAGAACGGCAGCGATGCGGTGTTCGCCGCGCTGTTCTGGTTTGCCGTGGCGGGTGCGCCCGGCGTGGTGCTCTATCGTCTGAGCAACACCCTGGATGCGATGTGGGGTTATCGCAACGAACGCTTCGAGCGTTTCGGCTGGGCCGCGGCGAAAATCGACGATGTTCTGAACTACATTCCCGCACGCTTGGTGGCGTTGACCTATGCACTGTTGGGCAAAACCCGACTGGCGCTGAAATGCTGGCGCACCCAGGGGCCGACCTGGGACAGCCCGAATGCCGGGCCGGTGATGGCGGCCGGTGCCGGTGCGCTGGGGGTCGAGTTGGGCGGGGCGGCGATTTATCACGGCGAGCTGCATCAACGTCCGCAGTTGGGCGAAGGCGTGCCGGCGGATGCCGATTCCATCGACCGAGGCTGGCAATTGGTCCAGCGCGGGGTATGGTTATGGCTGCTGATTCTCTGCGTGGGGGCTGAGTTCTATGCTTGAGCACGGTGGCCGGTTGCGCAAGGCGGCACTTGAATACGGCATCGCCGAAGCCGATTGGCTCGACTTGTCCAGTGGTCTTGCGCCCTGGCCATTCCCGGTCCCGGACATCCCGCTACGGGCCTGGGCACGCCTGCCGGAAACCGATGACGGTCTGGAGCAGGCCGCCTGCGACTATTACGGTGCGGCTCAGGTGTTGCCAGTGGCCGGTTCGCAAATGGCGATTCAGTTGCTGCCGCGTTTGCGCCGGGCCGGCAAGGTCGGCGTGCTGTCGCCGTGTTACGCCGAACACGCCGAAGCCTGGCGTCGCAACGGTTACGTCGTGCGTGAAGTCCTGGAGTCGGAAGTCGATTTCTTTCTCGACAACCTCGACGTGCTGGTGGTGGTCAATCCGAACAATCCCACAGGCCTGAGCCTGACCCCGGCTCGCCTGCTGGATTGGCATGCGCGGTTGGCCCAGCGCGGTGGTTGGCTGGTGGTGGACGAGGCGTTTATGGACAACACGCCGCATTTGAGTCTGGCGCCGTTCGCCAACCAGATCGGCTTGATCGTGCTGCGTTCCTTCGGCAAGTTTTTCGGCCTGGCTGGTGTGCGGTTGGGGTTTGTGCTGGCCGAGCGCAAGTTGCTCAAACTGCTGGCCGAGCAAGTCGGGCCCTGGGCGGTCAGTGGGCCGACCCGCGTATTGGGCCAGGCTTGCCTGACGGATACGGACGGGCACACCCGACAGCGCATTCGCACTGACGAGGCCGGCGAGCGTCTGGCGCTGCTGCTTGAGCAGTATGGTTTCAAGCCTCAGGGCGGTTGCGCGTTGTTCCAGTGGCTGATCACCGATCGCGCCGAAGCGCTGCATGAATTCATGGCCCGGCGCGGCATTCTGCTGCGGTTGTTCACCCACAACAGCAGCCTGCGCTTTGGTTTGCCGGCGGATGAAACGGACTGGTCGCGCCTCGAACAAGCCCTGCAAACCTATGCCAAGGAAAACCCATGACAACGTTGATGGTGCAAGGCACCACATCTGACGCCGGTAAAAGCACACTGGTGACGGCGTTGTGTCGTTGGGTCACGCGCCAAGGCGTGAGCGTCGTGCCGTTCAAACCGCAGAACATGGCCCTCAACAGTGCGGTGACCGCCGACGGTGGCGAGATCGGTCGCGCTCAGGCGGTGCAGGCGCAAGCCGCCAACCTCGAACCGCACACCGACATGAACCCGGTGCTGCTCAAACCCAACAGCGACACCGGCGCCCAGGTGATCATCCATGGTCGCGCCGTTACCACCATGAATGCTGTGGCGTATCACGACTACAAAGCCATCGCCATGCAGGCGGTGCTGGCCTCCCATGAACGGCTGAGCGCGGCGTATCCGCTGGTGATGGTCGAAGGGGCGGGCTCGCCGGCCGAGATCAACCTGCGCGCCGGCGACATCGCCAACATGGGGTTTGCCGAGGCGGTGGACTGCCCGGTGGTGCTGATTGCCGACATCAATCGCGGCGGGGTTTTCGCGCATTTGGTCGGTACGCTGGAGCTGCTGTCGCCGAGCGAACAGGCGCGGGTCAAAGGCTTCATCATCAACCGTTTTCGTGGCGACATCGCTTTGCTGCAACCGGGGCTGGACTGGCTGGAAGCGCGCACCGGCAAACCGGTGATCGGCGTGTTGCCTTATGTGATGGACCTGCACCTGGAGGCCGAGGACGGCCTCGATCAGCGTCAGACCGACAAGGCCGAGCAAGTGCTCAAAGTGGTGGTGCCGGTACTGCCGCGCATCAGCAACCACACCGATTTCGATCCGCTGCGCCTGCATCCGCAAGTGGACCTGCAATTCATCGGCCTCGGTCAGGCGATTCCGCCGGCCGATCTGATAATTCTCCCCGGCTCGAAAAGCGTGCGCAGCGACCTCGCGTACCTGCGCAGCAACGGCTGGGACACGGCGATCGCGCGGCACTTGCGCTACGGCGGCAAAGTGCTGGGAATCTGCGGTGGTCTGCAAATGCTCGGCGAGCAGGTGCGTGACCCGCTGGGCCTCGAAGGCGCGCCGGGTTCCAGTGCCGGTTTGGGTTTGCTGGCGTTCGAAACGCAGCTCGAAGAAGAGAAGCAGTTGCGTAATGTACGTGGGCGTCTGGCGCTGGAAGATGCGCAGGTCAGCGGCTATGAAATTCATGCCGGCGTGACCACCGGGCCGGGGCTGGAAAACGCCGCCGTGCAGCTGGACGATGGTCGCTGCGATGGCGCGCAAAGTGCCGATGGGCAGATTTTCGGTACGTACCTGCATGGCCTGTTCGAGTCACCGGCGGCGTGCAGTGCGCTGTTGCGCTGGGCTGGTTTGCAGGAGGTGCAAGAGGTGGATTACCACGGGTTGCGCGAGCGCGATATCGAGCGGTTGGCGGATCTGGTGGAGAAGCATCTGGATACCTCGCTGTTGCGTGAGCTCTGTGGTTTTTGAGGTGATTTTGAGGATGCCTTCGCGGGCAAGCCTCGCTCCTACAGGGGAAACGCATATTCCGTGTAGGAGCGAGGCTTGCCCGCGAAGAGGCCCGTCGTTACATCGAAGATTTTAAGGAATGAACCATGCTGCAACTGATCCTCGGTGGCGCCCGCTCCGGCAAAAGTCGTCTGGCTGAAAAGCTGGCGACAGACACTCAGCTTCACGTCACCTACATCGCCACCAGCCAACCCCTGGACGGTGAAATGAACGAGCGGGTGGCCCATCACCGTGCCCGCCGTCCGGCTGAGTGGGCGTTGATCGAAGAACCGCTGGAGCTGGCCCGCGTACTGCGCGAAAGCGCCGGTGTCGACCGTTGCCTGCTGGTGGATTGCCTGACGCTGTGGCTGACCAATCTGCTGATGCTCGATAGCGCCGAGCGCCTGTCGGCCGAACGCGAAGCCTTGCTGGACTGCCTGGCGTCGTTGCCGGGTGAAATCATTTTTGTCAGCAACGAGACCGGAATGGGTGTCGTGCCGCTGGGCGAATTGACTCGCCGCTATGTCGATGAAGCCGGTTGGCTGCATCAAGCCTTGGCCGAGCGCTGCCAACGTGTCGTCCTGACCGTCGCCGGCCTGCCCCTGACTTTGAAAGGAACTGCGTTATGACTCACTCCTGGTGGCTGAACCCGTGCAAGCCAATCGATGCGCAAGTGGTCGAACAGGCGCAGGCGCGTCAACAGCAACTGACCAAGCCTGCCGGCTCCCTTGGCCAACTCGAAGCGGTGGCGGTGCAACTGGCCGGGTTGCAGGGGCAGGTCAAACCAACGCTCGATCAGCTGTGGATCGCGATTTTTGCCGGTGACCATGGCGTGGTCGCCGAAGGGGTGTCGGCATTTCCGCAGGAAGTCACCGGGCAGATGCTGCACAACTTCGTCAGCGGCGGTGCGGCGATCAGCGTATTGGCGCGGCAGTTGGGGGCGTCCCTTGAAGTGGTCGACCTCGGCACCGTTACACCGTCGTTGAATCTGCCGGGTGTGCGTCACCTGAACATCGGCCCGGGCACGGCAAATTTCGTCCAGGGCCCGGCGATGACTCAGGCCCAAGGCGAACTCGCTTTGCAGGCTGGTCGCGACAGTGTGCAGCGCGCCATTGCAGCAGGTGCGCAGTTGTTCATCGGTGGCGAAATGGGCATCGGCAACACCACGGCAGCCAGCGCATTGGCCTGTGCCTTGCTCGATTGTCCGGTGGTGCACCTGGCCGGGCCGGGTACCGGCCTGAACGCGGCGGGTGTCAGCCATAAAGCCCAGGTCATCGAACGCGCCTTGGCGTTGCATGGCGCCCAGCGTGGCGATGTGCTGCAAACCTTGTTCAACCTCGGCGGTTTCGAAATCGCTGCGCTGGTCGGCGCGTACCTGGCCTGTGCTCAGGATGGCGTCGCGGTGTTGGTCGACGGGTTTATTTGCAGCGTCGCCGCGTTGGTTGCGGTGCGTCTGAATCCGGCCTGTCGTGAGTGGTTGCTGTTCGGTCATCGTGGTGCCGAGCCGGGTCATCGCCATGTCCTGGAAACCCTGAACGCCGAACCGTTGCTGGATCTCGGCCTGCGGTTGGGCGAGGGCAGTGGTGCGGCGTTGGCCGTGCCATTGCTGCGCCTGGCCTGCGACCTGCACGGGCAGATGGCGACGTTCGCCGAAGCCGCGGTGGCGGATCGCCCGGCATGACCTTGCGCCTGGACCTGTTGCGTCATGGCGAAACCGAGCTCGGTGGCGGCCTGCGCGGCAGTCTCGACGACGCGCTGACCGGCAAGGGCTGGGAGCAGATGCGCGCTGCGGTGGTCGAGCAGGGCCCTTGGGATCGCTTGGTCAGCTCGCCGTTGCAGCGCTGTGCACGCTTTGCTGAAGAGCTTGGGGCACAACTGGGGTTGCCGGTGCAACTGGAGAAGGATCTGCAAGAGCTGCACTTCGGCGCTTGGGAAGGGCAGAGCGCTGCGGCGCTGATGGAAACCAGCGCCGAGGCGCTGGGCTTGTTCTGGGCCGATCCTTATTCGTTCACACCGCCTGACGGTGAACCGGTTGCCGACTTTTCGACACGGGTGTTGGCGGCCATCGAGCGGCTGCACGCGGCCTATGCGGGTGAGCGAATCCTGCTGATCAGCCATGGCGGCGTGATGCGATTGTTGCTGGCGCAAGCGCGCGGATTGCCGCGTGAACAGTTGCTCAACGTTGAGGTCGGCCATGGCGCGTTGTTCTCATTGACGGTTGAATCCGGCGCCTTACTAAGGGAAGCGATCTGATCATGTTGCCGTTCTGGATCGCCCTGCAATTTCTGAGCAGCCTGCCGATTCGCCTGCCGGGCATGCCGGCGCCCGAGGAATTGGGCCGGTCGCTGCTGTTTTATCCGCTGGTCGGCTTGCTGTTCGGCGCCATTCTGTGGGCGCTGAACGGGCTGTTGCAGGGCGCGCCGTTGTTGCTGCACGCGGCGTTGCTGCTGACCGTGTGGGTGTTGCTCAGCGGCGCGTTGCACCTGGATGGCCTGGCCGATAGCGCCGATGCGTGGCTCGGTGGTTATGGCGACCGTGAACGCACTCTCACGATCATGAAAGATCCACGCAGCGGGCCGATCGCGGTGGTGACGCTGGTGTTGGTGTTGCTGCTCAAGTTCGCCGCGTTGCTGGCGTTGATCGAGCAGCAGCACAGCGCGGTGCTGATCATCGTCCCACTGATTGCTCGCAGCGCGCTGTTGGGATTATTCCTGAGCACACCCTACGTGCGTCCTGGTGGATTGGGGCAGGCGCTGGCCGACCATCTGCCGCGTTTGGCCGGGAAACAGGTGTTGGTGATCAGTGCCGTGGCTTGTGTGTTGATCGCGGGCCTCAGCGGTGTATGGGGGCTTGCACTGGCAGCTGTGGTATTTGTCTGGTTGCGGCATGTAATGATGCGGCGATTGGGCGGGACGACGGGCGACACTGCCGGGGCGTTGCTGGAGTTGCTGGAAGTGGCGCTACTGGTGGGGCTTGCATTGATGTTGTAGGAGCGAGGATTGCCCGCGAAGGCGGTGTGGCAGGTAAAACGCTTTCGCGGGCAATCCTCGCTCCTACAGTAATATGTGTCGAAAAATTTGCTTTCATTTAACCGCGGGTATATACACGCACCATGCTTCCTTCTCAATGTTTGTGCACAAACCTGCGTCGCGCCGCTCGTGGCGTCAGCAGGCATTACGACGGCGCACTCGACGGCTTCGGGATCAACGTTGCCCAGTATTCTTTGCTGTGTAACCTGCAGCGTCTGGATCAGCCGAGCATCTCGACACTGGCCGAGGCCATGGGTCTGGATCGCAGCACCCTGGGGCGTAATCTGCGGGTGCTGGAGGGTGAAGGTCTGGTGACGCTGGTCGAGGGCGAAGACATGCGCAATCGCATCGTCCTGCTCACCGAGACAGGGCGCGAGCGTCTGGCAGCAGCCTTGCCGGCCTGGGAAGCGGCGCAGCAGCGGTTGATCGACCGTCTGGGTGCCGAGAAGCGTGAAACCTTGCTGAAACTGCTGGACGAACTGGCTTGAGGCCAGTTTGTTCGATCTTAAGCGGGTATATACCCGCTACCGGAGAACAAGAATGACATCGATGTGGCGTACGTGCGGTTGGGTGCTGTTGGGCAGTGCGCTGATTCTGGCGTTGTCCCTGGGGGTGCGACACGGCTTCGGGTTGTTTCTGGCGCCGATGAGTGCCGAGTTCGGCTGGGGCCGCGAAGTGTTCGCCTTCGCCATTGCCCTGCAGAACCTGATCTGGGGCCTGGCGCAGCCGTTCACCGGCGCATTGGCCGACCGCTTTGGTGCCGCGAAGGTGGTGTTGATCGGTGGTGTTCTATACGCCTTGGGTCTGGTGTTCATGGGCTTGTCCGATTCGGCGGTGACCTTGTCCTTGAGCGCCGGGTTGTTGATCGGTATCGGCCTGTCCGGCACCTCGTTCTCGGTGATCCTCGGCGTGGTCGGTCGTGCTGTGCCGCCGGAAAAGCGCAGCATGGGCATGGGGATCGCCAGTGCCGCCGGTTCCTTTGGTCAATTCGCCATGTTGCCCGGTACGCTAGGGCTGATCGGCTGGCTTGGCTGGTCTGCGGCATTGCTGGTGCTGGGCCTGCTGGTGGCGCTGATCGTGCCGTTGGTGAGCATGCTTAAAGACAAGCCGCTGCCGGTGCTCGGGCATGAGCAAACACTCTCTGAAGCGCTGCGTGAAGCTTGCTCCCATTCGGGGTTCTGGTTGTTGGCGTTCGGCTTTTTTGTCTGCGGTTTTCAAGTGGTGTTCATCGGTGTGCACCTGCCGGCCTATCTGGTGGACCAACACCTGCCGGCCTCTGTCGGCACCACGGTGCTGGCGCTGATCGGGCTGTTCAATATCTTCGGTACTTATACGGCGGGCTGGCTTGGCGGGCGGATGTCCAAGCCGCGCTTGCTCACTGGTTTGTATCTATTGCGGGCGGTGGTGATTGCGCTGTTCCTCTGGGCACCGGTCACTCAGGTCACTGCTTACTTGTTCGGCATGGCGATGGGCTTTCTCTGGTTGTCGACGGTACCTTTGACCAACGGCACCGTGGCAACCTTGTTCGGCGTCCGAAATCTGTCCATGCTGGGTGGGATTGTTTTCCTGTTCCATCAACTGGGCTCGTTCCTCGGCGGCTGGTTGGGCGGGGTGGTGTATGACCGAACCGGGAGCTACGACTTGATCTGGCAGGTGGCGATTCTATTGAGTCTGATGGCCGCAGCCCTGAACTGGCCAGTGCGCGAGCAACCGGTGGCGCGCCTGCAAACCCGGGTAAGTGCCGCATGAACAGTCTTTGGCCGCGGATGGCTGCCATCGCCGTCGGCGTATTGCTGCTGGCCCTGGCTTGGTGGGGCTGGCATCAGGGTGGGCTGGCATTGATGCAGCTGGGCATGGGTGCTTGCTAGCGAGCTGCTTGCTAGCGAGCGGCGAAGGCGAGTAGTTTCGCTTTCTGACGATTGCTCAAGGATGCACCGACATGCCGATGCGCTGGCTTGCAGTTCCCGCGTTGCTGACGGTTTTTTCCGGGCTGGCTCAGGCAGCAGAATGCCCGGAGCTGTTGCAGGGCTCATTGCCGAAGCTGCGCGCCAAGGAATCCATCGATCTGTGCCAGCGCTTCGCCGGCAAGCCGCTGGTGGTGGTCAATACTGCGAGTTTCTGTGGCTTCGCCCCGCAGTTCAAAGGCCTTGAGGCGCTGTATCAGCGTTACAAGGATCAAGGGCTTGAAGTGGTCGGTGTTCCGTCCAATGACTTCAAACAAGAGGCCAAGGATGGCGCAGAGACTGCCAAGGTCTGTTACGTGAACTATGGCGTGACCTTCACCATGACCGAACCGCAGAAAGTCCGCGGCGATGAGGCCACGCATTTGTTCAAGGTCCTTGCCGAGCAAAGCAGTTCGCCGAAGTGGAACTTCTACAAATACGTGGTCGATCGCCAAGGCAATGTGATCGCCAATTTCTCCAGTCTGACCAAGCCCGACAATCCCGAGTTCATCGAGGCGGTGGAGAAAGCCCTGGCCTCGAAACCCTGATCGACGCGCACTAAAAAGCCCCGCCTCTGTACAAGAGTGCGGGGCTTTTTCAATTCAGGCGGCGAGGGGTTCAGGTTCGCCGTGAATTATCAGAAGCGGTAGGTCGCGCCTACACCGAAACCGTTCGCCCAGTTTTCATACTTGGCGTTGTAGCTCTGGCCACGGTTGTTGCTGTTGTTGACCTTGACCGACTCTTCACGCAGGTACGAGTACGCCACGTCGATGGTCAGATCGTCGGTCGGGCTCCAGCCGGCGCCCAGGCTGAAAATCTTGCGATCGCCGGTCGGGATGCGTGGGGAGCGGTTGACGTTGTTGGTCGGTGCTTGGTCGAAGGACAGGCCGGTACGCAGTACCCATTCCTTGTTCAACTGGTAGGACGCGCCGATGGCATGAGCCCAGGTGTCGTGCCAGTTCTGCTCTTCGGTGATGGTGCCGAACTGGCCATTGAGGATGGCCGGCACACCTTTGTTTTCGACGGTGATATCTTTCAGGCGGCTCCAGCGAGTCCAGGTGCTGCCTGCGTAGAGGGTCCACTTGTCGTCGAGCTGGTGAGTGAGCGAAAGGTCCACCGACTCAGGTGTGGTCAGGTCCAGCGAAGCATCGTACTTCTGGCTTGGGTTCTGGCCCACGGCCGCGAGGACGTTGTAGTTGACCTTGGTGTCGCCGTCGAGCTTGTATTTCACTTTCGAGTGGTAGGTCAGGCCGACGCGCGTGCTGTCAGTGGCTTGAACCAGTACACCGATGTTGTAGCCCAGCGCGGTGTCGTCGCCCTTGATTTTGACCTTGCCGTCCGGTGCGGCCTGGGTGATCGACAGGTTCGATTCCAGGGTCCCTTCAATGCGGTTGATGGTCGGACCGAAGCCGATCGACACCTTGTCGTTGAAGGCGTAGCTGACAGTCGGTTGCAAGGTAATGACTTTTACTTCGCTCTTGCTGCCGAAGTAGCGGCCGGCAAAGCCGTTCTCGTAGTCGGTCACCAGACCGAACGGGGCGTACATGCCGATACCGAATGCCCAATGGTCATCGATTGGCTTGACGTAGTAACCCATCGGCACGGCGACCAAGGGAACCATGTCGCCATCGTTGCTGCCGCTGTTCGGGCGGGAGCTGGCGTGGCTGATGTCGGTGTGTGCGTCGAGCAGTGCAGCACCGCCGGTCACTTGTTCGCGCTTGAGGCGAGACATGCCGGCAGGGTTGCCGAAAATGGTGCTTGCGTCGTCGGCAGCGGAAGATCGCCCGGCAAAACCTGTACCCATCCCGCTGATGCTTTGTTCGTTGATGGCAAAACCACTGGCGAAGATCTGGGTGGATGCCAAGGCAACGGCGAGGCTAAGGGTGGTTTTGAGCATTACTTTTTTCATTATTAGAACTCCTGGTGATCACCGGGGCGAAAATTACCAACATTTTCGTCCGGGCGCCATAGCCTGTATCGCTTGAGTTAGAGCGGTTTTGTAGGACAATCCGACCAAATCGCGACATGTTGCGCGATCTTAACAAGCGGGGTGGATCAGCAGGCAACCTGATTCAGCGATGAAACACAGGTTTGCCAGGCGTAGGTGAAATCTCGCAAACGACCTTGGGGCTGGAACGTCTGGCGCCAGATTCGGGCCATTCCCAACAAGTCATCGGAGGCGGGGAGGGGAGTGTTCTGTTCTTCTACCAATAGCCAGGCGATGGCGGTGGCGTAACGCAGGTTAACGGTCAATTCCAGGTGCGGTCCGCTGAGAAAAGCATGCTGGCTGGCCAGGCCGCGGACCAGGCTCGCCCGTTCCGGGTCCAGGGCCAGGTAGTGATCCCAGAGAGCCTGGTGGCGGGGTTCGGCGATTCGGTACAAGCCGTGTCCACGGCGGTCATGCAGGGCTGAACCAAGGGCTGACTGACTGGCGGCGATGCCCAGCAGCAGGGATTCGGCAGTCGCGCTATGGCGTCCGAGGTAGATCAATGTCGGACGGATCACATAACGGCACAGTTCGCTGGCAGCGATACCCATAACGCCCTCGAAACATGAAGTGGTCGGCGATACCTGAAGGGGGCCTTGGCAGCTGTGGATCGAATCAGGCTCGCCGGAAGCGGATCAAGCCGCTTGAGTTGAAGTGTAGTGTCATTATTTTGCTGTAAAGGACTGTTTTTAAAATATTTCCGGCTTCGAGTTATAACCGTTATATCGGTTAGTGCTTAGGCATTAGGGGCTAAAAGAGAAATGTCGGGCAATAAAAAGCCCTGCTTTTCAGCAGGGCTTTTGAGGTTTTCAGCCTTTCTGGCGTCTCAGGCAACCAGTGCCTGGCGAGTACGCTCGATCACGGCCTGCAGCGGCTCGGCGCTGGAGTATTGATCGGGGTACAGGCGTTCGCTGTGACGAGCGATGCCGTGTTCGTTGACCAGGGTAAAGCTGAAGCAGCCTTTGCGAGCGGCCATGATCAGGCAGTTCATTGGTGCAAAAGCGTTGGTTAGGGTGCGAATGGCATCCTGAGTGTGGATTTGAGTAGACATAATCGGGTGTTCCTACAAGCGACACGGATAAGAGCCGTGCAAAATTAAAACGTTCCAGTGACGACGACCACCATTGGTCGAACGAAGAACCCGACTGGAACAAAGCAGCCAGTTTGAAGCGCTGATAAGTTGGCGCGCTTGGGCTGGCAGGTAGGTACTTAGGAGGGCAGGCAACACATCAGGGGCAAAGGTTCTGGGCCCGGGGTGAAGATCCTGATCAATTTGCAGGTTGGTTCGGTCAGAGTAAGTGAACTTCGCAACACCCTTTGCTTTCGATTCAAAGGCTGTGTTGGCGCAAGATTTACCTGGAAACCATCGAGGTGGTCGATCCCGCTTTGTCGGTGAAGGCTTCTCTCAGGGAAGGCTGACCGGGGGGATTTGTTCGACCAGAATTGACTTTCAGCTTGGTACTAACGCCGCGGATACTAACGGATTGAATGGCCAAAGGGAAGCCTGTTCGCAAAAAAACACTGGAGCGCCGGCCGACCACCTCCGTAAGCGCTGTCGGAAAATGTCATCGGCCGACACGTGCCCCGCAATAGCCCAAAAAACGGCCGTTGATCCGGGAGGGCGATCGAGCCAGGATCAATCTGTGGCGCGGGTTGCCGGGTTTATCCCCAGGCGTTACCGGAAAAACGCGCCGAAAAAGCGCACCGATATAACCGCCTCGCAGGTACTTGTGCACATTAGTTGCGCGGACTGTCATCCTCGCTTCACCGAGGGTGGGTGCCTGTAACGAAAATTTAAGTCAATGAAAAACATCGCTTTTTTTTACTGGTGAAAAAATCGTCAGTTTGACTGCGAGCCCCATTCCACACGGCTTTGCGCGACTTCAAGGGCGGTTGTCCACTGAGTTATCCACAGCTTCTGTGGATTGTCCCGAGCGCTTGCTCTAGGACGGGCGTGCAGGCTTTTTTCGACTTTACCTGTGCGAAAAAAAGAGTAGAGTGGCGCGCCTTCCGATCTGCCCCACAGTGCTTTATGAAGTTTCGCTCAGTACCAGTCTCTGCTGCCTCAACACCCTCGAGCATTAACCCACCCAAGCGCTTTTCGATGCGTGTGGCCGAGTGGCTTCTGGACAGCCCGCGCCTGGGCGAAAACCCCAACGTCAAACACTTCGCCGGACGTTTGCTCAAGCAACCTGCCCGTGAAGGTGTGGTGGCCGCGCAAAGCCGCCTCGGCCAATTGATGTGCCGTGAATGCGGGAACGCCCGGGATCGCCGCATTGGCCAGGAACTGTTGCGCCAGGCCGCGCGCGCCGGGGATCGACGCGCCCAGCAGGAACTCGGCCTGATCGAAGACTGAGCTGTCCAAGACCTGACGCCTTGGTTAACCTTCACGCTTTATCTAATCGGCAGGAGTGGCTATGGCGATGGACTTGACCAGCGCATTGCTGGGGCTGGCGGGCGCTGCACTGCCGTTGCTGGTACTGGCCTGGCAACTTCAGCGTCGGGCGAGTACGGGGCAGGCCGAACTGGCATTGCTGGAAGAGCGCCTGGCCATGGGCCAGCTGACGCAGGATGGCTTGAACGCCCAGCTCGACACCTGCCGTGATGAAATCGCTGACCTGAGCCAGGCCAACGCCGCCAAACAGGCCGATCTGGCCGCCCTGCGCCGTGAAGTCGAATTGCTGCAGATCGAACGCGACGATGCCCGCGACGCAGCCCACGCCTGGAACATCGAACGTGCCGGCAAAGAAGCTGAGTTGCGTCGCCTGGACGCTCAGGCTGCCGCCCTCAACGCCGAGTTGCGTGAGCAGCAGGAAAGCCATCAGCAGCGCCTCAACGACCTGCAAGGCTCGCGAGATGAGTTGCGAGCGCAATTCGCCGAGCTGGCGGGCAAGATCTTCGACGAGCGCGAGCAGCGTTTTGCCGAAACCAGTCAGCAGCGTCTGGGGCAATTGCTCGATCCGTTGAAGGAGCGCATCCAGTCATTTGAAAAACGCGTCGAGGAAAGTTATCAGGCCGAAGCCCGCGAGCGCTTTTCCCTGGCCAAGGAACTCGAGCGCCTGCAACAACTGAACCTGCGCCTGAGTGACGAAGCCACCAACCTCACCCGTGCCTTGAAAGGGCAGAAAACCCAAGGCAATTGGGGCGAACTGATTCTTGAACGGGTGCTTGAACACGCGGGCCTGGAGAAGGGGCGCGAGTACCAGACCCAGGTCAATCTCAAGGGGCCGGACGGTGAGCGATTCCAGCCGGATGTGATTATTTACTTGCCCGGCGACAAGCAGGTTGTGGTCGATTCCAAGGTCAGCCTCACGGCTTATCAGCAATATGTGGCCGCCGAAGACGACGGCATCGGCCAGATCGCTATCAAGCAGCACGTGCTGTCCCTGCGCAATCATGTCAAAGGCTTGGCCGGCAAGGACTACAAGCGGCTCGACGGTTTGCACAGCCTGGATTTCGTCCTGCTTTTCGTCCCGATCGAAGCGGCGTTTTCCGCGGCGTTACAGGCAGAGCCGGCGCTGTTTCAGGAGGCCTTCGACCGCAATATCGTGATCGTCAGCCCGACCACGTTGCTGGCCACTTTGCGGGTCATCGACAGTCTGTGGAAGCAGGAGCGCCAGAGCCAGAACGCTCGGGAAATCGCCGAGCGCGCCGGGTGGCTGTACGACAAGTTCGTGTTGTTCATTCAGGATCTGGATGAGGTCGGCAATCGCTTGCAGCAACTGGACAAGGCCTACAGCTCTGCCCGCAATAAGCTGACAGAAGGCCGTGGCAACCTGGTCAGTCGCAGCGAACAGCTCAAGTTGCTTGGCGCGCGGGCCAGCAAGAGCTTGCCGGCGGATCTGCTGGAGCGGGCGATGACGGATGTCGATGGCTTGGCCGAGTTGCCCGAATAAGCCATCTTTTTCGATGGCATCTGTGGCGAGGGGGCTTGCTGTGGCGAGGGAGCTTGCTCCCGTTGGGCTGCGCAGCAGCCCCCGTTTCCCGTAAAGCAATCCGCGTTGCGTGTTTTGCGACTGCTGCGCAGTCTAGCGGGAGCAAGCTCCCTCGCCACAGGTTCTGGGCTAGCCAGACGCATTTATTACAACGGCAAATGCCGACTCAACAACGCTCGCAACGCTGCCGGCTTGACCGGTTTGGCCAGATAGTCCAGGCCCGCTGCATGCACCTGGGCCACGGTCTCCGGCCGTCCATCGGCGCTGATCACCACCCCCGGCACCGGCTCGCCCAGCTGCGTACGCAACCACGCCATCAAATCGGTTCCGGTCTCGCCATCGTCCAGGTGGTAATCCACCAGCGCCAACTGCGGGCGCATCCCGTCGTTGAGCAGCGTCGCGCATTCATCACGGTTGCGCGCGGTCCAGACCTGGCAACCCCAGTGCGTGAGCAGGCTGTTCATGCCGATCAGGATGCTGTCTTCGTTATCGATGCACAGCACCTGCGCGCCGCCGAGCAAATGGCCATTGAGTTCGGCGACCTTGGCCGGCGCCGCGACTTGTGCCCGAGCCAACGGCACGCTGACACTGAATACACTGCCGCGCCCCGGCCAGGAGCGCACACGCAAGGTGTGACCGAGCACGCGGCACAGTCCATCGGCAATCGCCAGGCCCAGGCCCAGGCCTTTCTCGGCCCGGGTCTGGTGGCTGTCGAGGCGTTTGAACTCTTCGAAAATCACCTTTTGTTTGTCTTCCGGAATGCCCGGTCCACGGTCCCAGACTTCCAGACACAGCTCGCCGTTGCGTCGCCGCGCGCCGAGCAGCACGGGCCCTTTGGCGTAGCGGAAGGCATTGGTCAGGAAGTTCTGCAAGATCCGTCGCAGCAGTTTGATGTCGCTGTCGACCCGTAGCGCGCTGCCCCGAACGCGGAATTTCAGCCCCTGTTCCTGAGCCAGTGCCTTGAACTCGGCACCGAGGGTATGGAACAACTCATTGAGTTCGAAAGGCTTGCGATCAGGGTTGATCTTGCCGTTTTCCAGACGGGAAATGTCCAGCAGATCACTGATCAGGTCTTCGGCCGAACGCAGTGAGCTGTCCAGGTGATGAACCAGCTTCTGCGCTTCGCTGGACAAACCCTCTTCCTGATGGGAAAGGGCGGCAGAGAACAGCCGCGCGGCGTTCAGCGGTTGCATCAAGTCATGGCTGACGGCGGCCAGGAAACGGGTTTTCGACTGGTTGGCCGATTCGGCGGTGCCCTTGGCTTCGGTCAGGGCAAGGTTGAGTTGCGACAGTTCGTGGGTGCGTTCAGTGACCCGTTGTTCGAGGCCTTCATTGGCCTCGGTCAGCGCTTGTTCGGCTTCGCGGAACGCGGTGATGTCGGTGAAGCTCATGACGAAACCGCCGCCGGGCATCGGGTTACCGATCAGCTCGATCACTCGGCCGTTGGGGAACAGTCGCTCGGAGGTATGGGCGCGGCCCTGACGCATCCAGTGCAAGCGGCGGGCGACATGCACCTCAGCTTCGCCGGGGCCACACAGGCCGCGTTCGGCGTTGTAGCGAATAATGTCGGCAATCGGCCGGCCGACGCTGATCAAACCGTCGGGGTAGTTGAACAGCTCCAGGTAACGCCGGTTCCAGGCCACCAGTTTCAGCGACTGGTCGATCACGCTGATGCCCTGGGTGATGTTCTCGATGGCGCCTTGCAGCAGGGCGCGGTTGAACTGCAGCACTTCCGAGGTTTCGTCGGCGATCCGCACGACGTCCTCCAGTTGCATTTCCCGACCTTCGATGGCGGCTTTTACCACCGCCCGAGTCGAAGAGGCGCCGAGTACACCCGCCAGCAAGCGTTCGGTATGGGCGATCCATTCACCGTCGGCATTCTGGTTCGGGTTGAAGCCTTTGCCCTGACGGTAGGCGAAACGGATGAAGCTCTGACGGGCCCGTTCTTCGCCGACAAAACGGGCGGCCAGTTGCAGTAAATCGTCGATCTGTACCGCCAGCATCGAGCGGGCGTTGGGGCGGGGGCTGATTTCCTGGCCGATGAAGCGACCGGCCTGCCAGTGCTCCGAAACCCGCGTGCGTGATAGCACCGAGACCCAGGCGAACAGGGTGAAGTTACCCGCCAGGGACAACACCACGCCTTGAGTCAGCGGCGTGATCGGCAGGTTCAGCGGGTTGCTTTGCAGCCAGGCCAAGCCCGGAAAACTGCTCAGGGGCAAGCCGAGGCTGTTGGCGGCAACCGGCAACACCAGGGTGTAGAACCAGAGGAATGTCCCGGTGGCCAGCCCGGCGAACACGCCACGACGGTTAGCCTGTTTCCAGTACAACGCGCCGAGCATGGCCGGGGCCAGTTGGGTCACGGCGGCGAAGGCGATCTGGCCGATGGTCGCCAGGCTCGCGGTCGAGCCCAGCAGGCGATAGCTGACGTAGGCCAGCAGCAGAATGACCACGATGCTCACCCGGCGTACCGAAAGCATCCACTGGCGGAACACTTCGAATGGCCGCTCGGCGTTGTTGCGCCGCAGTAACCACGGCAGCAGCATGTCGTTGGAGAGCATGGTCGACAGCGCCACGCTGGCCACGATCACCATGCCGGTCGCCGCCGAAGCACCGCCGATGAACGCCAGCATCGCCAGGGCAGGGTGAGATTGGGCCAGCGGCAGGCTGATGACGAATGAGTCCGGCAGCACTGAGCTGGGCAGCATCATCTGACCGGCCAGCGCGATCGGCACCACAAACAGCGCCGCCAGCGCCAGATAGGCCGGGAACACCCACTTGGCCAGGCGCAGGTCCTGGGGGTCGATGTTTTCCACCACGGTCACGTGGAACTGCCGGGGCAAGCAGATGATCGCCATCATCGCCACACCGGTCTGCACCACCATGGACGGCCAGTTGATGGTTTCCTTCCAGTACGCTTCCAGGCGCGGGGCGAGCATGGCCTGGTCGAACAGGTCGTCGAAACCGTCGTACAGGCCGTAGGTCACGAACGCGCCGACCGCGAGAAAAGCGAACAGCTTGACCAGCGATTCAAAGGCAATCGCCAGCACCATGCCGCGGTGGTGTTCCGTGGCGTCGAGGTTGCGGGTACCGAAAACGATGGTGAACAGCGCCAGCACCAGGGAGACGATCAGCGCCGTGTCCTGCGCGCGCGTGCCCATGGCGTCGGCGCCGGCGCCGATCAACAGGTTCACGCCCAGCACGATGCCCTTGAGCTGCAAGGCGATGTAGGGCAGTACGCCGACCAGGCAGATCAGCGCGACGACTACCGCCAGGGACTGGGATTTACCATAGCGGGCGGCGATGAAGTCGGCGATGGAGGTGATGTTCTCCTGCTTGCTGATCATCACCATTTTTTGCAGGACCCTCGGCGCGCACACCAGCAGCAGGATCGGCCCGAGGTAGATCGGCAGGAATGACCAGAGTTGTTCGGCCGCCTGGCCCACGGCGCCAAAGAACGTCCAGCTGGTGCAATAAACCGCCAGCGACAGGCTGTACACCCAGGCACGCACCCGTGGCGGCAACGGCGTGCTGCGACGGTCGCCGTAAAAGGCGATGGCGAACAGGATGGCCATATAAGCCAGGGCGACAGTGGCGATCAGCCCGGTGGACAGCGACATGGGAACTCCAGACAAAAGACATCCGGGACTGCGCCCGATCCAGACAGTCTCGCATGACCGCCTGAGTTAGTCAGTGTCGACCAAGGTCGTGGCGTGGCGGGGTGTCGCAGGTTGGCAGTCAGTTGGATTGCTGGAGTCTTTTCGGGCCTCTTCGCGGGCAAGCCTCACTGACTCAACGCAATATCGATCAACCGATGCAACTCTTCAACCTCCAGCGCCTGCGCCGCAAACAGGATGCGAAACACCGTCGGTGCCACCACCATATTGATCAGCCGGTCGACACTTGGCCGTGGTTGATCGGGATAGCGATCCAGAATCGTCTGCAACTGCCCGCCAATGATCGTCACGCAATAGCCCGGCGTGGCGCTGGATTGCACGTCGCGCATCATGTTGCGCCCGGGTTCGGAACTCATTTCGTCCAGATACTGCTCCGCCCAGGCTCGCACGTCACCGCGCAGGCTGCCGGTATTGGCCGGCTCACTGTCGGGGCGCATGCGGGCGAGGGCGACATCGGCCAGCAGTGCCGACAGATCACCCCAGCGCCGGTAAATGGTCGACGGCGTCACCCCGGCACGGGCAGCGATTTGCGGCACGGTCACGCAGGCGCGGTCCTGCTCTTGGAGGAGCGTGCGGACGGCCGAATGAATCGACTCTTGAACCCTGGCGCTGCGGCCACCAGGGCGTAAACCTTCTTTAATAGCCATGCAGCGGACCTTAACACAAAGAATTTGCTTTAAGCGCTGGTCAGTAGCAGACTCCACAAAAGCAAAAAATTAGCTTTTGCGGAGTGTGCTCATGTCTCTTCCAGCGACAAATCGTTCCAGCCTGTGGTTTCTGGCGATCACCTTACTCAGTTTTCTCGCCGCTTCCACCGCGCCGACCCCGTTGTATCACCTCTATCAGGAACACTTGCAATTCTCGGCTGCGACCCTGACCCTGATTTTCGGTGTCTACGCCCTCAGCTTGCTGGCGGCGCTGCTCACGGTCGGTTCGCTGTCGGATTATCTGGGGCGCAAACCGGTGATTTTTACCGCCGTGTTGCTGAATATGCTGGCGATGTTGCTGTTCATCAACGCCGACAGCGTCGCCTGGTTGATCGGAGCGCGGGTACTTCAGGGGTTTGCGACGGGAATGGCCACCGCCGTTTTGAGTGCGGCGCTGCTGGACACTGATCGCCAGCAAGGGCCGATGGTCAACAGTGTTGCGCCGTTGCTGGGTATGGCGCTGGGTGCCATGGGTTGCGGTTTATTGGCCGAGTTTGCGCCCCTGCCGCTGCAATTGACCTATTGGGTGTTGTTCGCGCTGTTTGTGATGCAAGCGCTGTACGTCTGGCGCCTGCCGGAAAGCGTCAGTCGACAACCGGGTGCCTGGGCCTCGCTGCGCCCGACCCTGCATGTGCCGATTCAGGCGCGGCGTATGTTGTGGCGCGTGCTGCCGATAGACCTCGCGGTGTGGGCGCTCGGTGGCTTTTTCGCCTCTCTGGCGCCGTCCCTGGTGCGGACAGCCACCGGGTCCACGTCGAACCTGATTGGCGGTGCGACGGTGGCCGTGTTGACGGTGACCGGCGCCTCGATGATCTACACCTTGCGCAATCGGCCGGCCGACAAGGTCTTGCTGCTGGGCGCGAGCTTGCTGCCCGCAGGCGTTGCGCTGATTCTGTTGGCGGTCCACAGCGCCAGCCTGCCATTGTTTTTCTTCGGCACGCTGGTGGCGGGCAGCGGATTCGGTACGGGTTTCCTTGGCGCCTTGCGCAGCATCGTGCCGCTGGCTTTGCCTCATGAGCGGGCCGGGTTGATGTCGGCGTTTTATGTGCTCAGTTATCTGGCGTTCTGCTTGCCGTCGTTGCTGGCCGGTAATCTGACCCGCACATTTGGGCTAGTGGCGACCACCGACGGTTACGGCGCGGCACTGATCATCCTGTCGCTCGGTGCGCTGATCGGGTTGCTTCGTGAGCGGTCTGTCAAAGTCTGTGGCGTCGATGTTCGATGACCGATAGCCTAGGCACCGCCATTCATTTCGACGGACCGGCCCATGAAGATCATCCGCAGCAAATCCTTCACCGGCGACCGCGCCTGGGCGGCGCTGGATATCGCCAACATGAACGGCATCATCACCCGTTTGCACTGGACCGATCAGCCGTATAAATGGCACGTCAACGATGGCCAGGAAGTGTTCGTGGTGCTCGATGGGCAGGTGCAGATGCGTTATCGCGAAGAGGGCCTCGAAAAGGAAACCCTGCTGGAGGTAGGCGATATTTTTTATGCCTCGGTGGGCACCGAACATGTGGCTCATCCGCAGGGCGTGGCGAGGATATTGGTGATCGAGACTGAAGGCAGCGTCTGATGCTATATCTGCAAAACAGATAACAGTTAGAGATATTACCCGTTATATCGATATTCTATTCGGATCTATCATGAGCGCCTACCTCATTAGAGGACAGGAGTTCACCATGACCTGCACCCGTAGCGTTAAACCCGGTATCAAACCGCTCAGTCATTTGCAGCACCCAAGAGAAGCCATCCGCCAATTCACCCCGAACTGGTTCGCCGCGACCATGGGCACCGGGGTATTGGCACTCGCGCTCGCGCAACTGCCCCTCGCAATACCCGGCCTGCGTGAGTTGGCCGAAGGTTTGTGGCTGTTCAATATTGTTCTGTTTGTGTTGTTCACGGCCATGTATGCCGCGCGTTGGGTCATGTTCTTCGACGAGGCGCGGCGGATTTTCGGCCATTCCACGGTTTCGATGTTTTTCGGCACCATTCCCATGGGCCTGGCGACCATCATCAATGGCTTTCTGCTGTTCGGCCTGCCGCGTTGGGGCGACGGTGTGATTCATGTCGCCGAAGTGCTGTGGTGGCTGGACGTGGCGATGTCGCTGGCCTGCGGCGTGCTGATTCCCTACATGATGTTCACCCGTCAGGAGCACAGCATCGACCAGATGACCGCCGTCTGGCTGTTGCCGGTGGTGGCGGCGGAAGTGGCGGCTGCCAGCGGTGGCTTGCTGGCGCCGCACCTGGCCGATGCTCATTCCCAGTTGGTCGTGCTAATCACCAGCTACGTGCTCTGGGCCTTTTCCCTGCCGGTGGCGTTCAGCATTCTGACCATCCTGTTGCTGCGCATGGCGTTGCATAAGTTGCCCCACGAAAACATGGCCGCCTCGAGCTGGCTGGCCTTGGGTCCCATCGGTACTGGTGCATTGGGCATGTTGCTGCTGGGTGCCGACGCTCCGGCGATCTTTGCCGCCAACGGTCTGCCGGGGATTGGTGAAATAGCTGATGGGCTTGGGTTAGTCGCCGGTATCACGCTGTGGGGCTTCGGGTTCTGGTGGATGCTGATGGCGCTGCTGATCACCGTGCGTTACTTGCGCGCTGGCATCCCGTTCAACCTCGGCTGGTGGGGGTTCACTTTCCCGCTGGGTGTCTATTCCCTGACTACGCTGAAACTGGCCAGCACCTTGAACCTGACGTTTTTCAGTGTCTTTGGTTGCGTGTTGGTGGCCATGCTGGCGGTGATGTGGCTGATTGTCGCCAAACGCACGGTGCAGGGCGCGTGGAAGGGCGAATTGTTTGTCTCGCCGTGCATCGCAGGATTAAAGAAATAACCGGCAAAGATTAGGTAATGTGTGTGGCCTGGATCGACGTTCGACATTCCAATAACAGTATCCACGCCACCCTCTACCAAAAAAATCAGGGACACATGGAAGATGAGTCACCCCTCGCAGTTCAACTTGCTTCGCACTCGGCGCTTCCTGCCTTTTTTTGTCACGCAGTCCCTTGGGGCTTTTAACGACAACATCTTCAAGCAGTCGCTGATCCTCGCCATTTTGTACAAGCTGACGATTGAGGGTGACCGCTCGATCTGGGTCAACCTGTGTGCGTTGCTGTTTATCCTGCCGTTCTTCCTGTTCTCGGCCCTGGCCGGGCAGTTCGGGGAGAAGTTCGCCAAGGACGCGCTGATCCGTCTGATCAAGATCGGGGAAATCGTCATCATGACGGTGGGCGCGGTCGGTTTCATGTTCGATCACCTGTCGCTGATGCTGTTGGCGCTGTTTGCCATGGGTACCCACTCGGCGCTATTCGGGCCGGTGAAGTACTCGATCCTGCCGCAGGCCTTGCGCGAAGAAGAACTGGTGGGTGGCAACGGGTTGGTGGAAATGGGCACCTTCCTGGCAATTCTCGCCGGGACGATTGGCGCCGGGATCATGATGTCCACCAGCAACTACGCGTCGGTGGTGTCCACCGCAATTATCGGCATCGCGGTGCTCGGTTACCTGGCCAGCCGCAACATTCCCCGGGCCGCGGCGGCATCGCCGCAAATGCGCCTGAACTGGAACATCTTCAGCCAGTCCTGGGCCACCCTGAAGCTGGGCCTGGGGCAAACCCCTGCGGTATCGCGTTCGATCGTCGGCAACTCATGGTTCTGGTTTGTCGGGGCGATTTATCTGACGCAAATCCCGGCGTATGCCAAGGAATGGATGCACGGCGACGAGACCGTGGTGACGCTGATTCTTACAGTGTTCTCGGTCGGTATCGCACTGGGTTCGATGCTCTGCGAGAAACTCTCCGGGCGCAAAGTCGAGATCGGTCTGGTGCCGTTCGGCTCATTCGGCCTGACGGTATTTGGCCTGCTGCTGTGGTGGCATTCCGGTGGAATTCCAGACAGTGTTGCCGGCCATGGCTGGATCGAAATCCTTGGGTTCGGTCACACCTGGCTGGTGTTGATCGACATCCTCGGGCTTGGAGTTTTCGGCGGTTTCTACATCGTGCCGCTGTATGCGCTGATCCAGTCCCGCACCGTCGAGAACGAACGGGCCCGAGTGATCGCCGCCAACAACATTCTCAACGCCCTGTTCATGGTGGTGTCGGCGATTGTGTCGATTGTCTTGCTGAGCATCGCCAAGCTGTCGATCCCACAGCTGTTCCTGGTGGTGTCGCTGCTGAACATCGGCGTTAACGCGTACATCTTCAAAATCGTTCCGGAATTCAGCATGCGTTTCATGATCTGGCTGCTCGGCCATTCCATGTACCGCGTCGAGCATCGCAACCTGGAGCTGATTCCCGATGAGGGCGCCGCGCTGCTGGTTTGCAACCATGTGTCGTTCGTCGATGCGTTGCTGATTGGCGGCGCAGTGCGTCGGCCGATTCGCTTTGTGATGTATTACAAAATCTACAACCTGCCGGTGCTGAATTTTATCTTCCGCACGGCCGGGACGATTCCGATAGCGGGGCGCCAGGAAGACATTCAAATCTACGAAAAAGCCTTCACCCGGATTGCCCAGTACCTGAAGGACGGTGAGCTGGTGTGCATTTTCCCTGAAGGCAAGTTGACCGCTGATGGCGAGATCAACGAGTTCAAGGGCGGGCTGACGCGGATTCTCGAAGAAACGCCGGTGCCGGTGATTCCGCTGGCGTTGCAGGGGTTGTGGGGGAGTTTCTTCAGCCGCGATCCGAACAAGGGAATGTTCCGTCGGTTGTGGTCGCGGGTGACCTTGGTGGCGGGGCCGGCGGTGGCGGTTGAGGTGGCGGAGCCAGCGAAGTTGCAGGCGCTGGTGGGGGATTTGCGTGGGGCCGTCAGATAGTTGGTGAGTGGGTGGGGCTCATCGCGGGCAAGCCCGCGATGGCGCCATAAGCCTAGGCGCTGACCTTGAGCCCGACCAGCCCGGTAATGATCAACGCCACACTGGCCAGCCGAAACAGCGCCATGGACTCACCAAACAGAATGATCCCGGCGATCACCGTGCCCACCGCACCCACGCCGGTCCAGATCGCATAGGCCGTGCCCAGCGGCAATTCCTTCATGGCAAGGCCCAGCAGGCCAAGGCTGATGGCCATGGCGGCAACGGTCAATGCGGTAGGGAGAGGGCGGCTGAAGCCGTCGGTGTATTTCAGGCCAACGGCCCAGCCGACTTCGAACAGGCCGGCGAAAAACAGAATGATCCAGGACATTGAAGACCTCCATCGATGGATGGGGTCGTCCCCGGATTAATCACTCGATCGAGCCGCGAGGTCGTCCTCGCGTTGCGCAATAGAGTGCCCATCATTAACCCGAGGATCAAGTTTCGGCTCAGTCAGCGGCCTGTTGAGCAGCGATTTGCCGATCTTGCTTCTCGCTCATGCGACGGAAATACGTCGAGAGCAGCGCCCCGGAAATGTTGTGCCAGACGCTGAACAGCGCGCTTGGCACCGCTGCCAGTGGCGAGAAGTGCGCACTGGCCAGTGCCGCACCCAGGCCGGAGTTCTGCATGCCGACTTCCAGTGCCAGGGATTTGCGCTGGGCCAGCGGCAGGTTGAACAAGCGCCCGGTGAAGTAACCCAGCAAGTAACCGAAGCTGTTGTGCAGCATCACCACGGCCATGATCAGCAGACCGGATTCGGCAATCTTCGCCTGGCTGGCAGCCACCACGGCCGTGACGATGATCACGATGCTCACCACCGACACCAGCGGCAACACCTCTACCGCGTGACGAACCCGATCACCGAGCACGCGTTGGGCAACCACGCCAAGTACGATCGGCAACATTACGACTTGCAGGATTGACCAGAACAGCTCCATGAACGACACCGGCAACCAGGCCGAGGCTAGTAGCCAGATCAGCGCCGGTGTCAGCAATGGAGCGAGGAGGGTGGTGACGGCGGCAATGGCCACCGACAACGCCAGGTCGCCGCGAGCCAGCCAGGTCATCACGTTCGACGAAGTGCCGCTCGGGCAGCAACCGACCAGAATCACACCGACGGCGATCTCTGGCGGCAGGTGGAATACCTGGCAGAGCAACCACGCCATACCGGGCATGATCACGAAATGGGCGACCACGCCCAGGGCCACGCGCCACGGATGGCGAGCGACTTCGGCGAAGTCTTCAAGCTTGAGGGTCAGGCCCATGCCGAACATCACCAGCCCCAGCAGCGGCACAATGGCGCCTTTCAAGCCGATGAACCAGGCCGGCTGCAGAAACGCCACGACGGCGAAAATCAGTACCCAGTAAGCGAAGGTGTTGCCGACAAAACGACTCAATGCAGCGAGTGCGCGCATGGCCTGATCCTTGTTATGTGTTTAAAAGCGGGTAGGGCTTGGAACCTGGGTTGCCTGCAAAAAGATCGCAGCCTTCGGCAGTTCCTACATTTGAAATGCGATCCTCTGTAGGAGCTGCCGAAGGCTGCGATCTTTTCTTACCAGGCGCCGCCGATCAAGGCCGGCGCCCTAAGGCAATCAGATCCCCTGCGGGGTCTCTTCACCGCCCAACGCTTCAACCAGTGCCGGCAGGAAGTCGCCGAAGGTCAGCATCATCAGGGTGAAGCTGGCGTCCAGTTGACCCAGAGCTTCGTCGCCACCGTCCTGTTCCGCCTGATCTTGCAGCAGGTCTTCGAACTTCAGGCGCTTGACCACCATTTTGTCGTCGAGCACGAACGACAGTTTGTCCTGCCAGGCCAGCGACAGTTGAGTGACCACTTTGCCGGTGCTCAGGTGCAGCTGGATTTCTTCGCTGGTCAGGTCCTGACGCTTGCAGCGCACGATGCCGCCGTCTTCGTGGGTGTCGCGCAGTTCGCACTCGTCCAGCACAAAGAAATCGTCCGCGGCTTTCTGAGTGGTAACCCACTCGGTCATGGTTGCGGTCGGCGACATCTTCACCGTCAGCGGACGCACCGGCAGCGAGCCGATCACTTCACGCAGGGTGGACAGCAGGTCCTCGGCACGTTTCGGGCTGGCCGAGTTAACCAGGATCAGGCCCTGTTTCGGCGCGATGGCGGCGAAGGTCGACGAGCGACGGATAAAGGCGCGGGGCAGGAAGGCCTGGATGATTTCATCCTTGATCTGATCGCGTTCCTTTTTATAGACCTTGCGCATTTGTTCGGCTTCGATCTCTTCGACCTTTTCCTTCACTGCGTCACGCACGACGCTGCCCGGCAGAATGCGTTCTTCTTTACGGGCGGCGATCAGCAGGAAGTCTCCGCTGACGTGTACCAGCGGTGCGTCTTCGCCCTTGCCGAATGGCGCGACGAAACCGTAGGTGGTCAACTCCTGGCTTGCACATGGACGCGCCAGTTTGGTGGCCAGTGCAGTTTCCAACGCCTCGGCATCAAAAGGCAGATCTTGGGTCAGGCGATAGATAAGCAGGTTTTTGAACCACATGGGGTGAGTCTCTCCTTTATACAAAGGGGGGCATTATTGTCTTCGCCGGGTCATAGGCCAACCCTTCTCTAAGCCTTTGGAAGGCCTGAGAAAATTATTTAAAAAAGTGCTTGCCAGAGGTTGGGTCGCTCCGTAGAATGCGCGCCACACCGAAGCGAAGGGTGATTAGCTCAGCTGGGAGAGCGTCTGCCTTACAAGCAGAATGTCGGCGGTTCGATCCCGTCATC
>NZ_JBXANU010000023.1:0-73712 GCF_058802085.1 Pseudomonas sp. GW822-FHT02G04
CCCCCCCCCCCCCCCCCCCCCCCCCCCCCCCCCCCCCCCCCCCCCCCCCCCCCCCCCCCCCCCCCCCCCACACCCGTCGAAGAAAGCATCAAGTCGTTATGGAAATCTTAGGCAGCGCTCGCCACCACGGCCGGGCGAGGGGATAGCAGGCTGACCACCACGAAACTCACCAGGCCCACGCCGAGGCTGTAGTAGATCGGGGAGTTGGCTTCCAGGCCATCTTTAAACATGAACGCCAGCGCTGTGGCGAAGCCCATGCCCATGCTGGCGATAGCGCCGGCGGTGGTTGCGCGTTTCCAGAAGATCGCGCCGATCAGCGGGATCAGCATGCCGCCCACCAACAGGTTGTAAGCCAGGGTCAGCGCGCTGATCACGTCATGTACGACCAGAGCGATGCCGAGTACGACGATGCCGGTCAACAGGGTGAACAGGCGGTTCATGCCCAGGCTCGACTGTTTGCCTCCACGCAGTTTCGGCAGCAGGTCTTCGGTCAGTGTGGTGGCAGCGGCGAGCAGGCCGGCGCTGGCGGTGGACATCATGGCCGCCAGGGCCGCGGCGATCACCAGACCACGGATACCGTCCGGCAGGGACAGTTTGACGATAGCGGCGAAAGCGTTGTTGACGTTGTCCAGGTCCGGGATCAGCACGTGAGCGGCCATGCCGATCAGGGCGCAGGCCAGGCCGTAAAGGATGCAGTAGAAGCCTGCGAAGGTACCGGCGACCTGAGCCACTTTGGCGCTCTTGACGGTGAACACACGCTGCCAGATGTCTTGGCCGATCAGGATCCCGAAGAAGTAGATCATGAAGTAGGTGATGATGGTGTCCCAGCCAATCGTGGTGAAGCTGAAGGCAGTGGCCGGCAGTTTCAACACCAATTCATCCCAGCCGCCAACGCGGTACAGGCAGATCGGCAGCAGGATGAACATCAGGCCCACGGTCTTGATCACGAACTGGACGATGTCGGTCAAGGTCAGGGACCACATGCCGCCGATCGCAGAGTAGATCACAACCACGCCACCGCCGAGCAATACCGAGACCCAGAACGGCAGGCCGAACAGCACTTGCAGCACGGTGCCGATTGCCAGGATCGAAACTACGCCGATCATGAGCGCATACGCCAGCATGATCACCGCGCTCGCGGAGCGGGCCATCGGGTTGTAGCGTTTTTCCAGCACTTGGGTAACGGTATAGATTTTCAGTTTCAGCAGCGGTTTGGCGAGGAACAGGTTCAGCGCAACGATCCCGCAGCCGAGTGCCGCGCACAGCCAGAAACCGGAGATGCCATGGACGTAGCCAAGGCGCACGGTGCCGACAGTGGACGCGCCGCCCAGAACGGTGGCGGCCATGGTGCCCATGTACATGCTCGGGCCGAGGTTGCGACCGGCGACCAAAAAGTCTTCGTTGGTCTTGGCCTTGCGCATGCCGTAATAGCCGAGCATCAGCATCGCGGCGGCGTAGATGAGTACGACGAATAAATCCAAAGCCATGATGGCGTGTCTCCGATTGTCTTTTTTATGGTGAGGCTGAAAAGCAATGTGGCCATGAGACCGCTTTTTGTGGCGAGGGAGCTTGCTCCCGCTGGGCTGCGAAGCAGCCCCAAATCCTGCAACCGGGTTTCTTCAGGAGAAACGCCATTAGCCTGTTTTGCGACTGCTGCGCAGTCGAGCGGGAGCAAGCTCCCTCGCCACAGAAGTTCCGTTGACCAGCGTTTTGTGTTGAATCAGGCGGCTTGTCGCATCGCCGGTTTACCGAGGGAATCCGTGCCCTTGCTGCGTGCATCGTTGGGGCCGAACACCGTGGCCGATTCCGGGAACAGGCTCAGTAGCGCCAGGTACACCAGCGAGGCCAGACCGAGGGTCACCGGCAGGCTGATGTCGATGCCGCCCGCCAGATCGCCCAGTACGCCCACGAACTGCCCCGGCAGGTTCACGAAGCACAGACCCACCAGTGCACTCGGGATCCAGGCCCCCAGGCCACGCCAGTTCCAGCCGTGGGTGAACCAGTAGCGGCCACCTTTTTCGCCACGGGTGAACACTTGCAGGTCATCCGGGCAGTAGAAGCCGCGACGCACCAGCAAGCCGATGATCATGATCACCATCCACGGAGTGGTGCAGGTGATGATCAGCACGGCGAAGGTCGACACGCTCTGCACCAGGTTCGCCGCAAAGCGCCCGATGAAGATGAAGGCAATCGACATCACACCGATCAGCAGCGTCGCTTTAACCCGCGACAGGACCCGTGGAAACACACTGGACATGTCCAGCCCGGTGCCATACAGCGACGTGGTGCCGGTGGACATGCCGCCGATCACCGCAATCAGGCACACCGGCAGGAAGAACCAGCTCGGCGATACCGCCAGCAGGCCGCCGACGTAGTTGTTGGCCGCGATGTAGTCCGGTGCCTTGATCGCTACGATGGTGGCGGTGGCGAGGCCGAACAGGAACGGGATGAAGGTCGCGATCTGCGAGATCACCACGGCGGCCATGATCCGGCGCTTGGAGGTGTCGCGCGGGATGTAGCGCGACCAGTCGCCGAGGAACGCTCCGAAGGAAATCGGGTTGCTCATGGCTACCAGCGCAGCGCCGATGAAAGCCGCCCAGAAACCCGGTTGCCCCATGCTGACGCTGCCGGCGTAGTTCACATCGAAAGGACCGGCGAAGGCGAAGACGCCCAGCAGGAACAGCAGGCTGGCGCTCCACACGGCGATCTTGTTGACCCACAGCAGGAAGCGGAAGCCGTAGATGCACACCGTCAGCACCAGGATCGCGAACAGACCGTAGGCCAGGCCCAGGGTCAGGTCGGTTTCCGGCAGGCCAATCAGGCGTTTGGCGCCACCGATCAACGCATCACCCGAGCTCCATACCGAGAGCGAGAAGAAGGCGATGGCGGTCAGCAGCGACAGGAACGAACCGACGATCCGCCCGTGCACGCCGAAGTGCGCACCGGACGACACGGCGTTGTTGGTGCCATTGAGCGGCCCGAACAGGCCCATTGGCGCAAGGATCAGCGAGCCCAGCAACACGCCCAGCACAATCGCCCAGACACCCGCCTGAAAAGACAGGCCGAACAGTACCGGGAAACTGCCGAGCACGGCGGTGGCGAAGGTGTTGGAACCGCCGAAGATCATCCGGAACAAGTCCGTCGGGCCTGCGGTGCGTTCGTTGTCCGGGATCTGCTCGACCCCGTAGGTTTCAATTTGCGTAAGGCTTTGGTCTTTGTTGTTGTTATTCATGATCTGCTCCGATCATAAAGGCGCGCTCATCGTGCGTGAGCGTCACCTGTTTGGCTAAGGGGTTGGCAGCCCTTCCGGCATTGCGGACAAATGTTCATGACAGGCCAGCCATAGGCCTTGTTGTTCTTCGCCAGACGCCTGTTTCTTGAAAACAATCGTCTCGCGTTCCTGGCTGAAGTGTTGCTCCCCTTGCATGCGCAGCTCGGTGGCCACGTCATGGATGAAAATCGCCACGTCACCCTGCAGGCTGACGAAGGCGTTGCTTGAGGTGCACGACAGCACCTCGAAGCCGTCCTCGGCACGCCAGCTGTCCCACAATGCCTGGTAGGCATCGCGCGACAGCAGAGGCTGCTCGAGGGTGTAGAACACGAAGCTTGAGTCGACGCTGAATGCGCCGAAGTAGGCTTCGCGATCGTTTCGGGCAAAGGCCGACACCAGATCGGCGGCGGCATTGAGTACCTGATCACGTTCGTTCATGACCGATCCTCAGCGATGGACCACGCCTGGCAGTACGCAGAGCATTTCGTACAACAGGTTGGCGCCCAGCAGCGAGGTGTTGCCGGTGGTGTCGTACGCTGGCGAGACTTCTACCAAATCGCAGCCGACCAGGTCGAGGCCTTGGCAGCCGCGCACGATTTCAATCGCCTGAATGGTCGTCAGACCGCCGATTTCCGGGGTGCCGGTGCCAGGTGCCCAGGCCGGATCGATGCCGTCGATATCGAAACTCAGGTACACCGGACCGTCGCCGACTTTCTCACGCACTTCGGCCATCAGCGGCGCCAGGGATTTGTGCCAGCATTCTTCAGCCTGAACCACACGGAAGCCTTGATTGCGGCTCCAGTTGAAGTCATCAGCGGTGTAACCCTGAGCCCGCAGGCCAATTTGCACTACACGGTCGCAATCCAGAAGACCTTCTTCTACAGCGCGACGGAAGGTGGTGCCGTGGGCGATTTTCTCGCCGAACATGTGATCGTTCACATCGGCGTGAGCGTCGATGTGCACCAGGCCGACCTTGCCGTGCTTTTTATGGATGGCACGCAGGATCGGCAGGGTGATGGTGTGGTCGCCGCCCAGGGTCAGAGGGATCACATCGTGTTCGAGGATATTGTCGTAGGCCTCTTCGATGATCCGCACGGCGTCCAGCAGGTTGAAGGTGTTGATCGCCACGTCACCGATGTCGGCAACCGACAGCGAGTCGAACGGCGCAGCGCCGGTGGCCATGTTGTACGGGCGGATCATCACCGATTCAGCGCGGATTTCACGCGGCCCGAAACGGGTACCGGGGCGCAGGGACGTGCCGATGTCCAGCGGGATGCCGATAAAGGCAGCGTCCAGGCCGGCAGCGGATGGCAAATGGGGGAGTCGCAGCATGGTGGCGATGCCGCCGAAGCGCGGCATTTCATTGCCGCCCAGTGGTTGGTGAAGAATCTTGTCCACGGGTAAGGCCTCATCGTCGTTGTTTTATTTATGCAGGTAAGCCGCTCGGGGAGAGACGGGCACCGCTGTGGGCCGATTCTGCGAAATGTAGTGGCGGGGAAGAATCGCTACGGGCAAATACTTAGTTCAGATTTTTCTAAACTAATGGCCGTAGCGGCGATAGACTCTTTCCCGTGATCGTTCCCACGCTCTGCGTGGGAATGCATCCACGGACGCTCCGCGTCCAGCTGTTCCGAGTATGTGACGCAGAGCGTCACGGGCTGCATTCCCACGCAGAGCGTGGGAACGATCTACGGAGTGCCCCATGGCCAACGCTTTACCCGACCTGAAACTATTGCGCATCTTCGTCAGCGTGGTCCGCCATCAGGGGTTCGCCAATGCCCAGCACGAGCTCAATCTCTCGACGTCGGCCATCAGCACCTATATGAGCCAGCTCGAAGCGGCCCTCGGCCTGGTGCTGTGCCATCGCGGTCGCGGTGGTTTCAGCCTGACCAGCAAGGGCGAGCTGTTCCATCAGGAAACCCTGCGTCTATTGGCCGAACTCGAAGGTTTCGAACAATACGCCGCCGCCCTCAAAGGCGAGTTGCGCGGTACTTTGAACCTGGGGGTGATCGATTCCACCGTCAGCGACAAGGCCTTGCCGTTCGCCGAAGCCATCGGCGCCTACAGTCAGGAACACCCGGCGGTGCACTTGCATCTGTCGGTCATGAGCCCTTACGAACTGCAACTCGGCGTGCAGGACAACCGCCTCGACCTGGCCATCGGTGCCTTTTCCACGCGCATGAGCGGTCTGGTCTACATGCCGCTCTACCGCGAGCAACACTGGCTGTATTGCAGCAGCCGTCATCCGCTGTTCAACGAGCGGCGCATCCCCGAGCAGGTCATCACCCAGCAACGCATGGTCGGTCGCGGCTATTGGAGCCAGGCGGAACTGGCGCGGCACGGTTTCAAGCACAGCGCGGCGACCGTGGAAAGTATGGAGGCCCAGCTGATTCTGGTGCTGTCCGGCGCCTACATCGGTTACCTGCCGGAACACTACGCCCAGGCCTGGGCCGACAAGGGGGATTTGCGCGTGCTGCTGCCGGCGACGTTCGGTTATCAGGCACCGTTTTCGATGATTGTGCGCCGTGGCCGCAGCCGCGAACCGTTGATCCAGACTTTCCGTGATTTGCTCAAAGCACAGCTCAATCAGGCTTAAAAATATGTCCAGAATCCAGTGTCCGCGCTGTCTGCGTCCGCAAACTCATTGTCTGTGCCCACTGATCCCGAGCCTCGACAGCCGCACGCGAGTGTTGCTGCTGCAACATCCGAGCGAAGTGAACCATGCGCTGAACACGGCGCGGTTGGCGGCGTTGGGGTTGCAGAATGCCGAGTTGATGGTGGGCGAGGTGTTTGAGGATTTGCCGGCGATGTTGAATCAACCGGGTTATCAGGCGCGGCTGCTGTTTCCCGGTGAAGATGCGCAGCCGATGCAGGCCTACACCGCGAGTGATAAGCCGCTGCTGCTGGTAGTCCCGGACGGCACCTGGCGCAAGGCGCGCAAGATACTGCACCTCAATCCATTGCTGGCGGCGTTGCCCAGAGTGACCCTGGCCGAGGGCGGGGTGTCCCGTTATCGGCTGCGCAAGGCGCCGGGGCCGGGGGCGTTGTCGACGGTGGAGGCGATTGTGCAGGCGCTGCAGACCCTTGAAGCACCGAGCAGTTTCGAGCCGTTATTAAAGCCGTTCGAAGCGTTGATCGAGGGGCAGATTGCGGCGATGGGGGAGGAGACCTATCAGAAGAATCACGGCCGGTGATGACTTGTGGCGAGGGAGCTTGCTCCCGCTGGGCTGCGCAGCAGACCCAAAACCATTCAGCCTGTGTGTCAGGGAAATCATGCTGGCAGGTTTTGGGAGCGCTTCGCACTCCAGCGGGAGCAAGCTCCCTCGCCACAGGGGCAGCGTGAGACTTAGCGTTCGCGCATCGCCTCGGTCCGCGCCTTCAACACCGGTTTAAGCAGGTAATCCAGCACGCTTTTCTCCCCGGTAATAATGTCCACCGTCGCCACCATCCCCGGAATGATCAGCAGCGGTTTCACATCCCCGCCCAGGTGATTCTTGTCGGTCCTGACCTGAATCAAATAGAAACTGTTGCCCTTGTCATCGGTAATGGTGTCTGCCCCGATCAACTCAAGCCTGGCACTCAAGCCGCCATAAATCGTGTAGTCATAAGCGCTGAACTTGACCATGGCTTTCTGGCCCGGGTGCAGGAACGCCACGTCTTGCGGGCGGACCTTGGCTTCGATTAGCAGGTTGTCTTCCAGCGGCACGATTTCCACCATGTCGCTGCCCGGCTGGACCACGCCGCCGATGGTGTTGACCTTCAGCACTTTGATGATGCCGTGAACCGGCGATACCACGGTGGTGCGCGTTACCCGGTCGTCGATGGCAATGCTCGTGGCGGTGATTTTTGACAGATCGGTGCGTTTCGTATTCAGCTCCTTCGCCGCGTCCGAGCGGAAGGATTGTTCGGACTCGTCGATCTTGCTTTTGATCTCGTTGATCGCCGATTCCGCCCGGGGAATTGCCAGGGTCGTGGCGTTCAACGAGCCGCGGATTTCCACCGCGCTGCGTTTGAGCCGCAGGATTTCCACCGGCGATACCGCTCCGGTGCCCACCAGCGGCGCCGACATGTTCATTTCTTGTTGCAGCAGCGCCAGGCTGGAACTGAACTGCCCCTGTTTGGAGCGGAACTCTGCCAGTTCCTGGGTTTTTTGCCGAAGTTGTTCGGTCAAGGTGCGCTGTTCGCTGGCCAGTCGGCGCTGGCGTTGTTCGTACAGCGAGCGTTCGTCCTCGGCCACTTGCGGAGCTTTGGCAATCACTTCCGGCGACAGGGTGAAGGGGCGGCCTTCCGCCTCGGCGGACAGCCGTTCGACCTGCGCTGTCAACGCATAGCGATCCGCTTCGCTTTCCCCCTTGTTCGACAGGAATCGCGTGTCATCCAGACGCAGCAAGGTGTCGCCCTTGTTCACCATTTGCCCTTCGCGCACGAAGATCTCGGTGACGATGCCGCCTTCCAGGTTCTGGATCACCTGAATCTTGCTCGACGGAATCGCCTTGCCTTCGCCCATGGTGACTTCCTGCAACACGGCGAATTTGGCCCAGACCAGCGCGGTGATCAGCAGCGCCGCCGCCAGCCACACGGTGATCCGCGACCAGCGCGGCGAGTCCTGCAACGAGGCACCGGCGGTTTCCGGCATGAACTCGCTCTCGGCACTTTTGCTGAAACTGCCGAAGTAGCCCTTGTCTTTTGATGTTGCTGACGATGAACCAGTCATGGGCAACTCCTAGACCGTCGCAGAGCCGACGCGGCCCTTGCGCAATGCATCGATCACCGCTTCTTTCGGGCCGTCGGCGACGATCCGCCCGTTGTCCAGCACCACCAGCCGATCCACCAGGCTGAGCATCGAGCTGCGGTGGGTGACCAGCAGCACGGTTTTGCCCTGGACCCAGCCATGGAGTTTCTGCCGTAGAAGGTCTTCGCTGCTGTTGTCCATGGCGCTGGTGGGTTCGTCGAGCAGCATGATTGGCGGATCGAGCAACAAGGCCCGCGCCAGCAATACCGCTTGCCGTTGCCCACCCGACAGCAACTGACCGCGCTCGCCTACTGGCCGATCGAAGCCTTGTGGATGCTGACGCGCCAGTTCAGTCACGCCGGTGAGCTCAGCGACTTCAAGCATCCGGGCATCGCTGACATAACGGGCGCCGAGGGTCAGGTTGTCGCGCAGGCTGCCGGCCAGCAAGGGCAGGTCGTGGGCGACGTAGCCGATCTGTTGACGCAGGTCGGCGACGTCCAGCTGCCGCAGATCCAGGCCATCGAGCAGCAACTGGCCTTCTTCCGGCGCGTAGAACCCCATCACCAGCCGCGCCAGCGTGCTTTTGCCCGAGCCGCTGCGGCCGATGATGCCGATCCGTTCGCCGGGCTTCATGCTGAAGCTGACGTTGGCCAGGGCCGGCGCATTCTGGCCGTTGTAGTGGAACGTCACGCCGCTGACGTCCAGGGCGCCTTGCAGTTGCGTGCGCTCCAGCGGCCGCTGCTTGGCGTCGCGCTCTTGCGGCAGCGACATCAGCGAATCGGTGCTTTTCATGGTCAGTTGCGCTTGCTGGTAACGGGTGATCAGCCCGGCGATCTGCCCCAGCGGCGCGAGCACGCGGCTGCCGAGCATGTAGCTTGCCACCAGCGCACCGACGCTGAGGTTGCCGGCGATGATGCTGTAGACCCCGGCGACGATGGTCGCCATGCCGGAGAACTGCTGAATGAACAGCGTGCCGTTGGTGGCCAGCGCCGAGAGGTTGCGCGCATGGCTGTCGAGGCGGGTGAGGGCGCCGTGGGTGCTTTCCCATTTGTGCTGGCGCTCGCTTTCAGCGCTGCAGGCCTTGAGGGTTTCCAGGCCACCGAGAGTTTCGATCAGCAGGGCCTGGCGCTCGGCGCCGAGGCTCAGACTCTTCTGCACGGTGTCGCGCAGGCGCGCCTGAATCACCATGGCGAAGAGGATCGTGATGGGAAATGCCAGCAGCGGAATCACCACCAGCCAGCCACCGAGCAGGCCGATCACCACCAGCATCAGCACGGCGAAGGGCATGTCGATCAGGCTGGTCAGCGTGACGGCGGTGAGAAACTCCCGCAGCCCCTGAAAATCATGAATGCTCTGGGCGAAACCACCGATGGTCGCGGGTCGCGCTTTCATCGCCATGCCGGTGATGCGTTCGAACAGGGTCGCCGAAAGAATCACGTCGGTTTTCTTCCCGGCGGTGTCCAGCAAATGCGCACGAACCACCCGCAGCACCAGTTCAAAACCGGTGCCGATCAGCAAGCCGATCGACAGCACCCACAAGGTTGAAGTGGCCTGGTTCGGCACCACCCGGTCGTAGGTCTGCATCACGAACAACGGCACCATCATGCCCAGCAGGTTGATCAGAAAACTCGCCAGAATCGCATCGCTGTACAGCCATTTCGACAGCTTCAGCGTGTCGCGAAACCACGCTTCGACCCGCGGCACCAGCGGCGCGCGCAAGTCTTCAAGTTCATGCCGCGGCCGGGCGAACAAAGCCTGGCCGCTGTAGCTGGCGGCCAGCTCGTCCGTGCTGACCCATTGTTCACCGCCGTCGGCTTCGCTCGGCAGAATCAACGCCTGACCTTCATCGCCCCAACGGCGCAAGACCGCGCAGCGGCCATGATTGAGGATCAGCATCACCGGCAGGTTGAGCGCGGAAATATCCGCCAGCTCACGGCGCAGCACGCGCGCCTGCAAACTGGCCCGGGCCGCCGCGCGCGGCAGCAGGTCCAGGCTCAAGCGCTGGTGTGCCATTGGCAGCCCGGCACTCAGGCTGGCGCGACTGACCGTCGCGCCGTGGAGTTTGCAGAGGATCAACAGACCGTCGAGTAACGGATCATCGAAGCTCAGCCGCGGATCGATTCCGGGGGTGCCGGGTTCCATGCTGGTCACATTGATCGCTCCCATTGGCATAGATAACTACACATCGCCCTGTAGGGGTTACTTCATTTGAGTTCAGGCAAGCGTGCTTCGTTTTTCACTTCGGTGGCGGCGATCGCATCGGCGGGCAGCACCACCCGTTGCTTGCTCAGCAACTGGCCCATGTTCGCCAGCACGCGGTACATCGAGAACTCCTCGGTGTAGCGCACTTCGGTGTAGCGGCGGTTGGCGTTGTAGAGCTCGTTTTCGCTGTCGAGCAAATCGAGCAGGGTCCGTTGACCGAGACCGAACTGATCCTGATACGCCGCTCGTACGCGGGTGGTGGTTTCGGCGTATTCACGGGCGGTAGGGGTTTGTTTCTTGGCGTTTTGCATGGCGTTCCAGGCCAGGTGGATGTTCTCGTTGAGCTGGCGCAATGCGTTGTTGCGGATGTCCATCGCCTGGTTGATCTGATGCGCATCGGAGGCCAACCGGGCCTTGTCGCTGCCGCCACGGAACAGGTTGTAGTTCATCACCACGCCCACTCGCCATTCGTTGTCGTGGCCTTGATCGCCCTGCACATTGTTATTGGCGCCCACCGCTGCTTCGGCGTCGAAGCGTGGGTAGAACGGCGACTTGGCGACTTCGTACTGGCTCTCGGCCGATTGCACGTCAGCCTGGGCGGATTTCAGGTACGGGTTGTTTTCCACCATGCTCTGCTGGGCTTCGGGCAGGGTGGCGGGCAGTTCGCCGCGGGTCGACGGCGGTGCTTCGAGTTCATCGGGCATGCGCCCCACGACGCTGTAGAAATTCGCTTCGGCATCGGCCAGATCGACTTCGGCGGTGTCGAGGTTGTTTTGCGCCAGCGCCCGGCGAGCGGTGGACTGGTCGGCGTCGGCGTTGCTGCCGATCCCTCGCTGGGTACGCAGGCCGATCTGATCGTTGACCCGCATGTGTGCTTGCAGATTGTTCTTGGCCAGGGTCACCAGTTCGCGGCGCTTGAGCACTTCGAGGTACACCTCGATGGTGCGCAGGGCCAGGTCCTGAGCGGTGCCTTGAGCGTAATAGGCCCGCGAGTTGGACACGCCTTTGGTGCGCGCGACCTCGTTGGCGGTGTTGAAACCGTCAAACAGCATCTGCCGCAGGCGCAGTTCCGACTGGGTGTAGGTCAGGATTTCGGTGTGGTGATTGCCCCGTGACCGCGTGTTGGTGTTATCGCTGTAGCCGCGCCCGTAGGCGGCGTTCAAATCCACCGATGGATAAAAGCCCCCTTTGGCAACTTTGATCTGCTCGTCGGCCGAGAGCCGGGCATCGACCCGAGACGCCAGTTCCGGGTGGGTCGCAATGGTGCTCTGGATCGCCTCGGTCAATGACATCGCCTGAGCCTGAGAAGCGCAGGCCATGGCCAGCAGAATCGCACTGCAAAGGGGGGTTAAAACGCGCATGGATGCATCTCCCTGATTCCAGATGGTGCTTAGCGGTCGCCATTTTTTTGACGATATTTTTAGGTGAATCCGTTTCATGCTTGTAACAACAGAGCTAAGAACATCCTGAAGCGTAGCTAAGAAAAATTTTTCATAAGGGCTATGCCAAAAAAAACTTATGTACTCCGTAAAATCCGGCACATTGTTCAACTCGAAAGCCTTTGTTTTACGTGCTCTCGACAGTGCGGACAGGCTTGAAGACAGTTCCACTCACTTTGAGACATACAGCGGAGTAATGCTGAAGGGGAGGGACGCGTAACGGGTTTTGAGCGACATTTTTTTGTCACTCGGATGATTCACCACCGTTACGTAGCGCTCGCAGGCCTGCTGCACCGCAAGGCTTGCGAACGAACTGCCGAGGTGTGAGCGTCACCCGGCAACCCGGTTGAGCCATGGGCGAGCTTCGCAGACCAGTGCCGGCGCGGTGATCGGCAGCGGAGGAATGCACATGGCAACGCTCATCGGTATCGTCAGTAAGGTCATCGGTCAGGTGTACGCAGTGGCGGGTGATGGCACTCGACGGACACTGATCGAGGGCGATCGGCTGTTTGCCGGCGAGCAGCTGGTCACCGGGGCCGAAGGCGCGGTAGCGGTCCATTTGCATAACGGCCAGGAGCTGACGCTGGGGCGTGACAGCAGCCTGCAAATGACTGCCCAGCTACTGGCGCACCAGGTGCCGCATGTGGAAACCACCGATGCGGTGACGCCGAGCCAGGCGCAACTGACCGATGTCGAGCAAGTGCAAAAAGCCATTGCCGCCGGCGCCGACCCGACCCAGACCGCCGAGGCCACCGCCGCCGGGCCGGGCGCAACGGGCGCGCCCGGTGGTGCACTGGGTGGCGGCCACAGTTTTGTGCTGCTGGAGGAAGTGGGCGGGCGGGTCGATCCCACGATTGGTTTCCCCACCGCGGGCTTCAACGGTATTCCCGAATTCCCCCAGGAGCGCCGAGATGCTGCGCCGGACAACGGCGATAAAGGCGTCGTTACGCCGTTTGCCGCGGACGCGCCGAATAACCCGGTCACCCTCACCGGCCTGTCGGTGGCGGGCGGCGAACTGACCCTCAATGAAGCCAACCTGGCGGACGGTTCGGCCAGCAACCCGGGAGCACTGACTCAGCACAGCACGTTCACGGTGTCTGCGCCCGACGGGCTGACCAGCCTGAGCATCGGCGGGATCAGTGTGATCAGTGGCGGGGTGCCCATCGGTTTTCCTCAGTCGATCACCACTCAACTGGGCAACACCCTGACGATCACCGGCTACAACCCGGCCACCGGCGTGGTCAGTTACAGCTACACCCTGGTCGGCAACGAAACCCATTCCGCCGGCGATGGCGCCAACAATCTCACCGAACATTTCACCGTGGTCGCGAGCGACAGCAACGGCGATACCGCCACCGGTTCGCTGGACGTCAATATCACCGACGATGTGCCCAAGGCCATCGACGACACCAATACCCATACCGCCTCGGAAACCCTGCTGACCCTGACGGGCAACGTGCTGCCCAACGACATCCAGGGCGCCGACCGCATTCCGACCGGCCCCGACAGCGGACCGATCATTGGCGGCACATTCACCGGGAGGTTCGGCACCTTGGTGCTCAACGCCAACGGCACGTACACCTATACCCTGAACACCAGCGATGCCGATTTCAAAGCCTTGCACGGTGGCGGCAACGGCACCGAGCATTTCGTCTACACCCTCACCGATTCTGATGGCGATACCAGCACCGCGACGCTGGTGCTGAACATCCATAACAACGACGATTCGGTGACCCTCGATGGCCTGAACGTCAACGGTGGCGAACTTACCGTCTACGAAAAAAACCTCAGCGACGGCAGCAGCCCCAACACACCGGCGCTGACCCAGAACGGCACCTTCACCGTCACCGCGCTCGACGGTTTGCAAACCCTGACGGTGGGCGGCATCGTGGTGGTCACCGGTGGCGTGGCCGCAGGCTTTCCGCAGTCGATCGTCACCCCGCTTGGCAGCACGCTGACCGTCACCGGTTACGACAGCGCGACCGGCGTGGTCAGCTACAGCTACACCCTGGTGGATCACGAAACCCACCCGAACGCCGACGGCACCAACAGCATCACCGAGAACCTCAACGTCGTCGCCACTGACGTCGACGGCAGCACGGCGTTGGGCCAGATCAACGTCAACATCGTCGATGACTTGCCCACCGCCAACCCGGATCACGCCTCAGTGGCCGAGGGCGCGACGGTCTCGGGCAACGTGCTGGACAACGACATCGGCGGCGCCGACGGGCCGGCAATCGGCGGCGCGGTGGTCGGCGTGCGCGCCGGCAGCGATACCTCGACTTCGGCCATCGGTGGCTTGAACAGTCAAATCAACGGCACCTATGGCTATCTGACGCTGGATGCCAACGGCAACGCGGTCTATCACAGCAATCCAAATGCCGTGAACGGCCCTGACGCCACTGACGTGTTCACTTACACCGTGCGCGATGCCGACGGCGATGAAAGCACCACCACCATTACCATCGACGTGTCCAACTGCACCCTCGTTGCGGCCACCGATACCGACGTGACAGTTCATGAGAAAGCGCTGGATCTGACCAAGGATGGCCAGGACCTGGCGGCAGGCACCGTCATCGGCAGCGAGCCTGGCAGCACCGGTGAAACCGCTTCCGGCACGCTGGTAGGTTCGGTCACCGGTACCAGCGGCGCGATCACTTACACCTTGGTCGGCAGCGCCACCGGCACCTATGGACAAATCCTGATCAACCCCGACGGCAGCTACACCTACACCCTGACTTCCGCACCGGTGACCACGCCTCACGCCAACGACGGCGCGAACACTCTGAGTGAAAGCTTCACTTATCAGGCCACCGACTCTCTGGGCAACAGCGTCACCAATACCATCGTGATCAACATCGTCGATGACATGCCGACTGCCCATTGCGATTCGGTTTCGGTGGTGGAGGGCGGCACGGTCAGCGGCAATGTGCTGGACAACGATGTGCTCGGTGCTGACGGCGCGGCCTTGGGTGGCGCAGTGGTCGGCGTGCGCGCCGGCAACGACATCTCGACCTCGGCTATCGGTGGCCTGAACACACAAATCACCGGTACTTACGGCTACCTCACCCTGGATGCCAACGGCAACGCCGTGTACCACAGCAACCCGAACTCGGTCGGCGAACCGGGCGCCACGGACGTGTTCACCTATACCGTGCGCGATGCCGATGGCGATGAAAGCACCGCTACGATCACCGTTGACGTGCACAACAGTTGCCTCGTAGCGGCCACTGATACCGACGTGACGGTTTACGAAAAAGCCCTGGACTTGACCAAGGACGGACAGGACCTGGCAGCGGGCAGCGTCACCGGCAGCGAACCTGGCAACACCGGTGAAACCGGCTCCGGTACGTTGGCAGGCTCGGTCACTGGCGCCACTGGCGCGATCACTTACACCCTGTTAGGCAGCGCCACCGGGACCTACGGGCAAATCCTGCTCAACCCGGACGGCAGCTATACCTACACTCTGACCTCGGCGCCGAAAACATCGCCGAACGCCAACGATGGCGCGAACACCTTGAATGAAAGCTTCACCTACAAAGCCACCGATGCCATCGGCAACAGCACCACCGGCACCCTTGTGGTCAACATTGTCGATGACGTGCCTCACGCCGTCGCCTCGGAGCGGTCGGTGCCGGCGGTGCAGATCGACTCCAACCTGATGCTGGTGATCGACGTATCCGGCAGCATGGACGACCCCTCCGGCGTATCGGGCCTGTCGCGGCTGGAGCTGGCCAAGCAGGCGATCAGCGCACTGCTCGACAAGTACGACAGCCTGGGCGACGTGAAGGTGCAGATCGTCACCTTCAGCAGCAGCGCCACGGACCAGACTTCGGTGTGGGTCGATGTGGCGACGGCCAAGTCGATCATCGCGACGCTGACGGCGGACGGCGGGACCAACTACGACGCGGCCGTGGCGACCATGGAAACCGCCTTTGGCACCTCGGGCAAACTCACCGGGGCGCAGAACGTCGGCTACTTCTTCTCTGATGGCAAACCCAACGAAGGAGACATCGGCAGCGCCGACGAGATCGCGCTCAAAGCCTTCCTCGACGCCAATGGCATCAAGAACTACGCCATCGGCCTCGGCAGCGGTGTCAATAACGCCAGCCTCGATCCAGTGGCCTATGACGGCAGCACACACACCGACACCAACGCCGTGGTGGTGACTGACCTCAATCAACTCAACTCGGTCCTCTCGGGCACCGTGCAAGGCGCGCCGGTCACCGGGTCGCTGCTGGGCGAGGGCGGTACGTTCGGCGCCGATGGTGGGTTCATCAAAAAACTCACGGTCGACGGCACCACCTATACCTACGACCCGAAAGCCAACAGCAATCAGGGTTCGCTGAACTTCAGCGGCGGCGCCAACCACGGCACCTTCAACACCGCCGACAACACCCTGAGCATCGCCACCAACAACAGCGGCACGTTGCTGGTGAACCTCGACACTGGCGAATACACCTACACCTCGCAGAAAACCACGGCCGTGCAGATCACCGAAAACATCGGCTTCACCGCCAGCGACAACGACGGTGACCTCACCAGCTCGACACTGACGGTCAACGTGATCCCCAACGCGCCACCGGTGGCGGTGGACGATCACATCATCACCAACGTGCTGTCTGGCAGCATCGTGGTGCCGGGCGAGCTGCTGCTGGCCAACGACACCGACCCCAACGGCGATCCGCTCACGGCATCGCCGACCACCTTCAACACGGGTTGGACGGCCAAGGGGGCGGACTTCACCGGCACCAACTCGAGCTTCAGCTTCACCGGTAATAACGTCCAGGCCGTGACCATCGCCCGCAGCGCATTCGTCGCCAACACCGCGGCCATGACCGCCATGCTGGTGGTCAGCGGGGCACTGGGGGCGGTCAGCACCAACAATACCAATGATGAGGACCGGATCACCGTCAACCTCAAACAGGGTGAAACCCTCAACCTGGACCACAACCTGGCAGCCGGCCACGTCACCATGGAGTACTCGGTCAACGGCGGTGCTTACACGGCCCTCGCCGACGGCCAGACCATCACCGCCGCAGCGGACGGCACGTACCAGATCCACATCACCAACATCGACGACGGGGGACCGGGCAACAGCGGGAAGGGGGCGGAAAACTACCAACTGACCATGACCGTCAACTACGCCGGAGCCCAAGACTCCGCGCCAGACTTCCACGGCACCTACACCGCCAGCGACAACCACGGCGGCAGCGACAGCGCGGCAGTCGACATCACCTATCAGGCCGGCCACACCCTGACCGGCACCTCGGGCGATGACGTGTTGATCGCGGGAACCGGCAACAACGTCATCAACGCTGGCGACGGCAACGACGTGCTCACCGCAGGCTCAGGCAATAACGAGATGCATGGCGGCGCCGGCAACGATCTGCTGTTCAGCGGGCCGGGCAACGATTGGCTCGACGGCGCCACCGGCAACGACACCGCGAGCTACGCCCATGCCACCGCCGGGGTCACCGTCAACCTCAACCTGCTCGCTGCGCAAAACACCGTTGGCGCAGGCACCGACACTCTGACCGGCATCGAAAACCTCACGGGCTCGAACTTCAACGACAGCCTCACGGGCGACAACAACGGCAACATCATCAACGGCGGCTTGGGTAACGATGCGCTGAACGGTGGGGGGGGCGACGACTTCCTGATCGGCGGCCTGGGCGACAACACCCTCACCGGCGGCAGCGGTGCCGACACCTTCCAGTGGCTCAAAGGCAACAGCGGCCACGATGTCATCACCGACTTCACCCCGGGCACCGACAAACTCGACCTGTCGCAACTGCTGCAAGGCGAGAACGGCACCGCAGCATCGCTGGATGACTACCTGCACTTCAAAGTCACCGGCAGCGGCGCGACCCTGGTCACCAGCATCGACATCAGCGCCATGGCCGGCGCCACGCCGAGCCAGACCATTGACCTGGCGGGGGTGAATTTGGCCAGCCATTACGGCGTCACCCCCGGAGCGAATGGTGTGATTGCCGGTGGTCACGATACCGCGACCATTATCAACGGCATGTTGAACGACCATTCGTTGAAGGTGGATACCGTGTGATCCGAAACGACAAAACCCGCCATCCCGGTGAAAGGGGATGGCGGGTTTGATCGTTCCCACGCTCTGCGTGGGAATGCCTCAACGGACGCTCCGCGTTCGGCTCTGGAGGGGACGCGGAGCGTCCCGGGCTGCATTCCCACGCAGAGCGTGGGAACGATCAAGCGTCTGAGATCAGGTTACAGGGCCGGGTCAGCCTTCAGCTCCAGACTGTCCAGAGCCCGACTCACCGCCAGCTCCCCGAACATGATGAGTTGCGCGACGCCCAATATCGTATTGCGCTGCGTCCCCTCCAGAAAACCGGCACAGTCACTGGCGATCACCTTGGCCGAGGCAAAGGACTCGCAGGCATTGGCCAGTAGCTCTTCGATGTCGATATCCGGGGCAACGGTGTAAATCGTGCTCGGTTTGCGCGGGGTCTTGGGGTCGGACGGTTTGAGGTAGTAATCGAGGGCGCGCTCGGCGGCTTCGTTGAGTTTTTTGGAGTCCGGGGTTTCGTAGGGGGAAACGTCGTCGCTTTCGGGTGGGTTGGGTGTGATTTTGAACATGGTGAAGCTCCTTGATTAATGGAGCTGTCACTGCTCGCTGCGAAACGAGGAAGGTGGCAGCTGTACGCAGGTTCGCAGACCGGGAATCAAGGAACCCGGCAGACCCGAAGATCTCCCGCGCACAGCCGCCATAACGCAATCCAGTTGACGAAAAGAAGCGTCAACTGAAAGGGAACGGTGGCGCAATGCGCCTTGATTGACCCGGGCTGCGAAACCCGATCGCTGATTCGTCAGCGACCGGGAAACAATAGAACCCGACCCTTAGGCGCACAAGCCGGCGGATTCTGGCGCAGTCGTAGGCAGCGGCGCAAGGATGTGTAGCCTGAGTGAGTGTCTGGAGATGTCTTATAAACATCGGCGTTTATTTTTCCCAGATACGCCCCTTTTCGTCCGACAAACTGTTGGTTGGTGGTTGAACGTTGCCCAAATCGGCCGGGAAAGGCCGTCTTGTTGGAGTAATATTTCAGCCTGTAAATTATCTGTAAGTCATCTTGAAATAATCAATAGAAATTAAATCCATAACCGATGTTTGGACTTCTATGCCCCAGATATCGATACTGGGATGCGAGTAACTAACAAGTTGTGCATCGAAATTAAGTGGGAGCGTGTGTTGATGGATTGTGTTGTTACTTATGTCTAGAAATCTGATCCATAGATTATGGGTTTGTGCGAACCTGACAAAAAAACTGACGCTGGAATAGCCCCAATTGAATCGAATACGCATATGTTGTGACGTGCCAAGGCCTTTCCAATGCATCTCCAGAGTCTGCCCACTACTTTTACCCGGTATCTGAGGATAGGGGCCAGTGAATAATTCATTCAGTGGAGATATCCCGATAAAGCCGGTGCCCCCTAAATAGTAAATGGTCATGCTGTTTAGTGGGATGTTTAGACCTGGCGATACGTGTCTCGTTGAGTATTGATCGAAATTTTCAGACGTGAATGGCACTACTCTGGTGAAGCTCCGTGAGTTGGAATTCAACCCGGTCGCTACTGCTTTGGCGTATACCGTGTTTGGGCCAGCGACGATGGGCAGGGTGGTAGTCCAGAAGCCATTTGCGTTGCTCTGCACGATATTTTGGGCACTGTTGTTGTGATAGATCTGCACGCTATACAAAGGCGTCACCGATCCTTCCAGTGTGACAGAGGCACTGGCGGTACTCTGTCCCTCGCCCAGCTCTCCTCGCGAATGCTTGACCGACGTCAGGGTCACTGCCTGATGGGCTTTGTGTGTAAAGATGCGCGCGGAGGATTCCAGCTGACTTCCATAAACGGCTCTGGCAGTGAGGGAAAAAACCTTCTGCTCCAGAGCCGATAACTTCGTAGTCCCACTCCCTTTGCTATCAAGTGGAATAGGCGCCCCAATGGCCTTGGCTCCATCGTAGAGTTGGATACTCTGGTTCGGATCGGCAGTGACGGTCACCGTGACCTCGGTGTCGTAAGTCGTTCCGTTATGGGCGACCGGACCTTTGGAATCCGTCAGTGCGGTGATGCTTGGTTTGGTGGCCACCACCGTCAGGTTGCGCACGTTGGAGTAAGTCGCGGTGGGGTGATACAGCGATTTGGCGTACAAGCGGTGGCCACCCTGCGCGACGGTGATCGTGTGATCCCAGATTCCCGTGGTCGCGTGGGCGGTCGCCGTGCCCTTGGACACCGCGCTCGAACCGCTGCCGTCAAAGATCTCGACCTGCTGACCGTTGCTCGCCTTGCCCTTGAGTTTCAACGTGGTGCTGATGGTGCTGGTGTTCTCCGGCACTTCGACGTTGTTGGCGTCCAGCACATTGACCAGCGTCGGCACAATCACAGCCACCACCGTCAGGTTGCGCACGTTGGAGTAAACGGGGGTGGGGTGATACCGCGACTGGGCATACAAGCGGCGACTGCCCTCCGGCAGGGTGATCGTGCGCTCCCAGATCCCCGTCGTCGCGTTGGCGGTCGCCGTGCCCTTGGACACCGCGCTCGGGCCACTGCCGTCGAAGATCTCGACGGGCTGCCCCTTGCTGGCTGTGCCCTTGAGCTTCAGGGTGATACTGGCGGTCAGCCCACCCTCCGGAACTTCCTTGTTGCCGGCATCCGTTACGTTGCTCAAGGTCGGAACAACCAGCTCCACCGACTTAATGGTGTAGGTACGGTCCGGAAACACCACCGCCGTTGCCTCGACATTGCTCTTATCCAGAGACGCCTTGAACTTGATTGTCAATGTAGAACCGTGCCTGAGCAGCTTCAGGTAGCTGTTGACCAGAGCCTTGGGCCAGAAGCCCTGGCTGACCCACGTGGCGTTGACCTTTGAGGTTCCGCCACTCCAGACCTGCAGGTTGTGCGCCGTGCCGTCCGCTTTTTTCCCCTCCAGCCTCATCCACACTTGCTGACCCGCTTCGATCAGCGTCCAGAGCAATCCGTGGAGGGTCGCGTCTTTGGTGCCCAGTGCCATCAGGTCAAGCACATTGTTGGCATCGGCCTCGACAATCTTCGGCGGGATCAACGCCGTCGTCGGCAACGGCTGAATGTCCAGCAACAAGGGTAATGAGGTGAAGGTTATGCCGTTGCGTTCGATGACGTAAGTGACGGTCACGGTTTTGCCCAAGCTATAGGCCAGCACCGAGCGCGGTACGACAAACTCCCGCCCGGCGCTGACCTGGCGTTGCGGGCTGGTGAAGGAGCCCGCAGCCGGCGTGCCGGTCGCGCCTTGCCAGCTCACGGTCACTTTGTCGGTGGGCAGCAGCGAGCCGAGCGGCACTACCGCCACAACGTCCTGCAGGGTCGGATTGAGGTTGTTGCCTGTCTGGCCCTTGACGGTCGGGGCCAGCAGATCGAGACGGTTGGCGTGGATGTCCAGATAGGTTGTCGCCGACTGGTTACCGTTGCCCAACTGGTCGGTCACTGTGCACTTGACCGGCATCTTGGCGTTGTCGCCGATCTGCTGGAAATCAGCGGCGGTCAGGGTCAGTGTGATCGGCTTGGCAGGATCAGTGACTTTAATCGTGGTACTCCAGGTACCCACGTCCAGGCGAATTTCGTCATATGACCGCGTGAAGCTGACCTTGAAGGTGGCCAGCACCCCTGCCGCCGCCTCTGCAGGACCGACGCCGCCTGTGACGATGTTGAGTGGAAAGACGGTGGTGATAGCGGCCGGCGCGGGATTACCGGGTGCCGGGTCGTGATACAGCACATCCAGCACCGGGGTCGAGTCCTCAAAATTCCCGCTGGGCCGGGTGACCCGGTAAAACAGCTGATTGACGCCGTTCACCAGCCTCCCCAGCGGCAGGTACAGGAGAATGCGCAGTTGCTCTTCTCCCGGCAGGATGACCTTACTCACGGAAGTGGCTTTGCCGTTGACCCACACCTCCACGGTGTCGAATGCATCCAGCGTAAAAGTTTTTAGCATCGTGAGGGGATCAATCACCAGTGCCAGGCCATTAGGCGCCTGATAGATGGACTGGGGTATGCCAAGATGGGCGTATCCGGGCGGAAGCACCGTTTGTTTCGAGCCGGGGATGAACATGGGCACCAACAAAAGTCCGGCGCTGGCCTGTGCTGAATTGACGTTGATGCTCATCTTGTTCTCCTGGCGCGTTGTGCCCGAGCCATTTCGGGAGCGAGCCCCATCACACCGCGAAAGAAGAAAACCGGCTACTGTCAGATCTGACAGGTGACGGTGGGTTTACGACGAGCGGTCATGTGCGATGGCTTTTCAGGGTTTTCGCAAGGCGCAAAAAAAACGGCCTTTGAAGGGCCGTTTTCGGTTGCAACTGAGTCAGAGGCCAGTCAGTGCGTTCACCTTTCCCGCAGGGCTGCGAAGCGGCCCCAAATAGCCGCAATCACGGTTTGTCTGGCAAACCGCATACACAGGCATTACGAGAATGCGTAGCCCTAAGGAGTATCTGGAGGTGTCAGATTAAACATCTCCGTTTATCGATCACGCCGGATGCATCGACAAATTAATGCGTTCCCTTTTTTCCTCAGAGGCTCCAAGACAACGTGTGTCTGATTGCTGTGGCAAAGGGCAAGTGGGCGGTTCCCAGGATTTCTTCTTCAAGGAATAACTGCAGTTCCTCACTCTCCGGATCGTCCTGAAACATCTCATGAAGTGCTTCTGCGGTTTCCAGGTAACCACGAACGGCCTCGCGCCTTATTTTGCGAAGGGCACCGTTTTCTGCGTCGAGATTGAAGATGCGAAGGGTTTCTATCGCTCGGTGATGGTGCTGATGATCCAAGTCTGCCCGTGGCGTGATGGTGCCGTCGCTGACAAAGACGAAATAGTGGTCAGGGTTGTCCTCGTCGGGTTTGAGCAGAACAACAGGGTCATAGAGGCTGCACCTGTCCTTGAACTTACCGCAGGTGTCTTCTCGGTTGCATGATCCGAACAGATTATTCCAATCGAACGTACCTTGAGGAAATCTGTCTCGCTGTTGAAAGTGTTCGAGGTGTTTACGCCCGGATTGAATAATGTCTGCTTCGCAGTACGCACAACGGGTACCTTGCATGACCTGCAGACTTTCCCAGATGTGCTCGCGCTCCTGTGGTGTGGGTGACTCCAGCGACCACCTGTGCAGACCGTGTCTATAGCGGGCAAGGCAGCGTGGGCCTTCGCTTCGAACAAGTTTGTGCATATACGCGATTTCCTTGCGCTTACAATTTTGTCGGCTGTTTGCTTTTGAACATCTGCAATCTGATCAGTCGATGACAGTCGAGCATGCAGGGATGTTGAGCGCCGAAATGAGCATCAAGATATTCACGTAACTTCAAACCCTGCGCTGAGTCATGCAGGTCTTGCTGGATTAGCCCCATGTATTCGCTCAATTTATGAGCGGGTTCATTGTCGGGCGTCGGATCGATCCCCATGACATGGGCCAGCACCTGGGGGCTGGCGACCCCCTGAGTCTGTTGATCCACAGTGCTCACCGTGACTCGTCGCTCAGTCTCGTCGGTTACGGTTTGCAGAACGCGGATGCAGTGCGCTGGCACTGAAGTGATTACCTGCGGACTGTGTGTAGTCATAACGAACTGGATACGCGGGAAAGCCCCGAGCAGGTCAGGTATAACGGTTTGCTGCCAGGCGGGATGCAGGTGCATGTCGACTTCGTCAATCAACACCACTCCAATGCTTTCACGAGGGGCGAGGATGCCTAGATGAGGATTGAGTTTCACGCAGCGATACGCAATATCGGCGGCTAGGGCGACAATGTTGCGAATCCCGTCGCTGAGCTGGCTGACCTTCAATATTCCGTGAACTGGGTGTTCGAGCACCAGATCGGCGAACTCACTGCTATAAGCCAGGTCCCTCCAGCCAGTTTGGGTGGCCAGGACAGCATTCACTGCGGTTTGTACCGCTAGCACTGGGTGCGCAAACTCGTCTTTTACATCGATACTTAGCTTTCCGCGCTCAATATTACGAATCTGTTCTTCACGATAACTGCGGAAAATTCGTGTGTACCATTTGGCAAAATGTTTATAACTGGAGGCCGGGTCCAGGCAGTCACGATAACCATAGGTCCTGGAAAACTCTGCGTTTTCGGCCTTTTCAAAAGCCGCGGTCAGTTTTTTCTGACTCCAGAGTCGGCCGGTGCCGTAGTAAGCAAGGATGGGTAAGGTTGGAGGTAATTGGTCTTTTACAGCACTGTTGAAAATCAGGGCTTCCAGTACATGAGCGGAGGCTTCCAGCCGGGAGGCCCCAGCGTCGCCACGAGTTTGCGTCCCTTTGCGGATGCTTTCCCGTCGGCGTGACCAGCGTAATTCCCCATTCTGGAATACAGCCTGGGCGGTCAGGCACGCGGGAAGTGAAGGTTCCATCTGATGCGCTGTAACAGGGCGCAGAAAAACATCGTCAGGATGTATTCCCGTAAGATCGTTGGTAGCGCTGCCAAGATCAAAACCACGAACATAGGGCCACAACGCAACCTTGATCGCATCCAACAGGCTGGTCTTGCCTTGACCATTTCGAGCAACCAGCAAGGTCAGCTGGGCATCCAGTTCGAGTGTTAATGTGGGGAAACAGCGATAGTTTTCCAGCCCCAGCCTGATCAGTTTCACAGACTTTCCTCCATGTGGACCGATGCCAGGCTGCGGCAGAGGTGATGTTTCCGGGGAACATATATGGCGCGGATTCTACTGTGAATGAAAACAGGTGAACACCATGGACATAGAGCGCTGCAAAACTACATAGGCTCCGGCGGCCCAATCAACCGCCCCATCACCCCAAACAACCCCAACTCCCGAATCACCTCCAATTCCGCCTGCGTCTCCACCATCTCCGCAATCAACGGCAAATCAATGCTGTTGGTCGCGCGAAAAATCGCCTCGATGAACAACCGCTTATCACTCTGCTCATCGATACCCCGAATGTAGGCACCATCGATTTTCAAGTAAGCCAACCCCAGTTGAGTCAGGTTGCCGATCTGGCTGAAGCTGCCGCCGAAATGTTGTAGACCGATGCGGTAACCGGTGTTGAGCAGGCTGTGGCTCAGGCGTTGCAGTTCTTCGGGGGGCGGCAGTTGGCGTTCGTCGATTTCCAGGGTCAGCAGAGGCGCCAGTTCCGGCAGTGATTCGAGTATGTCGCAGATCAGTTTCAGCTGGGTCTGATCGCGCAGGGTGCTGCCGGACAGGCTCAGCGCGAGCGGCCAGCGGTTGGCGGCGAGGTATTCGAGGGTGGTCTCGAGCATGGCCAGGTCGAACCGCGCCGACCAGCCGAGGCGTTCGATCCACGGCAGGAAATGCCCGGCGGCAATCGCCTCGCCTTGCGGATCAAGCAGGCGTGCGAGGACTTTGTGGTGCAGCACCTGGCTGGTGTCGGCGCACTGCACCACCGGTTGGAAATACAACTGCATCTTACCTTCGGTCAGCGCGTCGTCGATCCAGTTGCGCCAATCATGCTGCGAGTGATTCGGCGCAGTATCGACCTGGGCCTGGTATATCCATGGCCGCTCGGGATGTTGCCGGGCCTGGGTCAGCGCCTGATCCAGGCGCAGCAGCACATCATTTGCCGGTTCGCCCGGGTGGTAGGCGACGATACCCAGGTGCGCCACCGGCATGCAGTCGCTGGCGCCGGTCAGGCGCAGGTTTTCCAGAGTGGCGCTGATTTCGGAGGCCAGGCGCGCGGCATCCTTACTGTCCAGGCCCGGTGTCAGCAAACTGAATTCGCCGCCGCGATTGCGTGCCGCGAGCCAGGTGCGACGTTCCGCTGGTTGCGTCAGGCGCTTGAGCAATTCGCCGACGGCGCTGATCAGGGCATCGGTGCGCTGGCCACCCAGGCGTTGATTGAGACCGATCAGGTCGTTGATCCGCAGCATCAGCAAATGACCGTCGCGGCTTTGCTCTGACTCCAGTAATTGGTCGGCCAGTTGTTCATCCAGCAAGCGCCGGTTGGCCAGGCCCGTGAGGCTGTCCTGATAGGATTCGGAGCGCAGTTTTTCGCTGCGCGCGGCTTCTTCGGCGAACAACGTTTTGAGTTTTTCGACCATCTGGTTCATGGCCAGCACCACGCGTTTGAGCTCCGGTGTGCGCGGCAGTTTCGGCAAGCTGCGGAACTCGCGTTTGCTGATGGCTTCCGCCTGTTTGACCATGTTGTCGAGCGGCCGCAACTGCCGGCGCAACAGCCAGCCACCGAACACGGCGCTGAGCAGTCCGCAAAGCAGCAGCCAGATCAGGCTGCCAAGGGTGCTGTCCCAGAGTTTGGCCAGGGCGAACTGCGGGTTGCTCAGCACTTCGACCCGGGCTGCCTGGTCCCAGCCACGCGTGACCAGCGCGTCGCCACCCTGTGGGTGCAGGTTCACCAGGCTGACGAACCACTCCGGAACACCCTCGATTTGCGTCGGTACGCTGCGTTCCACCAACACCCGTTCCTCCACAATACTGACGACCCGGATGCTGCTGAAATAGCCGCTGTCGAAAATCGAGCTGACCATCAATTCGATCATTGCCGGGTCGTCGATCTGCGCGGTCAACGACAGGCCCAGCGCCGTGGCGGCGTCCTGGGCGTGGGAGCGCAATTGGCTGAGCATCTGTTCGCGAGAGCTTTCCAGACTGACAAAAAAGCTGCCGCTGAAGGCCACCAGCAAGAACAGGCAAATGGCGAGAAACAACTGTTTGCGCAGTGACATAAAACGCTCCTTGCTGTGGCGACTAGCCTTCGCCCACGGCGAACCCTTCGATTTGCATCTTTTTCAGTACGTCTTGCCAGCGCGACAGTTTTTTCGAGTCACTGCTACGTTTACCGCCATTGGCCCCCGGCAAGTACAAGCCTTCGGCGTTGAAGGCGTAAACCGGCAGTAAGTCGTTGCGTTGGGAAGCGGGGCGGATCTCGTCGATCAGGTTGTCCAGCACCAGCGGATCGGCCGTGGGGCTGCTGTAGAAGGTCAATACCATGTGCGCCTGGTTCTGGGTCAGGGCCTTGACGTAGGTGATGCGCAGTTTTTCGCTGGGAATCCCGAGGTGACGCAGGCTGAAATATTTCGCCAGGGCGTAGTCTTCACAGTCGCCTGCGGCTTTGATCAAGGATTCCACGGGCGTGGCCCAGTAATCGGTCTGATGCCAGATGCGTGTGTCATCCTGAAAACTCAGTTGCTGATTGAAGAAGCGATTGACCGCGTTCAGTTGTTCGCGCTCAGGCTGGTTGCGTTCGCTTTGCAGCATTTGGCTCCAGGCCTCGATCCGTCCCTGTGCCTCGCCAAGGGGGCCGTAGCGTTTTTCGGCCGTTTGCAGAACCTGCGCAAAATCCCGGTCAGCCCAGACACTGCCCAACCCGGCCAGCAGAAAACTCACCAGCAACAGCCATCCGCCGAACCGAAGTCGGAGCGTTGACCATCCTGGACTACGCGGACCGCGGGACATGTCTGGCTGCTCGGGTGCAGATGTCTGGAGTCTAGGCGGTGTTTACGTCGAGGGAGGGCAGGTCGTCGGACGAAAGGATGTCGGCGGGTTGTTTTCTGTGGCGAGGGAGCTTGCTCCCGTTCGGCTGCGCAGCAGTCGCAACACCAGTCAATGCGGTGTGTCAGCAGAAATTGGGTGGCTGGTTTTGGGGTCGCTTCGCAACCCAACGGGAGCAAGCTCCCTCGCCACAAAAGCCTCGAGCCACAGAGGGGGATCAGGGTTTATGCAAGGTTTTCTGTTTGAGGATGTAGATCGTCACCAGCACCGCACTGGTCAGCATGAACCCGCGTGCCCACGGCAGGGGCACCAGGTAGCAGGAGAACAGGATGCTCGCCCACATCAATCCGATGGCGTAGACCTTGCCCTTGAGCGGGATGCCGTTGCCGTCCAGATAGTCGCGAACCCACGGCCCAAGCTGTGGATGTTCAACCAGCCAGTGATAGAAACGCGGCGAACTGCGGGCGAAACAGGCTGCCGCCAGCAACAGGAACGGTGTGGTGGGCAGCACCGGCAGGAAAATCCCGATCACCCCTAGCACTACGCTCAGCCAGCCGATGGCCAGCAGCACGTAGCGCAACATCAGGGGGTGGTTGCCTATGGGGTTGTCCATAGGCAAAACCTTAGTGGTGACGTGGCTTGAGGATCGCCGGTTTTTCGTCTGGCGCGTTGCACAGCAAGTACAGCGCGGTCAGGGCTTCCGGGATTTGCACGATCATGTCGTCCATCAGGTTGGCGTCGGCCGCGATGTCGGAGAACTCAGGCTGTTCGTCGAACAGACCCGAACCGACCATGATCGGCAGCAGCATTTCACTGACTTCGTCTTCGGCGGTTTCGAACCAGGCCGCTTCGCGCAGGAACACGCCTTCCATGAAGCCGATGCACCAACCGCGCAGGTCGGAATCGTCCGGGTCATCGCCCAGGTCGAGGTCGCACGGCAGCTCGAACTCTTCGTCGGACGCCAGTTGGCGGGCGATGTGAGCCTTGAGCAGCACCAGGGTGGATTCGATTGCTTCACGCTCAGTGTCGTCGGCGTAATGCGGCTCTTCGGCGAAGAGCGCGTCGATCCATTCGCGGTCGGGAACGCTTTCGGAACAGATCGACAGCGCAGTGAGGTAGCCGTGGGCGGCCACGTAGTCCAGCGCCTCGTCATGCAGCTCGTCGGCGTCGAGGAAGACTTGCAGGCGGGTTAGTTGCTCAGCGAAGGACATTAAAGGGCTACCTTGGGGAATATACGATGCGGGAATTCTAGGCCTTCTTGAGCGCTCAGGCCAGCCGCGCGGCATATTTGCTCCCGCGGTTGGCTTGTGTGCGTCTTATCAGCGGCGCCCTTTGCAGGGGAGGGCTCGGGTATACTCGCGCGTTTTGTGATGCCCTGCTGGCGTCACGGCTGAAATATGCAGCGTCACGCAATGCGCACTTATGATTTGTTTGTGCAGCTTTCGTGGTTCTGAACCAGCCTTGCAGGGATGTTTCGGTGATTTTTGGAGTTTTTATGCTCGAACAGGCTCAACGCGTCCTCAAGGACATCTTCGGCTACGACAGTTTCCGTGGCCGTCAGGGTGCAATCATTGAGCGCGTGGCCAGTGGCGGCGACGCCCTGGTGCTGATGCCTACCGGGGGCGGCAAGTCCTTGTGCTTCCAGGTGCCGGCGCTGCTGCGCGAAGGCTTGGCGGTGGTGGTATCGCCGCTGATCGCGCTGATGGACGATCAGGTTGCCACCCTCGAAGAGCTGGGTGTCGCCGCGGCGTCGTTGAACTCCACCCTCAGCGCCGAGCAGCAGCGCGATCTCGCCGCGCGGATCAAGCGCGGTGAGGTGAAAATGCTCTACCTGGCGCCCGAGCGTCTGGTTCAGCCACGGATGCTGGCCTTCCTGCAAAGCCTCGAAATCGCCCTGTTCGCCATCGACGAAGCGCACTGCGTGTCTCAATGGGGCCACGACTTCCGCCGTGAATACCTGCAACTGGGCCAGTTGGCGGAATTGTTCCCCAGCGTCCCGCGCATCGCCCTGACCGCCACCGCCGACAAGCGCACCCGGGAAGAAATCGTCGATCGCCTGCATTTGCAGGATGCCGAGCGTTTCCTGTCGAGTTTCGACCGCCCGAACATTTTCTATCGCATCGTGCCCAAGGAGCAGCCGCGCAAGCAGTTGCTGGCGTTCCTCGCCGAGCGGCGCAGCGATGCCGGCATCGTTTACTGCCTGTCGCGCAAAAAGGTCGACGAAGTGGCGGTGTTCCTCAGTGAACAAGGCTTCCCGGCGCTGCCGTACCACGCCGGTCTGGCCAACGAAACCCGGGCACATCACCAAAAGCGCTTCCTCAACGAGGAAGGCCTGATCATGGTCGCTACCGTGGCGTTCGGCATGGGCATCGACAAGCCCAACGTGCGTTTTGTGGCTCACCTCGACTTGCCGAAGTCCCTTGAGGCGTATTACCAGGAAACCGGTCGCGGCGGTCGTGACGGTCTGCCGGCGGATGCCTGGATGGCGTACGGCCTGCAAGACGTGGTGATGCTCAAGCAGATGCTGCAAAACTCCGAAGGCGACGAACGCCACAAGCGTCTGGAGCAGCACAAGCTCGACGCCATGCTCTCGCTCTGCGAAGAAACCCGCTGCCGCCGCCAGACCCTGCTGGCGTACTTCGACGAAGACATGCCCGAGCCCTGCGGCCACTGCGACAATTGTGTCGACGGTGTGCAGACCTGGGACGCCACCGAGCCGGCGCGTCAGGCGTTGTCGGCGACCTACCGCACCGGTCAGCGTTACGGCGTCGGCCATCTGGTGGACGTGTTGCTGGGCAAGGACAACGAAAAGGTCCGCAGTTTTGGCCATCAGCATTTGTCGGTATACGGCGTAGGCAAAGCGCTGGGAGAAAGTGAATGGCGCTCCTTGTTCCGACAACTTGTTGCTCGCGGCCTGGCGGACATCGACCTCGAAGGCTACGGCGGGCTGCGCCTGAGCGATACCTGCCGGCCGCTGCTCAAAGGCGAAGTGACCCTGGAACTGCGCCGCGACCTCAAGCCGCAAACCACCGCCAAAAGCAGCAAGAGCCAGGCGAGCCAACTGGTCCGCTTCGAGGAGCGCGAACAGTGGGAAGCCCTGCGTGCCTTGCGTCGCAAACTGGCCGAAGAACATGGCGTGCCGCCGTACGTCATCTTCCCCGATTCGACGCTGCTGGAAATGCTCCGCAGCCAGCCGACCTCGCTGGCGGAAATGGCTACGGTCAGCGGTGTCGGCGCGCGCAAACTGGAACGTTACGGCGAGGCCTTCCTCGAAGTGCTCGGCGGTCAGGTCGAGGCACCGAAAGTGGTGGCCGATGTGCGCCACGAGCTGATCACGCTGGCCCGGGCCGGCATGACACCGCTGCAGATCGCCGGTCAGCTGCAATGCTCGGAAAAGAACGTCTACACGATGCTCGCCGAGGCCATTGGCAAGCAGCAGCTGTCGCTGGAACAGGCGCTGGACCTGCCCGAAGAGTTGATGGGCGAAGTTCAGGACGCTTTCCTCGATGGCGAAGGCGAGTTGCCGCCGGTGGCGGAGATCGCCGCGTTGTTCGCAGGACGGGTGCCGGAAGGCGTTTTGTATTGCGTACGTGCCGCGCTGCAGTCGGAATTCGAAATTTGAATGACCTGTCGCGCAGGTGTAACGATTTAGTACAGAGCAAACCTTGCCTATAGCCAAAGGTCATGCTTAGCTGACTAATAATTAGTTTTTCTCTATTTCAGTCTAACCATGAGTGTTTTATGCCGTTAACCGATCAACACCGCTTTGGCATGCAACTGGCCCAGATGTCTCGGGGCTGGCGTGCCGAACTGGACCGCCGACTGGCTGGCCTGGGTCTGTCCCAGGCGCGCTGGCTGGTGCTGCTGCACCTGGCACGTTTCGATGATGCTCCCACCCAGCGTGAACTGGCGCAAAGCGTCGGCGTTGAAGGGCCTACCCTGGCTCGACTGCTCGACAGCCTGGAAAGTCAGGGCCTGGTGCAACGCCAATCAGTGCTGGAAGACCGTCGGGCGAAAAAAATCGTCCTCTGTGCCCCGGCCCGGCCCTTGATCGAACAAATTGAAACCATTGCCACGCAACTGCGCCACGAATTGTTCGAAGGCGTTGATGAGGCGGATTTGAAGGTCTGCATGCGTGTCCACGGGCACATCCTGGCCAACCTGGAAAAATCTTGAGGCACAACCACGCGTCGGACTTTTGAGATACCCCGTTGGGCAGACTATAAAGAACTACTAGGCAATATCGTGTTCGTACCGGAAGTGCGAACACGTACAGGTTGGTTCTGGTTATTTAAGGGATGCTCATGCTCGAGAGTTGGCAAGTCGTATTGCGGTGTTGCGCCAGGCTGTTGCTGGTCGGTGGTGCTGTCACGTACTCGGCATTGGCTCCTGCGCTCGGGTTGGGCGACATCACCCAGCATTCGGCGCTCAATCAGCCGTTCAGCGCCGATATTGCCCTGGTGGACGTCGGTGGTCTGGAGGAGGGCGAGCTGTCAGTCAGCCTGGCGACGGCGGAAGAATTCAGCCGCGCCGGTGTCGAGCGGGTGTTTTTCCTCAATAACCTGAAATTCACGCCGATCTTGCGGGGCAACCGCAACCTGATCCGGGTGACGTCCAGCAAACCGGTCAAGGAGCCCTTTCTGAATTTTCTGGTGCAGCTCAATCAGCCCAACGGGCGTTTGCTGCGCGAGTACACCGTGCTGATCGATCCGCCGGGTTCGCCGGGGATTGTTCCCGTCAACGACGACCCCGCGCCGAGCCCTCAGGATTCAGCGTTCCCGTCCGTCGAACCGGCTGTTGCACCGCCACCTGCGGTGAATAGTTCGGCACCCAAGCCTGATGTCGATAAACCAGCCACTGCGCCGGCGAGTGATCCTGTTGCCGAACAACTGGCCACCAGCGTGCTGCAAAACCAGCAGCTGCAAAAGACCATCGATGAACTCAATGCGAAGCTGCAGGCACAGGACGAGCAGATTGCCGTTCATAAAAAACAGGTGACTGAGCTGCAAACCCAACTGGCGGAAGTCAAACAGGCGTCGGCGGCGCCTGCCGCACCCGAGGTGCCGGCGACGGTTCCGGTGGTTGTCGAGACGTCCGAAACATCCCATTGGCCGCTGATCATCGGGTTGTTGTCGCTGGTGGCCCTGGTGTCGCTCGCCGTGTTCATTCGCCGTCAACGACAGCAGATTCAGGCCTTGCCCGAGCCACTACCCGTGCAGCCGCCGCGTCATGAACCGGTGCTCAACCGCACGGCAGAACCGGACAGGCCTGCCACCCAGGCGCAATCGGTAGCCGGATCGGCTGATGAGACTACCGCAGGCGACGTGTTGGAAGGGGTTAGTATCTACCTCGCCTATGGCCGTTTGTCCGAAGCTGCCGGTTTGTTGCGAGAGGCGTTGGTCAAGGAGCCCCAGCGCACCGATCTGGCCGTGCAACTGCTGGAGGTTCTTGGTAAACAGGGTGACGTGCAAGCGTATGACGCGCAGGAAAGTAGCCTGCGTGATGCCGGGTTTGACGCACAGCAACTTCAGGACATCCGCAACCGCCATCCGAAGCTGATCGGCGCTGTGCCGGTGGCCACCGCCGTGACAGTGACTCCGTCCACGCCTGCAATCCCTGAAGCGGCACCGAGCGATGAGTTCCAGTTGAACCTTGACGACCTGTCGATGGATGCGAACTGGGACCTGATCAGCCCCTTCGACAACTCACCGCCCAGCGCCAAGCCATCGAATGAGCCATCACCGGCAGACGAGCCGGGGTTCACTTCGAATCTGCATGTGTTGCCCGATGTCTTTGAAATATCCGACGAGCCGACGCTGGACGAACCCGAGCTTGAATGGGTCGCCGAACCTGACTCGCAAGCTCTGGACGAGACCTTTCTCAACGAATTCAGCGATCCCGGCCAGCCGCTGGAACTTGAGCCGCTGAATGCTGAATTGATCGATCTTGAACCGGCCGAGCCGAGTAGCGCGGGCAAACTCGAACAGGCCCAGACCTGCATCGACGACGGTGATCTGGACAGCGCCATCGAGCTGCTCAACGAGTTGCTCAAGGAGGGCGACGAACCGCTGAAGGAGACGGCCCGGACGCTATTGGCCGGAATTCGCTGAAGATCTTCGGTTATGCGGTTTATCATGGCGACGCCCACAGGCTCAGGAATTTTGCCAATCATGACCGCACGTAAACCGGAAATCGTCATCACCTACTGCACGCAATGCCAATGGCTGTTGCGCGCCGCCTGGCTGGCCCAGGAACTGCTCAGCACCTTCGGCGACGACCTGGGCAAAGTGTCCCTGGTGCCTGGCACCGGTGGGGTGTTCCACATTTTCTGCGACGATGTGCAGCTCTGGGAGCGCAAGGCCGACGGCGGTTTCCCCGAGGCCAAGGTGCTCAAGCAGCGGGTCCGCGATCAGATCGATCCGGACCGTGACCTGGGCCACAGCGACCGCACTCAGTGAGACGGCGCTTGCGCGGCAACGGTCTTTTGGCCTGAACTGCCGGACAACCGGCTGGAGACCACGATGGCCACGATGATCAACGCGCCGCCGATCAGCATGCGCAGCGTCGGGTTTTCATCGAACAACAACCAGGCCAGGGTGATGCCGTAAACCGGCTCCAGGGCAAACACCACTGACGCGGTCCGGGCCTTGATCACCGCCAGGCTGGCGACGAACAGGCTGTGAGCGACGCCGGTGCAGAACACCCCGAGCAGGCCAATCCACAGCCAGTCGATGGCGCGTACCTCGCTAAACTGCGGCATCGCCACCGGCAGCAGGCAGATCGCAACTACTACGTTCTGACACAGCGCCGCCTGCACCGGCGGGATTCGCCCGGAGCTGGCGCGGTTGGTCAGGGACAGCAGGGAGAACAGCAGGCCGGAGGCCACTGCCCACAACAGGCCGGTGGTGGCGCCGCTGGCCAGATCGAAGTCCGGTGTGACCAGTACCAAACCGATGCTGACCAGTACCACCAGCAGAATTTCATTGGCGCGGATGCGCTCGCGGAAAATCAGCCCTTCGAGGATCACGGTAAACGCCGGGAAACTGGCAAAGCCCAGGGTCGCGATCGCCACCCCGGCCACCTTCACCGCGATGAAGAAACTCACCCAGTGCCCGGTCAGCAGCAAGCCGCTGAGCAACAGGCGGCGCCAGTCCACGGCGTCGAGTGTCTGCCAACGGGTATTACTGGCGAACCGTGCGAAAAACGCCAGGGCGAGGACGGCAAACGCGGCACGACCGAACACGATGATCGCCGGTGAGGCGGCGGCAAGTTTGCCGAACACGCCGGTCAGGCCGAACATCAGTGCACCGATATGCAGAGCGCCAAGGGCGGTACGGGGAGTCATTGCAATCCTTAAAGACAAACGAACACATGCACAATGAACGATGTGCTTGCGGGTGTCTGTCGCCAGACTCGCGTCATTTGTCGCCAGCCTCGCGACGCAATTTACCGGGTGAGGCGCCGAACTCACGCAGCACTGCTGCGGCGAATGCGCTCTGGGAGCTGTAGCCGACCCGACAGGCGATCTCGCCAATGGGCAACGCCGAATCGCGCAACAAGCGCACGGCGATGTGCAGTCGGCGACTGCGGATGTAGTCCATCGGTGTTTGCCCGCATTCCGCCACGAATCGCGCGTGCAAGCGAGCGCTGGACAGGCCGGCAATGCGCGCCAGATCGGCGACTTGCAGTGGATAGGCCGCGTATTGATCGATGTGAGCGTTGAGCGCTGCATACGGCAGACGACGACCGCCGACCGTGTCGGGCCTGGCATTGTTGAGGCTGGCCAGCAGCAACACCGCGCCTTGCTGGGCGATCAGCGGATCACTGATCGGGCTGCCCGCCAGCCAGCTCACCAATTGGCTTTGCCCGGCGTCCAGCGACAGGCGCCCGGCATTGTCGAGCAAGCGGCGGCTGGCCTCGGCGTGGTCCCCCAGTGACTGAGACACCCACTGATCGCTCGGTACATCCAGCACCAGGCAACGACTGCCATGGGCACTGTCGCAGGCATGATGCGCCCCGGACGGCACCACCACGAAACTCTGCTGAACCACCTGACTGCCAAGCCCCTCGACCTCGAAATCCAGTGCACCCGACAGCCCGAATACCAGTTGCGCGTAGTCGTGGCTGTGGACGATCAGGTCGTGGGTGTATTGGCGTAGTGTGAGGATCGGTCTCATCGCAGGTCTCGTGGCGATATTGATGAGTGAAGCCGCCAGTCTACACCGAGGCCCTGCGTTCGCGCGTTGTCACAGGACTGACTTGCGATTGTCATGGGCAATTAACCCGACCGGCGCAAGCTTGCCAAAACTTGTCCAGAGGGTTGCCCATGACCAGCGCCGAGCTCGCCAAACCCAGCCGTAAGCAACGTGTGCGGACCTTATGGATTTCCGACGTGCATTTAGGCACACGGGACTGCCAGGCCGAACACCTGTCGCAGTTTCTCAAGGGCTACCACGCCGACAAGATTTACCTGGTCGGTGACATCATTGACGGCTGGAAACTGCGCAGCGGCATGTATTGGCCCCAGGCGCACACCAATGTGATTCGTCGCCTGCTGACCATGAGCAAGCGCGGCACAGAAGTGATCTACGTCACCGGCAACCATGACGAATTCCTGCGCCGTTATTCGAAACTGATGCTGGGCAATATCCAGCTGGTGGACGAAGCCGTGCACGTGACCGCCGATGGTCGTCATCTGCTGGTGATTCATGGCGATCAGTTCGACGTGATTACTCGCTATCACCGCTGGCTGGCGTTCCTCGGCGACTCGGCCTACGAATTTACCCTGACCCTCAACCGCTGGCTCAACCATTGGCGGGCCCGTTATGGCTACGGCTATTGGTCGTTGTCGGCGTACCTCAAGCACAAGGTCAAGACCGCCGTCAGTTTCATCAGCGATTTTGAAGAAGCCATCGCCCACGAATGCGTCAAACGCGAGTTGCATGGCGTGGTGTGCGGGCACATTCACCATGCCGAGATTCGCAAGGTCGGCGAGGTGGATTACCTCAATTGCGGGGATTGGGTGGAGTCGTGCACGGCGCTGATCGAGCATTGGGATGGTTCGATCGAGTTGTATCGGCTGGCCGATGCGCAGGCGCGGGAGGCGGAGTTGAAGGCAATTAAAATCGCAGAACCAGCTTAAACCTGTGGCGAGGGGGCTTGCCCCCGTTGGGTCGCGAAGCGGCCCAAAAACCATTATCCCGGTTGTATCAGGTGGATCGCATGTGCAGGTTTTACGACTGCTGCGCAGCCGAACGGGGGCAAGCCCCCTCGCCACGGTGTGGTGTCAGGCTATAGCGCTTGTTCCTCCATCGCCGCCTTGTAGATCGAGTTCTTCGGCTGCGCAAACAACCGTTCCATCATCGGTTCGAAGAAGCTCAGCGGCAGTGTGTCGTATGCCGGATCGAACGCCGCCGCGTCGTACCGGGCGCAAAATTCGATGGTCGCCTGATACTGCGGATGAGCGCTGAATTGCTCGCGCAAGTGCCGGTCCATGCCCAGGTGATGGAAGAAGTAATAGCCCTGGAAAATCCCGTGTTTCTCCACCATCCACAGGTTCTCGGCACTGACGAACGGCTTGAGGATCGCCGCGGCGATGTCCGGGTGGTTGTAGGACCCCAGTGTGTCGCCGATGTCATGGAGCAAGGCGCAGACCACGTACTCTTCGTCGCGGCCATCGCGCCAGGCGCGGCTGGCGGTTTGCAGGGAGTGGGTCAGGCGATCCACCGGGAAACCACCGAAATCACCCTCCAGTAACTTCAAATGCGCCACGATCCTTGTAGGCAATTGCCGGGCATAGGCGCTGAAGTCTGCGGCGATGATCGCCCAGTCTTCCTGCGTGCCGTCCTGCATGTGAGTAAAACGGGCGCGGGCATTCATCGGCTATCCTCTTGTTCTTACTGAAAGGGATGTTTGGAGTGTAAGGCCAATGGAGCCTAGAACGGCAAGCGCCCCACAATCATGTCGCGGTACATGACGAAATCGCCGAGCAGGCTGTAAAGAGGATGCTGAAAGGTTGCAGGGCGATTTTTCTCGAAGAAGAAATGCCCGACCCAGGCGAAGCTGTAACCGGCCAGCGGCAGGGCCAGCAACAGCCACCATGCGCCTTTGACGATGGTCAGCGCCAGAATGAAAATAACCAGCGTGGTGCCGACAAAGTGCAGTCGTCGGCAAGTGCTGTTGCGGTGTTCGCTGAGGTAATACGGGTAAAACGCAGCGAAGCTGTTGAAACGTTTGATGTTTTCCACGACTGCGATCTCTGTGGTGTGCGCGCAGGCGACAAGTTGCGCTGCGGGTAGCTTATTTAAGTCTAGAGTGATCATAGGCATCAGCCAGTGACAATAGGCGCCACTTTAGTATCCTTCGGAATTGGGTCGTGGCATGCGGCCATCACGTAGTAAACGCCATGAGCGAAAGAACGACTTCTGCAAGCTGGGCGATGGGGATTGTCAAAGCACTGGAAATGGACGGCCTGGATTGTCGGGTTTTGTTCAAGCAGCTAGGGCTCGACTATGCGGCACTGGATGATCCGGATGCGCGCTTCCCGCAAGATTCCATGACGCGGCTCTGGCAGCGCGCGGTCGAGTTGTCCGGCAACCCGGCGATCGGCCTGAACATGGGCAAGGTGGTGCGACCGGCGTCCCTGCACGTCGCCGGTTATGCCTTGATGTCCAGCCGGACCCTGGCCGAAGGCTTTCAGCGTCTGGTGCGGTATCAGCGAATCATTGCCGAAAGTGCCGATCTGAGTTTTCGCATATTGGACGAGGGTTATGCGCTGATTCTGACGGTGCATGGCGACCACTTGCCGCCGACCCGACAAAGCGCCGAAGCATCGATGGCCTGTGCCCTGGCGTTTTGCGGCTGGTTGACCGGGCGCACGCTGTGTCCGCGCAAAGTGCTGCTGCAGGGTGATCAGCCCGTCGATCTCGAACCGTATAAGCAAGCCTTCCACGCACCGATGATGTTCAACGCACCCTATGACGCCCTGATCTTCGAGCGCGCCGACCTGGAGGCGCCGTTGCCCACTGCCAACGAGGCCATGGCGCTGCTGCACGACCGCTTTGCCGGTGAATACCTGGCGCGGTTTTCCGAGAGCCGCGTGACCCACAATGCGCGGCAGGTGTTGTGCCGCTTGCTGCCCCAGGGCGAACCCAAGCGCGATGCAGTGGCGCAGGCGCTGCACCTGTCACAACGCACCTTGCAGCGACGCTTGCAGGAAGAGGGCACGAGTTTTCAGACGTTGCTGGATGACACGCGGCGTGAACTGGCCGAGCAATACCTGGCGCGACCGAGCATGACGCTGCTGGAAATTGCCTACCTGCTGGGGTTTGCCGATCCGAGCAACTTCTTCCGCGCTTTCCGACGCTGGTTCGACACCACCCCCGGCGAATACCGGGCGCGGCTGACGGAAGCGCTCAAGCCGGTCAGTGACGCCAGAACGCAGGGATACACAGAACAAACACCGTAATGATTTCCAGCCGGCCCAGCAGCATGCCGAACGAGAGAATCCACTTCGCGGCATCCGGCAGGCTGGCGAAGTTACCCGCCGGGCCAATGGTTTCGCCCAACCCCGGGCCGACGCCAGACACTGTGCTGGCCGCGCCGGTAAGGGCTGTCATCCAGTCCACGCCGAGCAGCGACAACAGCAGCGCGATCACGCAAATGGTGATGGCGAAAAAGAACGAAAAGGTCAGGATCGAACGCACGATTTCTTCGTCGAGACGGTGTCCGTTGTACTTCTGCTTGATCACCGCGCGCGGGTGAATCAACTGGTTAAGGTTGGCCTTGAGCAGAATGTAGGCCACCTGGAAGCGGAAAATCTTGATCCCGCCAGCGGTCGAACCCGAGCAGCCGCCAACAAACCCCAGATAAAAGAACAGCATCAGCGAGAAGTTGCCCCAGAGGCTGTAGTCCCCGAGTGCAAAACCTGTCGTCGTCACCACCGAAGTGACGTTCAGCGCCACATGCCGCAAGGCGTCCAGCCAATGCAATTGGGTGGTCCACCAGTACCAGGTGCCGAGCACCAGCCAGGTCACCAGCAGCATGCCGAGCAAGCCTTGCACCTGTTCATCCTTGATCAGCGCCCGACGGTTACCGCGCAATGTGGCGACATACAGGGTGAACGGCAGGGCGCCGAGAATCATGATGACGATCGCGACCCAATGCACCGCAGGCTCTGGCCACTTGGCCAAAGACTGGTCGGAGGTGGAAAACCCGCCGGTGGAAATCGCCGACATTGCATGGTTGATCGCGTCGAACGGGCTCATCCCGGCCCACCAGAACGCCAGGCTGCCGAAAATGGTGATGCCGACGTAGGTCGCAACGATCAAACGCGCCACCATGTGCGAACGGGGCATGACCTTTTCGGAACGGTCTGACGACTCGGTCTGAAACAGCCGCATGCCACCGATGCGCAGCAATGGCAGAATCGCTACCGCCATGCCGATAAAGCCGATTCCGCCGATCCAGTGCAGCAATGAGCGCCACATCAGGATGCCGGGGGACATGGTGTCCAGGCCCGTGAGCACCGTCGAACCGGTGGCGGTGATGCCGGACATGCTTTCGAAGAACGAATCGGTGTAGCTGATGTGTTGGGTCAGCAGGAACGGCAGGGCGGCGAAGATGCACACCACCAGCCAGCTGCTGACGGTCAGCAGGTACATGTCTCGCGGGCGCAGATGGATGTGTTCGGGGCGCCCTGGAATGACCAGGGCCAGGCCGGCGACAAAGGTAATCATGCTGGCCCAGAGGAACGACGGCAGGTCGCTGGTGCGCTCGAAGATCACCAGGGTGGCCATCGGCACAACCATGGAAATTGCCAGCGTGATCAGGAAGATGCCGATGATGAAACCAATGATCCGTAAGGTCGGCAACGCCATGAAGTCCGCTCGGGCTGAAGTAGGGAAGGGCGCCATTCTACCTGCGAGGCAGGGCATGTAAACCGGCAGCCCTGCGCCGGATACCGCTAGAATAGGCAGACATTTTTTTCAGGAGGTGGCCGATGCAGGCTCTCGACGCTTTGCTCAACCGTGTTTCCGTTCCACGACTACTCGATCCGGCGCCTACTGCCGAGCAACGCGAAGTACTGTTTGCCGCCGCGATGCGCGCGCCAGACCACGGCCATTTGCAGCCTTGGCGCTTCCTGACAGTCGAAGGCGCGGCGCGCGAGCAAATGGGCGAGTTGCTGGCCGAAGCGGCGAAGCTGCAAGACAGCGAGGTGTCAGAAGCCGCTCTGGACAAGGCCCGTAATGGCCCGCTGCGTGCTCCGCTGGTGGTTGTGGTGATCGCGCGTTTGCAGGATCACGTCAAATACCCCAAATCCGAGCAATTGTTGGCGGCAGGCTGCGCGGCTCACGGGATTTTGCTGGCCGCTTACGCGCAAGGCATTGGCGCCGTATGGCGCACCGGTGAGCTGGCCTATTCGCCGCATGTAGCCAAGGGGTTGGGTTTGGCCGAAGGGGAAGAGGTGATTGCGTTCCTTTATCTCGGTACGCCGCAGAAAGAACCGCGTGTGGCGGAGAAGGTTGATCTGGCCGAGTTTGTCAGCGCCTGGTCCGGTAAGGCCTGAAGATCAAAAGATCGCAGCCTCGTTGCACTTGTAGGAGCTGTCGAGTGAAACGAGGCTGCGATCTTTTTGCATCACCCCCAAATTTACGGCTGCACCACCGCCCCCGGCACCAACGGCAATTCCAGGCTGGCAACAAACCCGCCCCCAGGATGATTGGCCAGTACCAGACTGCCGCCATGGCGTTCCGCCGCACGGCGTGCAATGGCCAGCCCCAGGCCATGCCCGGCCGTTGTCTGCCCCGGTGCCCGATAGAACGGTTCACCCAGTTGATTCAAATGCTCGTCTTCTACGCCAGGGCCATGATCGCGCACGCTGACCACAATCCTGTCGCCCTGACGCGACGCCTGCATTTCGATCGGTTGCCCGACCGGGTTAAAGCGCTGGGCATTGCGCAGCAGGTTGTCCACGGCGCGCTCGATCATGGTCGGCCAGCCTCTGAGGTTCAGTTGCGGCTCGGCCTCAAGGCGCACGTTCTGCTCTGGCGAACCTAGCTGAGCGTCCTTTTGCAGAGTATTGAGCAGTGCGTTGAGATCCACCTCTTCGGCGCTGGCGTTGTCGGCATCGACCCGTGCCAACACCAGGATTTCGCTGATCAACGCTTCCAGACGATCACATTCACGGGTCAGGCGCGGCCAGAGTTTTTCCCGTTCCTGGGGATTGGCCCGCTCGGCCAGTGCCAACGCAATGCGCAGTCGGGCCAAGGGCGAGCGCAATTCATGGGACACATCGCGCAGCAATTGCCGCTGACTGCCGATCAGGCTTTGCAGACGCGCGCCCATGCGGTTGAAGTCGTTGGCCAATACGCCGAATTCATCGCGGCGGTTGGCCAGTTTCGCCAGGCTATTTTGTTGATAGGTCGTCTGTCCCAACTCATGCACTGCGCCACGTAAACGGCTCAGTGGTCGGGTGATGGAAAAGGTCACCAGCAGGCTGAACAGGGTCAGTACCACCAGGGCGATACCCAGCGCACTCAACGGCCAAAGCAGGCTTTCACGGTGCCAGGCGTCCAGTTCCGGGTGCGGAATGCGATAGATCAGCAGGTAGGTGTCGCCCGTCTTGGCGCTGGTGTATTCATCGGTCAGGCGTCGCCACGGCAGGCGCCGATCATCGTTTTGCTGCCGTGCTTCGAAGGCGGCTGCACGCCGAGGGAAGGTGCCGCGTACCACCGGGTCTCCTGCCTCGTTGAGCACCTGAACGTCGATGTGATACTGGCGCTTGCGCTGCTCCAGAATGTCCTGGGCGGCTTCCTCGCCCTGGCTCTCGTAGGTTTGCGTCCACTGTTCGGCCAGGGTGTTGAGGCCTGGGTGGCGACTGAGAATCCACGCGTCCTGGTTGAGCATGTGCCCCAGCAAAATGGAAAGCCCTGCAACCAGAGCGATGGCCAGCCAGAAGCTGGCCAGGATACGCCAGAACAATGAGCGCACAGAAAATCCTCGAACAAGCACAATCAGACCCAACGGTGATTAGCCGTTGGGTCCGGGGTTAACGCATTATTGCGCTTTTTGCGCTTGCTGCGCTTTCCAGGCCTGGAACTCGGCCCATTCGGCGCGACGCTCAGCTTGTTTCTTCTGGATCTCGTCGAATTGCTTCTGTTGATCCGGTTTCAGCAGGGCGCGAACGTCGGCTTCGGCTTTCTTGTGCTTGGCCTCCATCTCGTCTTTCAGGGCTTTCTGGTCAGCTGGAGAGAGTTTTTCCAGGTACTTGTCGACCAGTTGCTGACGCTCGTGCATCTGCTCGCCCATGATTTTACGGATCTGCTCGCGCTGTTCGCGGCTCAGGTCCAGTTGGCTGTAAGGGCCTTTACCGTGCATGCCGTGCATCTGACCGCCGTGGCGTGAGCCGTCCATGTGATCACCCATCGGGCCTGTGCCTTCAGGCATGGCCATGGCAACGGTCGGCAGGGCGGCAGCAAACATCAGAGCGATAAGAGTCTTGCGCATGGTGTATCTCCTTGTCTCGTTCCCGGTACGTTCCGGATGTGTGCAGATTACGCAGATCAAGGTCAACGGCGGTCAGCGGAGCGTAAAGCTTGGGTAAAGACGGTTTTCTGCCTTCCTGACAAAATTCCAGATGCAGGCACCAGACTGTGGCGAGGGAGCTTGCTCCCGCTGGACTGCGCAGCAGTCCCCTTCTTTTTAGGTAAAGAGTGGGGCCGCTTCGCAGCCCCGCGGGAGCAAGCTCCCTCGCCACAGGTTGCTGTTATTCGGTTCTTTCTCGGTTCTTACAGGCTGTAGTAGTAACCGCGACTGCGCAGGGCCACGATGCGCGGACGGCCGTCGGGGTGTGGGCCGATTTTTTTGCGCAGGTTGCTGACGTGCATGTCCAGGCTGCGGTCGTACAGGGTCAGTTTGCGACCGAGGGCGATTTGCGCCAGTTCCTGTTTATCCAGCGGTTCGCCGGGCTGCTTGAGCAGGGCTTCGAGCAGGCGGCTTTCGGAAACAGTGAGGGTGAATTCCTGTTCATCGATGCTGACCACCCCGCGCACCGGGCTGAAGCACAGGTCGCCCAGTTCGAGCTGGCTGGAGACAGCCGTCGGATGACTGCGGCGCAACACCGCGCGCAGGCGGGCGGTCAGTTCCCGTGGGTCGCACGGCTTGGCCAGGTAATCGTCGGCGCCCAGTTCCAGGCCGAGAATGCGGTCCAGCGGTTCGCCACGGGCCGACAGCATCAGCACCGGCAAATCCGGATGGTCGCTGCGCAGTTGCTTGAGCAGTTCCAGGCCGCTGCCGTCCGGCAGCATCACGTCCAGCACCACGGCCGCCGGAGACGTTTCGGCCAACGCGCGACGAGCGCTCTGGCCATCGTGGCAGGCGCGAACCTGAAAGCCTTCCTGGCTCAGCCAACTGCTCAGGAGCTCACACAGCTCCTGGTCATCATCAATTAGTAACAGCTCGCTCATGACTCACTCAATTTAGCCATTGCCTACGTTTTCTGGTGGCACCACTGGCGAAGATACCGCAGAGCAGAGCCAATAGCGCTACTGCGGCCCCAATAACGAACCACTGCTGCTGATCGGTCAGCAGGCGCGGTAGCGGGCTGCTGGCCAGGGTTTCCTTGAGTTGCAGCTTCAGGCGCTGATTCTCCTGGCGCAACCGGCTCAGCTGGGCGCTTTCGCGTTCGCCATCGGTGGTTTGCAATTGTTTGCTCAGTGTTTCTCGTTGCTGCTCGCTTTCTTTCAAGCGCTGTTGCAACTCGGTGATCTGGCTACCGGCGCTCAAGGACAGCGGCGTCGAATTACCGCCATTGGCGCTTTCTTCACCATGGGCGGGCGCCATGATCGACAACGTCACCAACATCAGACACAACGGACCTTTGCGCATCGCAACTCCTGATTCCAATACGAGTATTGGGCAGGTTGTCGGCCGGTAAACGAGAATAATGAGCGTTGAGCGCGCGATGAGCCGATAAGGTTCATCGCGCAAAAGGAATTTACGGCAGGACTTGCTTGAACGGCTTGACCAGAACATTGGCGTAGACGCCTGCGGCAACGTACGGATCGGCGTCGGCCCAGGCCTTGGCGGCGCTCAGGGATTCGAATTCGGCGACGATCAGGCTGCCAGTGAAACCGGCCGCGCCCGGATCATTGCTGTCGACCGCCGGGTGTGGGCCGGCCAATACGATACGACCTTCGCCTTTGAGCACTTGCAGACGCTCAAGGTGCGCAGGCCGTGCGGCCAGTCGGGCTTCCAGGGAGTTGGCGACGTCTGTGGCAATGATTGCGTAAAGCATGTCAGTCCTCGGTTTTTGGCGTTGTGGTGTCGGCGTCGTGCAAATGGCGGGACAAGTAGATGCCCTGGCCGACCAGGAACAGCAAAGTCATGCCCAGGCTGCCGAAGACCTTGAAGTCTACCCAGTAGCTCTGGAAGGTGAACGCGACGAACAGGTTGGCGGCACCGCAAAACAGGAAAAAAACGATCCAGGCGATGTTCAGCCGGGTCCAGACCGGCTCCGGCAGGGTCAGCGCGTGGCCCATGATGCGTTTGATCAGCAGTTGGTCACCGACAAAGTGGCTGCCGATGAACGCGAGGGCGAACAGCCAGTTGACCACCGGGGCTTTCCATTTGAGGAAGGTCTCGCTGTGGAACGCCAGCGTCAGGCTGCCGAAGACCAGGCAGGCAATGAGGGTCAGCCACTGGCTTTTCTCCAGCTTGCGCTGCTTGATGTACAGCGTGCCGTAGACCACCAGGGAGCTGATGATCAGCATCGCGGTGGCGCTGTAAATACCACCGACAGACAGTTGATGACCGCCAATGTCGACGACCCGCGGGTCGATTTTGAAGACGATGAAAAACAGCAGAAGCGGGATGAAGTCGATGAATTGTTTCACAGTGGCAGCCAGAAGCAGGATGTGGCGGCATAATAACAAACATATTGACGCGCGATAGCGTCCGCTGATTTGAGGTTACATAGTCCTGTGAATGTTGATTTGCACTGCCATAGCACGGCCTCCGATGGCGCCCTGGCGCCTGCGGCACTGGTTGCGCGTGCGTTCGAGAAAGGCGTGCGAGTCCTGGCCTTGACTGATCACGACACCCTTGAAGGCCTCGACGAGGCCCGTAGCGCCGCGACGGCGCTGGGGATGCAACTGGTCAACGGCGTCGAATTGTCCTGCACCTGGGGCGGGGCGACCATTCACGTGCTGGGCTACGGTTTCGACGTCAATGCCGCGCCGTTGGTCGAGGCCATCGCCAAACTGCACGATGGCCGTTGGCTTCGGTCCGAAGAAATAAGCCGCAAGTTGGCGTTGAAAGGCATGCCGGGGGCGCTTGACGGCGCCCGGGCGATTCAGCAGGAGCTGGGCGACAGCGGCAACGCGCCGGCCCGTCCACACTTCGCCGACTGGATGGTGCGCGAAGGTTTCGTCAAGGATCGCGCCGAAGCGTTCCGCAAATGGCTGGGTGCCGGCAAGCTGGGGGACGTCAAACTACACTGGCCGACTCTCGAAGACACCGTCGAGACCCTGCGCGCCGCGGGTGCCTGGGTCAGCCTGGCGCATCCCTGGCACTATGATTTCACTCGCAGCAAGCGTCGCCGCCTGATTTCTGACTATATTCAAGCCGGGGGCCACGCGATTGAAGTGGTCAATGGCCATCAGCCCTCCGAGCAAGTGGGCAGCCTGGCGATTCTTGCCCGTGAGTTTGGTCTGCTGGTCAGCGCCGGCAGTGATTTTCATGGCCCTGGAGGCTGGTCCGAGATCGGTGAATACCGCCCGCTCCCGGAGGATCTGCCACCACTGTGGTGTCGATTCAAACATGACCCAATTATTGCCGCCGTCTGAACAGGTAGAGAATGTGAGTCAATTTTTCCAGATTCATCCGGAAAACCCGCAAGCGCGCCTGATCAAACAGGCTGTCGAGATCATCCGCAACGGCGGGGTGGTGATTTATCCCACAGACTCTTCCTATGCCATTGGTTGCCAGATCGGTGACAAGACCGCCGTGGAGCGTGTGCGCCGGTTGCGTCAGCTGGATGAGAAGCACAACTTCGCGTTGATTTGCAGCGACCTGTCGCAGTTGGGGCTATTTGCCAAGATCGACACCGGCACCTTCCGTTTGCTCAAGGCCCATTTGCCAGGGCCTTACACCTTCATTCTCAACGCTACCCGTGAAGTCCCGCGGCTGTTGCTGCACCCGAAAAAACGCACCATCGGCCTGCGCGTACCAAGCCACCCGATTGCGTTGGCGCTGCTGGAAGAACTCGGCGAACCGCTGATGAGCGTGACCCTTATCATGCCCGGCGACACCGACCCGTTGACCGATCCCTACGAAATGCGCCAGTTGCTGGAGCATCAGGTGGACCTGATCATCGACGGCGGTTTCGGCGGGATCAAGGCGTCCACCGTGATCAACCTCGCCGACGGCGAGCCGGAAGTCATCCGTGTCGGTTGCGGCGACCCTACGCCATTCATGGCCGAGGCGTAGATGTCTGCAGTAGAACCAGAACCCGTCGACAGCCAGGCCGGCGCCCAGCAAGAACTGCCTTTCGCCATGGTCTATGGCCAGGCGGTCATGGAAATGCCGCTGGACCTGTACATCCCGCCGGATGCGCTCGAGGTCTTTCTGGAAGCCTTCGAAGGCCCGCTCGACCTGCTCCTGTACCTGATCCGCAAACAGAACATCAATATCCTCGACATCCCGGTGGCGGAAATCACCCGCCAGTACATGGGCTATGTCGAGTTGATGCAGTCGGTGCGCCTGGAACTGGCCGCCGAGTACCTGGTGATGGCCGCGATGCTTGCCGAGATCAAGTCGCGGATGTTGCTGCCGCGAGCCGAAACCATTGAAGACGAGGAAGACGACCCTCGCGCCGAACTGATCCGCCGCTTGCAGGAATACGAACGCTTCAAGGCCGCCGCCGAAGGCATCGATGGCCTGAGCCGCGTCGGCCGCGATGTCGTGGTGCCCAAGCTCGACGCGCCGGAAGCCCGGGCGCGCAAGCTGCTGCCGGACGTGAGTCTGGAAGAGTTGCTGATGTCCATGGCCGAGGTCTTGCGCCGGGGCGACATGTTCGAAAGCCACCAGGTCAGCCGCGAGGCACTGTCCACTCGCGAACGCATGAGCGATGTACTGGAGCGACTCAAGGGCGGCGGTTTCGTGCCCTTTGTCGAGCTGTTCACCGCTGAAGAGGGGCGTCTGGGGGTAGTGGTGACCTTTATGGCGATCCTCGAACTGGTAAAGGAATCCTTGGTCGAGCTGGTGCAGAATGAGCCGTTCGCGGCGATACATGTGCGAGCCCGAGCCGAATAACGAGTTGAATCATGAACCTGACTGAACCCCGCGAGCTGGCGCCACTGCTTGAAGCCTTTCTGTTGGCCTCGGGAAAACCACAATCGCTTGAGCGCCTGTTCGAACTCTTCGAAGAAGGCGAGCGGCCTGAACCAGCGGTTTTCAAGAAAGCGCTGACGATTCTGGGCAAATCCTGCGACGGCCGAGCCTTCGAACTGAAGGAAGTCGCCTCCGGGTATCGCCTGCAGATCCGCGAAAAGTTCGCGCCGTGGGTCGGGCGCTTGTGGGAAGAACGGCCGCAGCGTTACTCGCGCGCCATGCTCGAAACCATGGCCCTGATCGCCTATCGCCAACCGATCACCCGGGGCGAGATCGAAGACGTGCGCGGCGTGGCGGTCAACAGCCACATCGTCAAAACCCTGCTGGAGCGTGAGTGGATCCGCATCGTCGGTTACCGTGACGTGCCCGGCAAACCGGCGATGTTCGCCACCACCAAGGCGTTTCTCGATCACTTCAACCTGAAGAACCTCGACGACCTGCCGCCGCTGGCCGAGCTGCGCGAGCTGGAACCCGAGCCGATGCTCGAGTTCGACGACGCACCGGTGCCGGCCGGGTTACAAGAATTGGCGGATGCCAGCGCCGAGCCGGAAGAGCCCAAGGAAGAAACCAGCTTCCACACGCTGTTGCTGGAGCTGGACACCATGGAAGAGGGACTCAAGACCGATTTCGACGATTTGTTGCGCGATGGCGAGTTGACCGAGACCGAAGAGGTTTTGCAGCCGCCGGAGCCGGAGATCGACGCTGAGCTTCAGGTTGAGCCCGACGCCGCTGTCGAAGATGAGCAGGAACCAGAGCCTGAGGATGACATCCTTGGCGTCGCCGAGGCTCGCGAGAAACTGCTGGCCGCGGTTGCCGCGCTTGAACAACCCAAGCCCGAACCTGAACTGAGCGACGAAGAAGCCGAAGCCCGGGCCCTGGCCGAAGCGATCGAGGCCGAACGCCGCCAATTCGAGGATTGAAGTCCGCCAAAAAATCGCAGCCACCACCGGCCGGCGGAAAAACCAATAACCGACGGTCGATCAGCTAGTCTCTGATGCGCGAACGCTTCCATGAGCGTATGATTCGCGACCCTTTGACGATCCCTTCGTCAAACGACCAGATTTCACATCTTCAGGCCAAGGCCTGAACTTGATCACACCGGGAGGTGCCCAGATGAGTATCAACGACCAGAAAGACGACCAGGAAATCGGCCCAGCAGGCGAAAAACTGCAGAAAGTCCTCGCCCGTATCGGCGTCGGCTCGCGCCGTGACGTAGAAGCCTGGATCAGCCACGGCCGCATCAAGGTCAATGGCAAAGACGCCACCCTCGGCCTGCGCGTCGACCTGCATGACGCCATCACCATCGATGGCAAGGTGATCAAGCGCGAAGAAGCTGCCGAGTCGGTACGCCGCGTGATCATGTACAACAAGCCCGACGGTGAAATCTGCACCCGTGACGACCCGGAAGGCCGTCCGACCGTGTTCGACAAGATGCCGCGCCCGAAAGAAGGTCGCTGGATCAACATCGGTCGCCTGGACATCAACACCACAGGTCTGCTGATGTTCACCACCGACGGTGAGCTGGCCAACCGCCTGATGCACCCGTCCTACGAAATGGACCGTGAATACGCGGTCCGTGTACGTGGTGAAGTCGACGACGAGATGATCGAGCGTCTGAAGGCAGGCGTGGTGCTCGAAGACGGCCCGGCCAAATTCACCGACATCAAGCAGGCACCAGGTGGCGAAGGTTTCAACCACTGGTACCACTGCGTGGTGATGGAAGGTCGTAACCGCGAAGTTCGTCGTCTGTGGGAATCCCAGGGCCTGGTGGTCAGCCGTCTGAAGCGCGTGCGTTTCGGTCCGGTGTTCCTCAACTCCGACCTGCCGATGGGTCGCTGGCGCGAAATGAGCCAGCAAGAAGTCGACATTCTGAGTGCTGAAGTCGGCCTGACGCCGGTGGCGATGCCGCAAATGAATGCCAAGAGCAAAGACAAGCTCGAGCGTATGCAGCGCAAATCGTCCCGTCCGGTGGGCAAGACCGAACGCGTACGGACCCTGCGTCCTGCCGCTGGTGCTCCAGCTGCCGGCCCGCGTCCATCCCGCGAGCCGCAGATCGAAGGCGAGCGCCCGGCCCGCAAGCCAGCACCACGGCAGGACGGCGAGCGCGGTCCACGCACGCCACGTCCGGCCAACGGTCGTACTGAGCGTGGCGAAGGCCGTGGCGCTCCGTCCGGTGGTCGTAGCGATCGCGGTGCGCCTGCCGGCCGTGGTACGCCGGTGGCAGACCGCCCGGCCGACACCAAGCGCCCGGCCAAGCCGGCGCCGAAGAAACGCCCAGGCATCGTTCTGGTCGACAAGGACGCACCATCGGGCAAGCGCCGCGGTGCGCCAGCCGGTTCGGGCCAGCGTCCGGGCTTCGGTCGTCGCAAGCCTGAGTAATCGGTAAGCGCAGCATAAAAAACGCCATCCCCTCGGGATGGCGTTTTTTTGTGCCTGGCAGAACCGGTTCTCAATATGTAGGTAGAGTTGTGGCGAGGGAGCTTGCTCCCGCTGGGTCGCGAAGCGGCCCCAAAACCATTCACCTCGTTATGTCAGGCAAGCCGCGTCGGCAGGTTTTGCGGCTGCTGCGCACCCGAACGGGAGCAAGCTCCCTCGCCACAGGGGCCGGTGTTGCTCAGAAGACAAACCGCCCATCAAACACCGGCTCATCATCCAGTGTCAACACGCCACCAGAGAAGATCAGGTCCAGATGATGGCTGCCCTTGGCGCCTCCGCCCAACCCCAAGTGCAAGCCGCAATGGCGCTCTTCGAACCCGGCATTGCGCGCATACAACTCTTTCACGCCTTCGTTGGTGCCGATCCCCAACTCCTCGATGCGCCGGTTGGACGGATTGGCGTCCAGGTACTTGTTGAAGTCATGTTCCAGTCCCGGCACATCAGTGGCGATTTTGCTGATGGTCGAGTTCTCGATCCACAACTCCAGCGGTGATTCGAGTACGCCGTACTTGCGGGCAAACGGAATCGTGCTGAGGAACGTCCCCATGAACTTCACTCGGCCATTAATCGCCTCGCTATGGGTGGCAATTTCGCCGGGTGCCAGGTCGAAGTTGCCGACACCATTGATATCGGTCCACTTCTTGATACTGCTCAACGGTGTTTCGAACCACGAGCCGAGATCATCTTTGAAACTTAAAGTGGTGGCCTGGGACATGCGCTGGATCAAGTGGCTGTTCAACCCGGCAATCCGCTGCGGGGTGACACTGAACGTGTCGTAGAAGTAATCGCCGTAATCCTTGAACAGCAGCGACTTCTTCCAGTTTTCCGCCATCACGCCTTGCAGCGCGCGGACAAAGTCCGGGCCGTCGGGACGCGGGTTGGGCAGGGTGGAAGAGTCGTAGAAGAAAATGTACAGATCGCTGTCGACAATCGCCTTGGCCAGCAATTCGGTGGGTTCGAGGTCCAGGCGCATCGCGCTGAAGCTGAACCGTGGGCTGTTGCCGGCCTGTTCGGCAATGGCGCCGGTCAGCGCCTCGTAGTCAGCGGTATGGCCGAGCAAGACCTTCGCCGGGTTGATGCCGGCAACGGCAGGGTGATGTTCGAGGTAGTAAAGGAAATGCGAAATGGCACGCTGCTTATCCATGGAGTCCTCCCTGACAAACCTGGTAAGTGGCGGGCACGACCGGCCGGATCATGCCCGCCGGGATGTCTTACAGAGGCCACATCGCCGTGCCGAACGGAACAACCGCGTCGGCTTGCATCATTTCAACGGCGGCTTCATGGGTCGGTGCTTCAAACCAATCGTCCAGTTGCAGTTCAGTGTCCAAGTCTTTGTCCAGTGCTTGCATGGTGAATCTCCTGAATGACTTTTTCGGTAAGAACAGCGGCGCGTTTTTCATTCATTGAAGAGCGCGTCAACTTGCCGGTCGATGCGGCTCGGCAAGTCGCTGAAAACCTAGTTCACAGGTTTTTGAAATGCAAAAAAATAATTAAACAATTTTCATTTGAACTAATTATTCCATTTTGTAGAAAGTAAATTTCTTAATAAAAAACAGAAAACTAAGTTAGAAAACTCCTTAGGAAGCTTCCTATCGTCAATTTACAGTCAGCGGGTCTCTGGATCTGATTTGGAAAACTTGCGTTACGCACTGTAAATAAATCCTTACGAAAAGCGCCCCCAAACCCCGTGGAATGCCGCTGAGGAAAGGGCTGTAAGGAAAACCTGCCGTCCGCCGCCGCGATGGTGCTGTTCAAGGGCTCTGGCGCGCTTGTCTCAGCCTCGATTGAAAGGTGAGATGCGCCCCATGCCTGTCGTGCAGGTGCATAACAAGAAGGAGGCGCAATGAACGCCGTGACTCATCTCCATCTCTCTCCGTGGGGCGATTTTTCCGCTGCCCCCGTCGAAGACCTGCAAAGGTCTGACTCAATTTTTGCAGCCGCCCGAGACCTTCGAGGCGGACACAGGCAATCCCGGCAACCGACGCGCTGATCCAGCGATGTCTGGCAGCAGGGGGTTACAGGTGTACAATGCGCCGCGTTTTAACTGTGACCCTCTGCGCAACAGCGCAAACCTCAAGGCTATCCGCCTTGTTCACTCCGCCGCGTCACGAGCGTGTCGGGTTCGATTTCGTCACAGATAAAAACAAACAGGTGACGCATGACTGTCGTAAAAACGCTGAACTCCTGGTGCCTGCGCTGGGGTTTGATCGGCGCTGCTTGAAATCGCAACCGAGCAGCAACGTCTACTGAACATCATCAAACCTTGCGTGAGACCCTTTTCATGAGTGGACAAAACTCGCATTCAGGCGAGCTGAAACGCGGCCTGAAAAATCGCCATATTCAACTGATCGCCCTCGGTGGCGCGATCGGTACCGGGTTGTTCCTCGGCTCGGCCGGCGTGCTCAAATCCGCCGGCCCGTCGATGATTCTCGGCTACGCCATCTGCGGCTTCATCGCCTTCATGATCATGCGCCAATTGGGCGAAATGATCGTCGAAGAGCCGGTGGCCGGTTCCTTCAGCCACTTCGCACACAAATACTGGGGCGGTTTTGCCGGTTTCCTGTCGGGCTGGAACTGCTGGATTCTGTACATCCTGGTGGGCATGTCGGAGCTGACCGCGGTCGGCAAATACATCCACTACTGGGCGCCGGATATCCCGACCTGGGTCTCGGCTGCCGCGTTCTTCGTGCTGATCAACGCGATCAACCTGGCCAACGTCAAAGTCTTCGGCGAGGCCGAGTTCTGGTTCGCGATCATCAAGGTCGTGGCGATCGTTGGCATGATTGCCCTGGGTAGCTATCTGCTGGTCAGCGGCCACGGCGGCCCGCAAGCCTCGGTAACCAACCTGTGGTCCCACGGCGGTTTCTTCCCGAACGGTGTCAGCGGCCTGGTGATGGCCATGGCGATCATCATGTTCTCCTTCGGTGGCCTGGAGATGCTCGGTTTCACCGCTGCTGAAGCCGACAAGCCGAAAACCGTGATCCCGAAAGCCATCAACCAGGTGATCTACCGGATCCTGATTTTCTACATCGGTGCGCTGGTGGTCCTGTTGTCGCTGACCCCTTGGGACAGCCTGCTGACGACACTGAATGCGTCTGGCGATGCCTATAGCGGCAGCCCGTTCGTGCAGGTGTTCTCGATGCTCGGCAGCAATACCGCCGCGCACATCCTCAACTTCGTGGTCCTGACCGCGGCGCTGTCGGTGTACAACAGCGGGACTTACTGCAACAGCCGCATGCTGCTGGGCATGGCCGAGCAGGGCGATGCGCCGAAAGCCTTGTCGAAGATCGACAAGCGTGGCGTGCCGGTGCGTTCGATCCTGGCGTCGGCCGCCGTGACCCTGGTCGCGGTGCTGCTGAACTACCTGGTTCCGCAACATGCACTGGAACTATTGATGTCGTTGGTGGTGGCCACCCTGGTGATCAACTGGGCGATGATCAGCTTCTCGCACTTCAAGTTCCGCCAGCACATGAACAAGACCCGGCAGACGCCGCTGTTCAAGGCCCTGTGGTACCCGTACGGCAACTACATCTGCCTGGCGTTCGTGGTGTTCATCCTCGGTGTGATGCTGCTGATCCCGGGTATCCAGGTCTCGGTATATGCGATTCCGGTGTGGGTCGCGTTCATGTGGGTCTGCTACGGCATCAAGAACAAGCGCAGCGCCCAGCAGGCGTTGCAGGTTGCGGTGAAATAACGCAACGCGCAGAAACAACAAACCCGGCCAATGTGCCGGGTTTTTTGTGGGCGATGCAATACCTGTGGGAGCGTGGCTTGCCCGCGATTCAGGCGCCGCGGTTCATCAGGCATACCGCGTTATCGTTCATCGCGGGCAAGCCACGCTCCCACAAGGGCCGCATTCCTTCTGTCTATTCGCGGTATCCTGCTTGTTCTGAACCCGGACGCTTTTCCATGCTGGTGATTTCCAACAACGTGCATCTGCCGGATGCCGAGATCGAATTGACGGCCATTCGCGCCCAGGGCGCCGGTGGGCAGAACGTCAACAAGGTCTCCAGTGCCGTGCACTTGCGCTTCGACATTCCGGCCTCGTCCCTGCCCGAGTTCTACAAGGAGAGGCTGCTGGCGTTGCGCGACAGTCGCATCACCAGCGAAGGGGTGCTGATCATCAAGGCCCAGCAATACCGCACGCAGGAGCAGAACCGCGCCGATGCGCTGGAGCGTCTGACCGAGTTGATCCTCAGCGCCACCAAAGTGGAAAAGAAACGCCGCCCGACCAAGCCGACTCTGGGCTCGAAAAAGCGTCGGCTCGAATCCAAGACCAAGCGCGGCAGCATCAAGGCCGGGCGCGGAAAGGTCGACTTTTAACGCGCTTCTCTTTCTTCCCGGTGCTTTTCATTAAGGTGCTTTGGCGCCTGCCGGTACAAGTAAACGCTCAGCATCAATCCGCTCAAAGCGGCGAAGGCGGCGAACAGGAAGATCGAGGCAAACCCGAATCCTGCAGCAATCGCACCCGCCAGCGGGCCGGTAATTCCCAGTGACAAATCGATAAACAGCGAATAGGCCCCAACTGCTGCGCCACGGCTGGAGGCCGGCACCAGATTGACCGCTTCCACGCCCAATGCCGGGAACACCAGCGAAAAGCCGAAACCACTCAGCGCCGCGCCGGCCAGTGCCCAATGAGCATCCGGCGCCAGCCACAGCAGCAACAGCCCGAGGGTTTCCACCGAGAGGCAGGCAATCGCCACGCGAAAGCCGCCGAGGCGGTTGATCAGGTTGCCGAACAGCAACCGTGCGCCAATGAAACTGGCGCCGAACAAACTCAGGGACAGCACCGCGTTAGACCAATGCTGAGTGGCGTAATACAGAGTGATGAAGGTCGCGATGGTGCCAAAGCCGATGGAGCCCAGTGCCAGGCCGCAGCCATGAGGGAACACCCGTCCCAGCACATGCATGAACGGCAAACGTTCACCGGCGACAATCGGCGCCGCGGTTTTCGGCCAGGCCAGCGCCACGCCCAGCACGGCCAGCAGCACGATGCTCACGCCCATGCTCCACAAACCCAATTGACTCACCAGCAGCACCCCCAGCGGTGCGCCGACCGCCAACGCGCCGTAACTGGCGATGCCGTTCCAGGAGATGACCTTGGCGGTGTTCGCCGCGCCGACCCGACCGATGCCCCAGCCGATCGACCCGGAGCCGACCAGGCTTTCTGCGCTGCCGAGTATCAGGCGCCCGATCAACAGGCTGATCAAACTCAGCATCGGCAGGCTTTGCGTCCAGGCCGAAATTAGCATGAACACACCGCTCAAACCACAGCCGGCGAGGCCATACATCACCGCCAGTTTGCTGCCCTTGTTATCGATGATGCGCCCGGCGTAAGGCCGGCTGAGCAGGGTGGCCAGGTATTGCACGCTGATCACCAGCCCGGCGATCACCGCGCCGAAGCCGAGGTCGCTGTGGACGTAGCCGGGCAATACGGCCAGGGGAATACCGATATTGAGGTAACCGATGAAAGTGAACAGGACGATGGAAACGACTTGCAGCGTGACCGCCAGGGGGCGCTGGGTTTTTGACATGGGTAAAAGGTCCACGGGGCAGCGGGAATAGATAGGCTGCTTATGATAGCGGCGTGGACGGTCGCGGGGCGTGAAAAAGTAAAACTATTTGCCGAACGGGATGAGTCAGGATTTTGCGGGGGCGACCAGTTGCGTCGTGACCAGGGCGGCCAGGGCATTTTCTTCGCTGCCGAAGCGGGCCAGCAAGGCGGCTTGTTTCTCGGGGGAAAGGCGATTCCAGATCTCGATCATCTTCTCGGCGGTGCCGATCAGGACGCTGGCCTGGGCTTCAGTGAAATCATCGCTCATGGTGCGGGCTCGCGGTTCAGGCAGTGTGGAAAGCGCATGTTAGCGCTTTCCACACGGTCTGGCATTGCAGGTGTATCAGTCTTCTCTGTCGGCCTGACGGCGTTCAGGTGCTTCTTTCGGCTCGGGCTGTTGGGCGCCGGCTTGTTGCGTGGTTGTCTGCTCAGTTTCGTGCAGGCTTGGGAAGGGGAGATTAGGGATCTCGTGCATGTTTCGCGCTCCTCGCTAAGTCTGTTGATAGATCTGGTAGATCCGCGCTTTTAAAAAAGCCTGGGCAGGATACAGCAGGAAAAATGACAAATAGACTTTATATCCATTTGTTACGACGGATGGGGTTGTCTAGACAGGTGTGTGTAGGAGCGGGTTGATTGATCGTTCCCACGCTCTGCGTGGGAACGCAGCCCGGGACGCTCCGCGTCCCAACAGCGGACGCAGAGCGTCCAATGAGGCATTCCCACGCGGAGCGTGGGAACAATCAGTGGGAGGGGTTACTTGCAGACGTCAGCGATGGCCTCGGCCAGCAGATCCAGGCGCGTCGCATCAATCCCCGCCACGTTCGCCCGGCCCGAGCTGACCATGTACACGCTGTGATGCTCGCGCAGTTGCTTGACCTGCTCCGGCGACAAACCGGTGTAGGAAAACATCCCGCGTTGCACGCCAATGTGCGCAAACCGCTCGCGCAAGCCGTGGGGTTCAAGCGCTTCGACCAGACCGCTGCGCAGCTGGGCGATGCGCAAACGCATGGCTTCCACTTCGTCGGCCCAGCGGCTTTTCAGCTCTGGATCGCCAAGGATGGTCGCGACCACGGCAGCGCCGTGATCCGGCGGTGTCGACCACAGGTTGCGGGCGATGTTGGCCAGTTGGCTGCGGATGTCCACCAGCTTGTCGGCGGTTTGTGCGCAGACAATCAGCGCACCGGTGCGGTCGCGGTACAGGCCGAAGTTCTTCGAGCAGGAACTGGTGATCAGCACTTCCGGCAACTCGGCGGCGAACAGCCGGGTCGACCAGGCATCTTGCTCCAGGCCATCGCCGAAGCCCTGATAGGCGAAGTCGATCAGCGGCAGCAAGTCGCGACTGCGCACCACGTCCAGCACTCGGCGCCAATCGTCATGGGACAGGTCGAAACCGGTCGGGTTGTGGCAGCAGGCGTGTAGCAGCACCACATCGCCCTTCGGTGCTTGATTGAGCACCGCGAGCATCGCTTCGACATCGAGGCGGTTATCGCTGCCCACGTACGGGTAGTGACTGACCTTGACCCCGGCCGTCGCGAAAATGGTTTCGTGGATCGGCCAGGTCGGACTGCTCAGCCACACGCCACGGCCCGGCAGGCATTGGGCGATGAAGTCGGCGCTCAAGCGCAGCGCGCCGGTGCCGCCCGGTGTTTGAGTGGCGCCGGCCCGTTGCTCGGCGATCAGCGCCGAATCGGCACCCAGCACAAGCTCATTGATGACTTTGCCGAACGCTGCATCGCCGTGGCCGCCGATGTAAGTCTTGGTGGCCTGGCGATCCACCAGGCGCTGCTCGGCAAGCTTCACCGCTTCAAGGATGGGCGTCAGGCCCTGGGCGTCTTTATATACCCCCACACCCAAGTCGAATTTGCGCGGGTTGGGGTCCTGCGCATAGGCCTCCATCAGGCCGAGAATCGGGTCGCCGGGTACTCGGCCGATGGCGTCGAAATGCATTATTTGCGGCCCTCGGCGTCTTTAGCCACTTCGTCAGTGCGCGCGGCCATGATGAAGTCGTTGCGGTGCAGGCCCTTGATGGAGTGGCTCCACCAGGTCACGGTGACTTTGCCCCACTCGGTCAACAGGCCCGGGTGGTGACCTTCGGCCTCGGAGATTTCGCCAACGGCATTGGTGAACGCCAGCGCGTGCTTGAAGTTTTTGAACAGGAAAACTTTTTCCAGCTGCATCACGCTGTCGCGGACTTCGATGTTCCAGTCAGGGATCTGCTTGATCAGGATCGGCAGTTCTTCGTCGCTGACCTGAGGGGCATCGGCGCGGCAGGCTTCGCAATGGGCTTGGTTCAATGTGGACATGATGTGTTCCTGAAATCGAGTGTTTTGAAAAACGGTCGTCAGTGGGACCACGCTAAAGCAAAGCGGCGATCCGTAACAGACTCACTTGATGCCAAAAGGCGCGGGTCACGCAGCTTTTGGCGGAAATTTCGGTGCGTGCAACCCAAGCTGCATGCCTTGTTTGACCATGCCCATGATGTCTTCGTGGGCCAGATCGAACAGGCGCTTGAGGTTCGGCAGGACAAAGTACAGCGGTTGCAGAATGTCGATGCGGTACGGCGTGCGCATGCATTCCAGCGGGTCGAAGGCCTGATGCTCAGGTGCGTCCGACAGGGCGTAAACAGTTTCTTTCGGCGAGGACAGAATGCCGCCGCCATAGATGCGCAGGCCTTGCGGCGTATCGACCAGGCCGAACTCGATGGTCATCCAGTACAGGCGCGCCAGGTACACGCGTTCTTCCTTGGAAGCCTGTAGGCCGAGTTTGCCGTAGGTGCGGGTGAATTCGGCGAACCAGGGGTTGGTCAGCAGCGGGCAGTGGCCGAAGATCTCGTGGAAAATGTCCGGCTCTTGCAGGTAATCCAGCTCTTCGCGGGTACGAATAAAGGTCGCTACCGGAAACTGCTTGTTCGCCAGCAATTCGAAAAAGGTCTGGAAGGGAATCAGCGCGGGCACTCGGGCAACTTGCCAGCCGGTGGTTTCACCGAGGACTTTGTTGATTTCGCCGAGTTGCGGAATGCGGTCGTGGGGCAGACCGAGTTTTTCGATACCGTCCAGGTATTCCTGGCACGCACGACCCTCGACCACTTTCAGTTGGCGAGTGATCAGCGTATTCCACACCGCGTGTTCTTCAGCGGGGTAGTCGATAAAACCTTGCGCATCGGGCTCGCGAGCCACGTATTGCGTCTGCTTCATACTGCTCTCCTGCTAGGGGATACGTTCTTGTTTTATGTCCTGCTCTGGAATTAGAGATACGCCAAGGTGTGCGACTTTGCAGCAGGTGATCCGCGCCTTGTGTAGGAAAAGTCCATGCTTTTCGTAAAGTATTCGTTACGGTTTTGCTGCTGTGGCGTAAGTATTGATATTTCCGTGTTTGAAATGGATCGCGGGTGTCACATAATCTTGACGACTAACTTGGCGTTCGCGCAGAAATTTCCTTGCGTCGGGCCTCGATCACCCCTGTTACGGGCCTTTATATGCGTATCAAAGTTCACTGCCAGAACCGCATCGGTATCCTGCGCGACATTCTCAACCTGTTGGTCGAGTACGGGATCAACGTCGCTCGCGGCGAAGTGGGCGGTGAGCATGGCAATGCGATCTATCTGCACTGTCCGAACCTGATCAACATTCAGTTCCAGGCGTTGCGGCCGAAGTTCGAGGCGATTGGCGGGGTATTCGGCGTCAAGCGTGTAGGGCTGATGCCCAGCGAGCGTCGGCACATGGAACTCAATGCCTTGCTCGGCGCCCTGGAGTTTCCGGTGCTGTCGATCGACATGGGCGGCTCCATCGTCGCGGCCAACCGTGCGGCGGCGCAGTTGCTCGGGGTGCGGGTGGATGAGGTGCCGGGGATTCCGCTGTCGCGGTATGCCGAAGACTTCGATTTGCCGGAACTGGTGCGCGCCAACAAGTCGCGGATCAACGGCTTGCGGGTGAAGGTCAAGGGTGACGTGTTTCTTGCCGACATCGCGCCGCTGCAATCGGAGCATGACGAAAGCGAAGCCATGGCCGGGGCGGTGTTGACGCTGCACCGCGCGGATCGGGTGGGTGAGCGCATCTATAACGTGCGCAAGCAGGAGTTGCGCGGCTTCGACAGCATTTTCCAAAGCTCGAAAGTGATGGCGGCGGTGGTTCGCGAAGCGCGGCGCATGGCACCACTGGATGCCCCGCTATTGATCGAAGGCGAAACCGGCACCGGCAAAGAGTTGTTGGCGCGGGCCTGTCACCTGGCGAGCCCGCGTGGGCAGTCGCCGCTGATGGCGCTCAACTGCGCCGGCCTGCCGGAGTCCATGGCCGAGACCGAATTGTTCGGCTACGGCCCCGGCGCCTTTGAAGGGGCGCGGGCCGAAGGCAAGCTCGGGCTCCTGGAGCTGACCGCGGGCGGCACGTTGTTTCTCGATGGCGTCGGCGAAATGAGCCCGCGCTTGCAGGTGAAATTGCTGCGCTTTCTGCAGGACGGTTGCTTCCGTCGTGTCGGCAGCGATGAAGAGGTTTATCTGGATGTGCGGGTAATCTGCGCGACTCAGGTGGACTTGTCCGAGCTGTGTGCTCGCGGTGAATTTCGTCAGGACTTGTACCACCGCTTGAACGTGCTCTCGCTGCACATCCCGCCACTGCGCGAATGCCTCGACGGACTAGCACCGCTGGTGGAGCACTTCCTCGATCAGGCCAGTCGACAGATCGGTTGCCCGCTGCCGAAACTGGCACCGGCGGCGATGGAGCGGCTCGGTCATTATCACTGGCCGGGTAACGTGCGGCAGTTGGAAAACGTGCTGTTTCAGGCGGTCTCCCTGTGTGAGGGTGGCACCGTCAAAGCCGAGCACATTCGTCTGCCGGACTACGGCGTGCGTCAGCCGCTTGGCGATTTCTCCCTCGAGGGCGGGCTGGACGAGATTGTCGGGCGCTTCGAGAAAGCCGTGCTGGAACGCTTGTATTCCGAGCACCCGAGCAGTCGGCAACTGGGCAAGCGGTTGGGGGTTTCCCATACCACCATTGCCAATAAGTTGCGCGAGTATGAGGTCGGCAAAGAGCCCGGCTGACTGATCGTTCCCACGCTCTGCGTGGGAATGCAGCCCGGGACGCTCTGCGTCCCATAAGCGGACGCGGAGCGTCCATTGAGGCATTCCCACGCGGAGCGTGGGAACGATCAACCGAATTATTGCAGGCAGATCGCGCAGGCAGGTTTTGCGGCCGCTTCGCGCCCGAGCGGGAGCAAGCTCCCTCGCCACAGGGGAACGATCAGCGTCCAGGCTGATCCTTGCCTCTTGGCGGCATAACACCGCCGGTTTTTCGTCTTCGATACATTCCCCCAATCCCCTCTAAACCCCTCAAGTCCTTTGTTTGCCGGGCCTGGCGCCGCCAGAAAAAAGTTGGTCTGCAAATTGCTTATGGCTCAGCAGTACAGCGGTGGGCGGCAAACGTCCGGCATGCAGAGGAAAGAGTGTGGACAAGTACCTTTATGTGGCAATGACCGGCGCCAGCCAGAATGCACTGGCGCAGAAGGCTCATGCCAACAACCTGGCGAACATCTCTACCAATGGTTTTCAGAAGGACCTGGAGCAGGCCCGTTCGATGCCGGTGTTTGGTGACAGCTTTCCGGCGCGTGCGTTTGCCATGAGCGAACGTCCGGCCACCGACTTCTCCCCGGGCGCACTGGTGCAAACCGGTCGCGACCTCGATGTCGCGGTGCAAGGCAACGGCTGGATCGCCGTGCAAAACCCCGATGGCGGTGAAAGCTACGTGCGCACCGGCAGCCTGAATGTCGACGCGCTGGGTGTACTGCGCGCCGGCAACGGCATGCCGGTGATGGGCAATGGCGGGCCGATTGCCGTGCCGCCCGAGCAGCAGATCGAAGTCGGCGAAGACGGCACCGTCAGCATCCGCGCGATGGGCGAAGGCCCGCGTGTGATGGCCGAAGTCGACCGCATCAAGCTGGTCAACCCGGACTTCAAGAACATGACCAAAGGCCTGGATGGTTCGATCCACACCAAGGACGGCAAGCCGGCGCAAGCCGATGCCGGCGTCAAACTGGTGTCCGGGTTCCTCGAGTCGAGCAACGTCAATGCCGTGGAAGAAATGACTTCGGTACTGGCGCTGGCCAAGCAGTTCGAGCTGCACATCAAGATGATGAACACCGCCAAAGACGATGACCAGGCCATGGCTCGGGTCTTGCAGATCAGCTAATTATCAGAACGTCGCGCCGTAAAACAGGCGCACGAGGAGAATCGAATGCTTCCGGCTCTATGGGTTGCCAAAACAGGTCTGTCCGCCCAGGACACCAACCTCACCACCATTTCCAACAACCTGGCGAACGTATCGACCACGGGTTTCAAACGTGACCGCGCCGAGTTCCAGGACTTGCTGTATCAGATCAAACGCCAGCCAGGCGCCCAGTCGACCCAGGACAGCGAACTGCCGTCGGGTCTGCAAGTGGGTACCGGTGTGCGCATCGTCGGCACCCAGAAAAACTTCACTGCCGGCAGCCTGCAAACCACCGAGCAGCCGTTGGACATGGCCATCGATGGTCGCGGTTTCTTCCAGATTCTGCAGCCCGATGGCACCACGTCCTACACCCGTGACGGTACCTTCCACCTGGATTCCAACGGCCAGATCGTCAACGCCAGCGGCTTTGCCCTGGAGCCGGCCATTGTCATTCCGAACAACGCCCAGACGTTCACCGTTGGCCGTGACGGCACCGTGTCCATCACTGTTGCCGGCAGCCCGGCCGCCCAAGTGATCGGCAACCTGCAAACCGCCGACTTCATCAACCCGGCTGGTCTGCAAGCCGTGGGCAACAACCTGTTCCTGGAAACCGCTGCCAGTGGCGCGCCGCAAGTCGGCACCCCGGGCCTTGCCGGTTTTGGCACCACGCTGCAGAACACTCTGGAAACGTCCAACGTCAGCACCGTTGAAGAGATGGTCAACATGATCACCACTCAGCGCGCCTACGAGATGAACTCCAAAGTGATCTCCACCGCCGACCAGATGCTCTCGTTCGTAACGCAGAATCTGTAATCAAGTCTATGAGGCGGCCATGAGGTCGCCTGCAACACCGTGAGGTAGGGTCATGAATCGCTTTGTATCTGTTCTGGCACTGAGTGGGGTCGCCGCGCTGGCGGGGTGCGTCGGTCCGACGCCCAAGCCCAATGACCCTTACTACGCCCCGGTGTTGCCGCGCACGCCGCTGCCGGCTGCCGCCAATAACGGCTCGATCTACCAGGCCGGTTTCGAACAGAACCTGTACAGCGACCGCAAGGCGTTCCGGGTCGGTGACATCATCACCATCACCCTGAACGAGCGTACCCAGGCGAGCAAGAACGCCAACTCGCAGATCGACAAGACCAGCGACACCAGCGTCGGCCTGACCTCGTTGTTCGGCTCCAGCCTGACCACCAACAACCCGATCGGTGGTAACGACTTGAGCCTGAACGCCGGCTACAAAGCTGATCGCGCAAGCAAAGGCGACAGCAAGACCGGCCAAAGCAACAGCCTGACCGGTTCGATCACTGTGACCGTTGCCGACGTGTTGCCCAACGGCATCATCGCTGTGCGCGGCGAGAAGTGGCTGACACTCAACACCGGTGATGAACTGGTACGGATTGCCGGCCTTGTTCGTGCCGATGACATCGCCACCGATAACACCGTGTCGTCGACCCGCGTCGCCGATGCACGTATCACCTATTCGGGCACCGGTGCGTTTGCCGATGCGAGTCAGCCAGGCTGGTTCGACCGTTTCTTCCTCAGCCCGCTGTTCCCTTTCTAGGTGGCTACGTTGAATCTGAAAAGCCTTATGGTGGGCGTCCTGTTGCTGACGGCGGCCTTCGATGCTCAAGCCGAACGGCTGAAGGACATCGCCAGTATTTCCGGCGTGCGTTCCAACCAATTGATCGGCTATGGCCTGGTGGTCGGGCTTAACGGCACCGGTGACCAGACGACCCAGACCCCGTTCACTCTGCAGACCTTCAACAACATGCTCTCGCAATTCGGCATCAAGGTGCCGGCAGGTTCCGGCAACGTGCAATTGAAGAACGTCGCGGCCGTGTCGATCAGCGCCGATTTGCCAGCGTTCGCCAAGCCGGGTCAGCAGATAGATATCACCGTAGCGTCCATCGGTAACTCCAAGAGCCTGCGCGGCGGCACCTTGCTGTTGACGCCGCTCAAAGGTATCGATGGCAACGTCTACGCCGTCGCTCAGGGCAACCTGGTGGTCGGCGGTTTCGATGCCGAAGGTCGTGACGGTTCGAAGATCACCGTCAACGTTCCGTCGGCCGGTCGCATCCCCGGCGGTGCGTCGGTCGAGCGTGCAGTGCCGAGCGGTTTCAATCAGGGCAACAGCCTGACCCTGAACCTCAACCGTTCGGACTTCACCACGGCCAAGCGCATCGTCGACAAGATCAACGACATGCTTGGTCCTGGCGTTGCTCAGGCCATCGACGGTGGCTCGATCCGCGTGACCGCGCCACTCGATCCGAGCCAGCGGGTCGACTATTTGTCGATCCTCGAAAACCTCGAAGTCGATCCGGGTCAGGCGGTGGCGAAAGTTATCATCAACTCGCGCACCGGCACTATCGTGATTGGCCAGAACGTCAAGGTTTCCCCGGCCGCCGTGACCCACGGCAGCCTGACCGTAACCATCACCGAAGACCCGATCGTCAGCCAGCCCGGCCCTCTGTCCAACGGGCAGACGGCGGTCGTGCCGCGCTCGCGGGTCAACGCTCAGCAAGAAGCCAAGCCGATGTTCAAGTTCGGCCCGGGCACCACCCTCGACGAAATCGTTCGTGCGGTGAACCAGGTCGGCGCGGCGCCGGGTGACTTGATGGCGATCCTCGAAGCGCTGAAACAGGCCGGCGCGTTGCAAGCCGACCTGATCGTGATCTGAGGACGGCGATCATGGATATGCGCAAAAGCGGTCTGGTCAGCAGCAGTGATTCGGGTTCCTACTCGGACCTGAATCGTTTGAATCAGCTCAAGGTCGGCGACAAGAACAGCGATGCGAACATGCGCAAAGTGGCGCAGGAATTCGAGTCGCTGTTCCTCGGTGAAATGCTCAAGTCCATGCGCTCGGCCACCGAAGCGCTGGGCCAGGACAATCCGCTCAACACGCCGGCGGCCAAGCAATACCAGGAAATGTACGACCAGCAGTTGGCCGTTTCCCTGTCCCGCGAAGGCGGCGGTATCGGCTTGGCTGACGTGCTGATGCGCCAGATGTCGAAGAACAAACCGTTGGCGCCGGGCGAGGCCGCGGCAGCGTCTGCCGCCAAGCAAGCCGCCGCGAAGGCCGCCGTGGAAACACCGATTGCCGCCGGTACGGTCGCGACCAACGGGCCGCTGTCGCGCCTCAACGGCGAGCGCCCATTGTGGGCGTCGCGCGCGGTGAAGGTGCCGGCAGGCGCGGGCGAGGGCGCACACCGCAACGACATGGCGCTGATCAATCAGCGACGTCTGGCACTGCCACCGAAACTGGCCGACCGTTTGCTCGCAGGGTTGGTGCCATCTGCATCGACCACGGCGACGACCGCCTCCGCAGCGCAGAACAAAATCCAGGTGCCGCCGAGCACCACGGCCGGTTCCGGCCCGCTGTACAACGGCGACTGGCTGGCTTCGCAAACGGATACGACCTCCAGTGGGCGCCTGCAGATTTATGGGCGTGCCATGGCTCAAATCCCCCTGGCACCGGCGAAAAAAGCCTTCAGCTCCGCCGACGAATTCGTCAACACCATGCTGCCGATGGCCAAAGAAGCCGCCGACCGTATCGGTGTCGATCCGCGTTATCTGGTGGCTCAGGCCGCCCTGGAAACCGGTTGGGGTAAATCGGTCATGCGCGCCCAGGATGGCAGCAGTAGCCACAACCTGTTCGGGATCAAGGCCAGCGGTAACTGGAAGGGCGATTCGGCGCGGGCGATCACCAGCGAATTCAGAAATGGCCAGATGGTCAAGGAGACGGCCGAGTTCCGTTCCTACGCCTCTTACAAGGACAGCTTCCATGACCTTGTGACGCTGCTGCAAAGCAACAATCGCTATCAAGATGTGCTGAAGTCGGCCGATAACCCAGAACAGTTTGTACGCGAGTTGCAAAAAGCCGGGTATGCAACCGACCCGGATTACGCAAGCAAGATTTCGCAGATAGCCAAGCAGATGACGAGTTACCAAAACTACGCTGCGGCGGGCGCTTCCACTACGCCTTTATAGGCACAAGGCATAAGGTTTGAATCATGAGTTTGCTCAACATCGGGATGTCGGGTTTATCCGCTGGCCAAAGCGCGTTGATGGTTACCGGTAACAACATTGCCAACGCCGACACCGCAGGCTACTCGCGTCAGCAAACCGTGCAGGGCAGCAAGGCCTCGAATCAGTTCGGCAATGTCTACATCGGCACCGGTACAACCCTGGCTGATGTGCGTCGGGTGTACAACAGCTACCTCGATGCGCAACTGCAAACCACTACCTCGCTCAACAGTGACTCGGCGGCCTACGCCGGGCAGATCAGCCCGCTCGATGCGTTGCTGTCGGACAGCGGCACTGGCCTTAATGGCGCCCTGACCAAGTTCTTCGCCTCGGTACAGAACGTCAACGCCAAACCCGGCGACGATGCTTCCCGCCAACTGCTGCTCAGCGATGCGCAAGCCCTGAGCAACCGGTTCAACTCGATCTCCAGCCAGTTGACCACGCAGAACGCGAACATCAACGGCAACCTGGCGGACATGGCCGATCAGGTCAACAAACTGGCGGCCACCGTGGCCCAGTTGAACCAGAAGATCTCCGAAGTTTCCAACGCCGGCGGCCAGCCCAACGACTTGCTCGACGCGCGCAACGAGACCGTGCGCCAGTTGTCCACCTTCACCGGTGCGCAAGTGCTCGAGCGTGACGGTAACCTCGACATTTACCTGGGCAGCGGTCAGCCGCTGGTCATGGGCAGCACCGCCAGCAAGCTGGAAGTGGTGCCGAGCAAAGACGATCCGTCGCGTTCGGCCATTCAGCTCAATCGTGGTTCGAGCACCATCGACATCACCTCGGTGATGACCGGTGGGGAAATGGGCGGCTTGCTGCGTTATCGCAGCACCGTGCTGGACCCGGCCATGAACGAGTTGGGGCGTGTGGCGCTGGTCGTCGCCGATCAGATGAACACCGTCCAGGCCCAGGGCATCGACAAGAACGGTGACTTCGGTTCGAACCTGTTCAACAGCATCAACACTGCCGCGCAAATGGCTCAGCGCAGCGTTGCCACGGTCGGCAATAGCGCCGGCTCAGGCAACTTCGACGTGAGCATCGAGGACAGCGGCAAGCTGACCATCAACGATTACAAGGTCACCTTCACCAGCGCCACCAACTACACCGTGCAGCGTCTGCCTGAAGGCACCGCCATGGGCGCGTTCAGCACGCTGACCACGCCACCTCCGGTGATCGATGGCTTCTCCATGACACTTTCCGGTGGCACCGCAGCCGCCGGCGACACGTTCAAGATCACCCCGACCCGCAACGCAGCGACCAACATCAAGACCGAGATGACCGACTCCAAACGTCTGGCCATCGCGGCACCGTTGGGCGCGGCAATTGCTGCGGGCGGCAGCGGCACATTGACGATTCCGGCCAGCGGCCAACCGACCCTGACCACCAAGTTCGATATCTACGACACGGCGACCACCACCACGATCCAGAACGGCCTGAAGACTTCGACGCCGGTCAAAATCGTATTTGGTGCGGCCGGTGGTACGACTCAGACTTATCAAATGCTCGATGCCCAAGGCAACTCGCTCAGCAGCGGCACCATCGTGCCGGGCCAGAACAATACGCTGAGCCTGACCATTCCGCTGGTCGACGGCACCGGTGCCGCGATCAATGATCCGGGACCGCCCATCGTGCAGCGCACTGTGTCGTTTGACATGACTGTGGCCGGTTCGCCAGGTAACGGCACCGCGATCAACGTATCGCTCAGCCAGCCAGGCACGCTGGACAACCGCAACGGCACTACACTGGCCGGCCTGCAGACCAAGCAGACCGTGGATACCGGTTCGGCCAGTAAAGGCATTTCCTTGACCGACGCCTACGGCAAATTGGTCGAAGGCGTCGGCGCCAAAGCTGCGCAAGGCAAGCTCGACAGCGCCGCCACTGAGGCGATTCTGGCCAACGCCAAGGGCGCTCGCGACTCGTTGTCCGGTGTCGACCTCGATGAGGAAACCGGCAACCTGGTCAAGTATCAGCAGTACTACACCGCGTCTTCGCAGATCATCAAGGCTGCGCAGGAAATCTTCAGCACACTGATCAACAGTCTTTAAGGAGTCGTAGCCCATGCGCATTTCTACCGCCCAGTTTTACGAGTCCTCTGCTGCCAACTATCAGAAGAACTTTTCCAACGTGGTCAAGAGCAGCGAAGAGGCCAGCAGCCTGGTTCGCGTGAATACCGCGGCGGATGATCCGGTCGGCGCTTCGCGTCTGCTGCAATTGGGTCAGCAGGCTTCGATGCTTGATCAATACGAGGCCAACGCCACCACTATCAAGGCGACCCTGGGGACCACCGAAGCGGTGATGACCAGCATCGGCAACGTATTGCAGCGCGCCAAGGAACTGGCCGTCAGCGCCGGTAACGCCGGGTACACGGATGCCGACCGTCAGGCCAATGCCTCGGAGCTGGGGCAGATCGAAGAGCAATTGCTGAGCCTGATGAACAGCAAGGACGAGAACGGCAAATACATCTTCGCCGGCTCCAAGGGCGATACCGTGCCGTTCACGCGTAACAACGACGGAACCTACAGCTACAACGGTGACCAGGTGACGCTGGACCTGGCGATTGGCGACACCATGTCGATGGCCACAAACAGCACCGGTTGGGATGCGTTCCAGCAGGCGATCAACACCAGCCGCAGCCAGGTCACCATGACCGCGCCGGCGGTGGATGATGGTCGCGTGACCCTGTCCAATGGCCAGGTGTCGTCGGGCGTTACCTACAACAGCAAGTTCCGCAGTGGCGAGCCGTATACCGTGGACTTCGTCAGCGGCACCCAGCTGAAAATCACTGATTCGCTCGGCAACGACGTCACCGCCGAAGCCAGCCAGGGCGGTGCATTCGATCCTGCCAGCAAGGTGGGCCAGGCCGTCACTTTCCGCGGCGTCGAGCTGACTCTGAACATCAATCTGAGCGCCGGTGATACGGCGGCTACCGTGCTGCCTGGTCACACCTTTACCCTGGCGGCCAAACCGGACACCTTCACCGCAACCGGTAGCCCGGGCAACCCTTCGACGGCGCAGGTCACCGCCAGCAGTATCACCAACCCGGTGGCTTACCACGCCAGTTTTCCTAACGGTTCGGCGATCCTGAAATTCACCAGTGCCACCGCTTTTGAACTGTACGCAGCGCCTTTGACGGCCAGCAGCAGGCCAGTGTCTACCGGTACGATGGCCGGCAGCGTCGCCACTGCATCGGGTGTGAGCTTCACCTTGGCCGGTACGCCGGCTACCAACGATCAGTTCAGCGTCGAAGTCAACACTCACGAAACCCAGAACATTCTGGACACCGTGAGCCAGTTGAAAACCGCGCTGAATACACCAACCAACGGCAACCCGATCGCCACTCAGAAACTGCAAGCGTCACTGGCTTCGGGTATTGCCAACCTGGCCAGCGGCACCGATCAGTTGTCCAGTGCTTTGAGTTCTGTCGGTGGGCGCGGTGCTGCCCTGGAGACCCAGAGCGATACCAACCAGAGCCTGAAGCTGGCCAATGCCCAGACCCAATCGTCGATCCGCGATTCCGATCCGGCTGAAGTAATGACCCGTCTGACCTTGCAACAAACCATGTTGCAGGCCTCGCAACTGGCCTTTAGCAAGATTGCTCAGCTGGGCCTGTTCAACAAGGTCTGAGTCAGCGCCCGTCGAGCTGCCAACCGTCTTTTTCTAAGCGGTTCCAGGGCCTCTGCCTGAAAGGGTAGAGGCCCGCCGCTCGAGAGTTTCCCGCCGTGAATCAACGCCCCCTCGTCAGCATCGTTATCCCTGCCTTCAACCCGCGCTTCTTCAGTCAGGCATTGGAAAGTGCACTCGCCCAGACCTACGAGCACGTCGAAATCGTCATCTGTGACGATTCGCCCGGCGACGAGATCCGCGACATTGCCGATGCCTTCGTCGAGCCGTCTCACCCAATTCGCTACCTGCGTAATCCGCAACGTCTGGGGTTGCAGAAAAATGTGCTGCGCTGCGTAGAAGAAGCCCGTGGCGAATTGATCAAAGTGCTGTGCGATGACGACCGCCTGTTTGCACCGAGCGTTGCATTGCAGGCGCAGGTGTTGATCGACCACGCGGATGTGAATGTGGTGTTTGCCCTGCGGATGCTCAGCGATGCCGGTAATTTCATCCTGCCGCCGCGGGTCGACAACTGCCGGTTCTCGCCGAACGATGCATTGCTCAAAGGCGATGACATGCTGGCGATCTTCGAAGGCACACCGAAGAATTTCCTCGGCAACTTCAGTTCGACCCTGATGCGTCGCGCCGATGTGCTGGAGCTGTTGCCGGCCCTGATTCAGGAAGGCGCCGGTTTCGTTGCCATGCTCGATTTCGCTTTGTTTGTGTGCTTGATGCGTCGCGGTAACCTGGTGTCCCTGAACACTGTACTGAGCACCGAACGCTTGTACCCTGAGCGGTTGAGCAAAACCCCGGAGATGGTCAAGGCTGCCGTTGTGGAGTGGAACTGGCTTTCGCAGATGCTGGCGGCGCGCAGCGGTGAGTCGGCTCCGGCGTCGGGTTGGGTGCGCTACATCGACCTGAACAAAATCGCCGAGCAGCCCCACGCCTGGGAAGAGTTGTGCGTGGTGCGCATTCTGGGCAACCGTAACACGGTGGTGAATGGCCGGGTGGGTGGGGAGAGCGAAAGCTACTCCGATTTTTATCGCGAATGGCTGGCGATCCGCAGGTTCTCCGATGTCGAGCAGCGGCTGTTGCCACAACGCATCGACAGCTGGACGTTTCGTCCGCAGATCGTGCCGATCGTGATTGATAGTGGCGCCGACAGTGCTGCGCTGAACACTACATTGCAAAGCATCAGTCGTCAGCTTTACACGCCGCAAGCGATATTGGCGCTCTCCGATGCATCCCGCGTCGCCGACGATCGCGTGGTGCAGTTGCCGTTCCAGGCGGATTGGGCGCAACAGCTCAACGCGGTGGTGCCGCAGCTGGAAGGCGCTCACTGGTTCTGCCTGCTGCGGGCCGGCGACACCTTGCGCGAGTCGGCTCTGCTGGTCCTGGCAGAACGCATTGCGGGTTCGCCGGGCATCCTTTGTGCCTACAGCGACGAGGGCGCGTTGGTCGATGGCGACTCGACCGACCCGGTGTTCAAACCCGATTTCAACCTCGACCTGATGCGCGCCTATCCCTATGTCGGCCGAACCCTGGCCTTCGAACGTCAACGCTTCATGGCTCTGGGCGGTTTCGATCCGACTCACGGTGAGCTGGCGCCGCACGATCTGTTATGGCGTCTGGTGGAAGAGGCCGGGCCGCAGACCATCGAACACATTGCCGAGATTCAGGTGGAGTCGAGCCAGACCTTCGCCAACTGGTTGTCGTTGCCCGAAGTGATCGAGAGCAACGCCGGCATGGTCGGCGCACACCTGGATCGTATTGCTGTGGCGCACGCGATCCGGCAGGAAGCATTGCCGTTGATCAACCGCATCGACTATCGCCATGCAGCGCGTCCGCTGGTGTCGATCATCATCCAGACCGGCGATTCTCTGCACGCGTTGCAGCGTTGCATTGAAAGCTTGATCGAGCGCACGGCTTACACCCAATACGAAATCCTGATCGTCGACAGCGGCACTGACGACCCGGCGATGCTTGACTGGCTGGCCGCCATGGCGCAACTGGGCGCGGCGATGCTGCGGGTGTTGCGTTACGCCGGTGACGCCAACGACGCGGCGATCCGCAATTTCGCCGCGAGCCTGGCCCATGGCGAGTACTTGTTGCTCCTCAGTGCGCAGACCGTAATCTGTGACAGCGATTGGCTGGATGAGTTGCTCAATCACGCCCAGCGTCCCGAAGTGGGTGTGGTCGGTGCCCGCATCCTCAGTCCCGAGGGTTCGATCGTCAGTGCCGGGTTGATTCTTGGCCTGGCGGGGCCGGTTGGTTCACCGTTTTATGGTGAGGCAGCCGGTTCTCGCGGTTACATGCAGCGTTTGCACGTGACGCAGAACTGGAGTGCGGTGAGCAATCACTGCCTGATGGTGCGCAAGCAAGTGTTCGATGACCTCGAGCAGTTCGATGAGGCGACCTTTACCCAAGGCCTCAGCGATGTCGACTTGTGTTTGCGGGCGAACAAGGACGGCTACCTAGTGGTCTGGACGCCTTACGCCAGTGTGGTGTGGATGCCGCATGAGGTATCGCCGGCACAGCCTTCGACACTGGCGTTGCGCGAGCTTGAACAGGAAGCTTTCTATCGCAAATGGTTGCCGACGATCGCCAAGGATCCGGCCTACAGCCCGGCGCTGAGTCTCGGGATTTCCAGTTTCAGCCTGGAGCCGTCGCTGCGCAATAACTGGAATCCGTTCTGTTCTCGCGCTTTGCCGTTGATTCTCGGTCTGCCGGTCAACAGCACTGCCGTCGGCCACTACCGAGTGACCGCGCCACTGGCAGAGCTCGAAGCGGCCGGGCGCGTGATCGCGCGGGTGGCCTACGAGTCGCCGTCGACCGTGGAGATCGAGCGTCTGTCTCCGGACACGATCATCTTGCAAGGGCGTTACAGCGAAGGCGCCGCGGGCGACATTTTGCGGATGAAAAAGTATTCCAGTGCACTACGGATTTTCGAACTCGACGACTACATCATCAGTGCGCCGAAGAAAAACACCCACGCCCGCAACAAACCGGTCAACACCGAGCAATTGCTGCGTGAAGGCATTGGCCTGTGCGACCGGGTAGTGGTTACCACTCAACCGCTGGCCGATGCCTTGTCGAGCATGCACAGCGAGATCCGCGTGGTGCCGAACATGCTGTCGCCGGCCCCATGGGCGACGCTCACCAGTCGTCGTCGCACCTCCAGCAAACCGCGTGTCGGCTGGGGTGGGGGCACCAGCCACACCGGTGACCTGGAGATCATTGCCGAGGTTGTGCGCGAACTGGCGAACGAAGTCGAGTGGGTGTTCTTCGGCATGTGTCCCGACGCTTTGCGCCCGTATGTTCACGAGTTTCACTCCACCATCGGCTTGCAGGGCTACCCGTTCAAACTGGCGAGCCTGAACCTCGACCTGGCGCTGGCACCGTTGGAGTTCCACATCTTCAACGACTGCAAAAGCAACCTGCGCCTGCTGGAATATGGTGCCTGTGGTTACCCGGTGATCTGCACCGATACCGAGGCCTATCGCGGCCACTTGCCGTGCACCAAGGTCTATAGCAACAGCACCGACGAATGGCTGCAGGCGATCCGCATGCACCTGGCCGACCCGGACGCCAGCTACCGCATGGGTGATGAGCTGAAGGAGGCGGTGCACCGCGATTTCATGTTGCGTGGCGACAACCTGAATCACTGGTTGTGGGGCTGGTTGCCGGACTGATTGGTTTCGACCCATCCCTTGAAAACAGGCGACTTTATGTCGCCTGTTTTTGTTTTATTTCAAGGTGATTTTTCTTCTCCAGTTCGAGTTGGATCTGCCGAAGCATCGGGATAAACATTTATTGAAATGAGGATGTGACGACGCTCGTCGGGCGCCGTTTTCTGTAGGTATCTGGTTCAACAACATGGCAAGGAAGAAGTCGCAATGGCAGTGATAAACGGGACAAACGGCGTGGATACGCTGACAGGTACCAGTGGGGATGATGAGATCTATGCCTTGGGTGGCAATGATGTGATCAAAGGGAGTGCCGGTGCGGACAAGCTGGATGGCGGCACCGGTACCGATACCGTGGACTATTCGACGTCGGCTGCTGCTGTGAACGTTGATATTCGTACCGGCGGTGGGCTCCCCGGAGTTGGTGGTGACGCGCAAGGCGACACCCTGGTCAACATCGAAAAGGTCATTGGTACGGGGTTCAACGACACGTTCAACGTTGACCTGAGCACCGTGACCCTTGACGGGGGGGCGGGTGATGATGTCTACATCATCAACGGTTCTGGCGGCACGATCATCGAGCAGGTGGGTGGGGGGAACGACGAGATCCGTACCAGCTACGCCACTTTCTCCATGGCGGCCAACGTTGAGCGCCTGACGTATACCGGGGCGGCAGCCTTTACCGGTTACGGCAACGCCAGCGA
>NZ_JBXANU010000023.1:73809-111353 GCF_058802085.1 Pseudomonas sp. GW822-FHT02G04
TCTACATCATCAACGGTTCTGGCGGCACGATCATCGAGCAGGTGGGTGGCGGTAACGACGAGATCCGTACCAGCTACGCCACTTTCTCCATGGCGGCCAACGTTGAGCGCCTGACGTATACCGGGGCGGCAGCCTTTACCGGTTACGGCAACGCCAGCGACAACATCATCACCGGCGGTGCCGGTAATGACGTGCTGTTTGGTGGTGGCGGTGCAGACCAGTTCTTCGGCGGCACCGGTGTGGATGTTGTTAGCTATGGTGACAGTAGCGTAGCGGTGACCCTTAACTTGATGACAGGCATCCACTCCGGTATCGCGGCTGGCGATACTTACGTCGATATCGAAATCCTCCGAGGGACCACGCTCAACGACATCTTTATCGGTGGCGCCACCGCCATGGGGCTGGACGGCGCAGCCGGTCAGGACATGGCCAGCTATGAACAATCCACCAGCGCCGTGACAATCGATTTGAAAACCAATGTCAATGCGGGCGATGCCGCTGGCGATACCTTCACCGGGATCGAAATTTTCCAGGGCAGCAGTTTTGACGACACGCTGTCGGGATCTACAGGCAGCGACATTTTCATCGGTGGCGCCGGTGCCGACCGGATCGATGGGCGTGAAGGGCTGGACAGTGCCTGGTACATCAACAGCGCAACTGCCGTGAATATCAACCTACAGACCGGGGTCACTCAGGGTGGCGATGCGCAAGGCGACGTCTTGCTCAACATCGAACGCGTAGTGGGCAGCCACTTCGACGACACGCTGACCGGTGATGCGGCCGGGAACTACCTTGAGGGTGGTCTGGGCAATGATCTGGTTTATGGCGGCGAAGGTGGCGATACCATCTACGGCGGTTTGTACTCCCAGATCGGGCCATTCTCCCTTGGCGGTGTAGCAAACGGGCCTCAGGCCGACATGCTGTATGGCGGCAATGGTGGCGATGTCATCACCAGTGCTGCCGATGATCGTGGAACCATGGCTTTTGGCGAAGCTGGCAACGATAGCCTCACGGTGGTCAGCGGCACGGCCGATGGCGGTGACGGCGACGATATCTTGAGCGGCACCGGTGACAACTTCGTGTTGCTCGGCGGCGTCGGCAATGACAAGTTGACCCTGAACGTGAAGGGTGAATTCGCCTGGAACATGAAATCTGGAGGCTTTGCCAACGGTGGAGAGGGCGATGATACCTATACCGTTAATACCAGTAAGTTGGTGACTATCCGCGATGACGGAACGAGCATCAATGACACGCTGATATTGAACAATGTCAACTCCGCGGCCGACTTGCAGCTCATGCGAGTTGATAATGATCTCTATCTCTACGATCGCTTTGATACTCAAGGCGCTGTGCCCGACCATGGTGTGAAACTGCAGGACTGGTACGCAGGCTTCACTACCATTGAGCATTTCAAGACCGCCAATGGTGACGCGTTCGATTTGTTTGGTTGAGGTTTTGGATCTTCACTCGTAATGGAGTGAAGGTCTTCTTTGAAGTAATTGGGGAATCTGGTCGTGATTGACCCGGTTCCCCTTTTTATTGGATGACGCCGACGACGCGGGGCCCACCGAGCTGGCGCGTTTCCTGCAAGTCCCCCTCATATCGCCATAAAACGAGCGCTTGCGGCCGGTACGCCAGCGTCTGACACGGTAGAGCGTTTTAGCCAGACAGCCCGCAAAAGCTTGAAATAGCTTGGCCGAGCTCTGTGAAGAACAAGAGGGGAGACGATGAAGGCAGTAATTCTGGCGGGTGGCCTGGGCACGCGCATCAGCGAAGAGTCGCACCTCAAGCCCAAACCGATGATTGAGATCGGTGGCAAGCCAATTCTTTGGCACATCATGAAACAGTATTCCGCCCACGGGATTCATGACTTCGTGATCTGCCTTGGCTACAAGGGCTATGCGATCAAGGACTTCTTCGCCAACTACTTCCTGCACACCTCCGACGTCACCTTTGACATGCGCAACAACCGCATGGACGTGCACCAGAACTACAGCGAGCCGTGGAGCGTCACCCTCATCGACACTGGCGAGGAAACCATGACCGGTGGCCGCTTGCTGCGCGCCGCCCGTTACCTCAAAGATGAAGAGGCGTTCTGCTTCACCTACGGCGACGGCGTCTCCGATATCAATATCCGTCAATTGGTGGGCTACCACAGCGCCCACGGTCGTCTGGCGACCGTCACCGCCGTACAACCGCCAGGCCGTTACGGCGCCCTGGAGCGTCACGGCGATCAGGTGCTCGGTTTCACCGAGAAGCCCCGTGGCGACGGCGGCTGGATCAATGGCGGGTTCTTTGTGCTGTCGCCGAAAGTGCTGTCGTACATCGGCGGTGACGAGACCACCTGGGAAGCCGAGCCATTGACCCGGCTGGCCCAGGACGAACAGTTGAAGGCTTTCGAACACGAAGGCTTCTGGCACCCGATGGACACCCTGCGCGACAAGAACCACCTCGAAGCGCTGTGGCAGAGCGGGGAGGCCCCATGGAAGCAATGGGCCTGAGTCCAGAGTTCTGGCGCGGCAAACGGGTGCTGCTGACCGGCCACACCGGTTTCAAGGGCAGCTGGTTGACGTTGTGGCTGCAAAGCCTCGGTGCCGAGGTCAGCGGTTTTTCGCTCGATCCGTCCACCGAGCCGAGCCTGTTCGAACTGGCGCGGGTGCACGAGGGCATCAACGATCAGCGCGGCGACCTGCGTGACCTCGGCGCCTTGCTGGAACTGATCGCCGACGTGCAGCCGGAAATCGTCCTGCACCTGGCGGCCCAACCGCTGGTGCGCGAAGGCTATCGTGATCCGCTCGGCACCTATTCCAGCAACGTCATGGGCACCCTCAACCTGCTCGAAGCGATCCGCCAGGTCGGTGGCGTTCGCGCCTGTGTGCTGGTGACTACCGACAAGGTCTATGCCAACAAGGAATGGCTGTGGCCGTACCGCGAAGACGAAGCCCTGGGCGGTCACGATCCTTACAGCAGCAGCAAGGCTTGCTGCGAATTGTTGGCGCAGTCTTACGCCGCATCGTTTTTCCCGGCCGACAAGTACGCCGAACATGGCTTGGCACTGGCTACCGCGCGTGCCGGCAACGTGCTGGGCGGCGGCGACTTTGCGCCTGAACGCCTGATTCCCGATGTGCTCAAGGCCTGGTCGGCCGACCAGCCGGTGACCCTGCGCTACCCGCAGGCCGTGCGCCCATGGCAGCACGCTCTTGAACCTTTGGCGGGTTACCTGCAACTCGCCGCTGGCCTCTATGAGCAAGGCCCGCAGTTTGCCGGCGCGTGGAACTTCGGCCCGAGCGAAGCGGACATGTGCAGCGTCGGCGAAGTGGTCGAGTTGCTCGCCAACCGCTGGCCGCAAGCGCGCGGATTGCGCATCGAACCGAGTGATTTGCACGAAGCTGGCCTGTTGCGTCTGGACAGCAGTCGCGCCCGTCAACTGTTGGCCTGGCAACCGCGCTGGTCGTTGCAGCAGTGCCTGACCCAGACCCTCGATTGGCACCTGGCGTGGCAGAACGGTGATGACATGCGTGAAATCACCCTGCGTCAGTTGAACCTGTATCGAGGCGCGCTGTGAGCGAGTTTTTATTGAAGACCTTGCCGCTGGCCGGACTGTTCAGCGTGCAGCACAAACGCTTCGAAGATGATCGCGGACATTTCGCCCGGCTGTTTTGCGAAGGCAGCCTGAGCGCTTTCGGCCAGCCGTTTCAAATCCGCCAGATCAACCACTCCTGCACTCGGGAACGGGGCAGTGTGCGCGGTCTGCATTATCAAAATTCCAATGCGCCGGAAGCCAAGTTGATTACCTGCCTGCGCGGCGAGGTCTGGGATGTGGCGGTGGACTTGCGCCCTGACTCCGAGACTTTCTTGCACTGGCACGCCGAGCACCTGAAGGCCGGTGACGGTCGCAGCCTGCTGATCCCGGCCGGGTTCGCCCATGGCTTCCAGACGCTGACCGATGACGCCGAATTGCTCTACCTGCACAGCGCCGATTACGCGCCTGCGCACGAGGGCGGTTTGTCGGTGAACGATCCACGGCTGGCGATTGCCTGGCCGTTGCCTGTCAATAATCTGTCAGCCAGGGATTCCAGCCATCCCTTGCTAGATGAACACTTCGCTGGAGTGCGTCTATGAACTGCCGTGGGTGCGCCGCACCGCTAAGCCTTCCTCTGATCGATCTCGGCACCTCGCCGCCATCCAATGCTTATGTGCACGCGGATCGCCTGGAACAAGCCGAGCAATGGGTGCCATTGAAGGTTGCGGTGTGTCAGCAGTGCTGGTTGGTGCAGACCGAGGATTACACCAGCGCCGACAGCCTGTTCGATGCCGAGTATGCGTATTTCAGTTCGTTCTCCAGCACCTGGCTGGCCCATGCCGAGCGCTATGTGGCGGAGATGGTCGAACGCTTCGGCCTGACTGCCGACAGCCGCGTGGTGGAAATCGCCGCCAACGACGGTTACCTGTTGCAGTACGTCGCCGGGCGCGGCATCCCTTGCCTGGGCGTTGAACCGACCCGTAGCACCGCGCAAGCGGCTCGGGAAAAAGGCCTGGAGATTCGCGAACTGTTCTTCGGTCGCGACACCGCCGCGCAGCTGAACGACGAAGGCTGGGCCGCCGACCTGATGGCCGCCAACAACGTGTTGGCCCACGTCCCGGACATCAATGATTTCCTCGGTGGTTTTGCCACCTTGCTCAAACCGACCGGTGTGGCAACGTTCGAGTTTCCGCAGCTGCTGACGCTGATGGCCGGGCAGCAATTCGACACGCTGTATCACGAGCACTATTCCTACCTGTCCCTGACCGCCGTGCAGACCTTGTGCGAGCGTAATGGCCTGGAAGTGTTCGACGTCAGCCAGTTGTCGACCCATGGCGGTTCGTTGCGGGTGTTCGTCCAGCGTGCCGACGGTGTTCGCCGTGAGGTGCAGCCAGCCGTTCAACAGCAGTTGCAGGCCGAGCTGGCAGCGGGAGTGAAAACCCCCGAGTACTACGCGACCCTGGCGCCAGCGGCCGAGGGCATCAAGCACGAATTGCTGCGTTTCCTGTTGCAGGCCAAGGCTGACGGCAAGCGCGTGGTCGGTTATGGCGCGGCGGCCAAGGGCAACACCTTGCTCAACTACGCCGGGGTCAAACCGGACCTGTTGGCCTGGGTGGCCGATGCCAACCCGCACAAGCAGGGCAAATACTTGCCGGGCAGTCGCATTCCGATCGTTTCGCCGACGCAGATTGATCTGGAAAAACCGGATTACATCCTGGTGTTGCCGTGGAACCTGTTGCACGAAGTCAGTCAGCAACTGGCGCAAGTACGTCAGTGGGGCGGCCGTTTCGTGATCGCCGTGCCTGAGTTGACCGTACTGTGAAGGTGCTGGTGACCGGTGCCACCGGGTTCGTCGGCCAACATCTGGTCGCGGCTTTGCTCGCCCGTGGCTGCGAGGTGCGGGCCGTGGCGCGTAACGCCGAGACCGCCGCGCAATTGCCGTGGATCAACGCAGTGGAATTCGTGGCCGCGGATGTTCATGCCGCCGACCTGGACTTAGCCGCGCTGACCGATGGCGTCGATGCCTTGGCGCATCTCGCCTGGCCGGGGTTGCCGAATTATCAGGCGCTGTTTCATTTCGAGCATAACCTGATGGCCGATTACCGGTTCATCAAAGGCGCGGTCGAGGCGGGCGTGTCGCAGGTGTTGGTCACCGGCACCTGTTTCGAATACGGCCTGCAGAGCGGGCCGCTCAGCGAGCAGACCGAGGCGCGGCCGAGTAACCCTTACGGGCTGGCCAAGAACACCTTGCGTCTGTTCCTCGAAAACCTGCAGCGCCAACAGCCCTTCACCCTGCAATGGGCGCGGCTGTTTTACCTGCACGGTGCCGGGCAAAACCCCAACAGTTTACTGGCGGCACTGGACCGGGCAATCGAGGCCGGGGACGACAGTTTCAACATGTCGGCCGGCGAGCAGTTGCGCGATTACCTGGCGATCGACACGGCCGCCGATTACCTCGCCGCGATCCTGCAACAGCGTGAGTTCGATGGCGTGATCAATTGTTCCAGCGGCCAGCCAGTATCGGTCAGGGCGCTGGTCGAGCAGCGGTTGTGTGAGCGTGGCGCGTCGATCCGTTTGAACCTGGGCCATTACCCATACCCGACCCATGAACCGATGGCGTTCTGGGGCGTGGCGGACCGCTTGCAACAGCTACTGGGAGCAGAGCATGAGGCATGAGTTGTATCGGGTCGCCGACCTGCCGGTGTTGCAGAACCGCACCTTTGCCGACCCGGAGTCGGCCAGGGCATCGGCCAGCGCCGACATGCTGTTGGTGCAGGACGAGACGAGCGGGCTGATCTTCAATCAGGCCTTCGACGCCGACAAGCTCAGCTACGACGCCGACTATCAGAACGAGCAGGCGCACTCCGGCCAGTTCCAGAAGCACTTGAGCGATGTCGAAGGGATCATTGCCCGTCACTTCAAGGGGCAGGAACTGATCGAAGTCGGCTGCGGCAAAGGCTACTTTCTTGAGCTGCTCAAAGGCCTGGGCTACGCCATCACCGGCATCGATCCGGCCTACGAAGGCGACAACGCCGACGTGATCAAGGCGCCGTTCACCCGCGGCCTGGGGCTGTCGGCGGACGCTATCGTGCTGCGGCATGTGCTGGAACATATCCAGGACCCGGTGAGTTTTCTCGCCGAGATGGCCGAGGCCAATCAGGGCGGGCAGATCTACATCGAAGTGCCGTGCTTCGACTGGATTCTCGAGCACCGCGCCTGGTTCGACCTGTTCTACGAGCACGTCAATTATTTCCGCCTCGATGACCTGCGCCGGATGTTCGGCGCCGTGCACGAGGCCGGTCACCTGTTCGGTGGCCAATACCTGTACATCGTCGCCGACCTGGCCACGCTGCGCCTGACGCCGGAACAACCGGTGCCACGCCTGGCGTTGCCGGACGGTTTCACCAGCAGCCTTGAGCGCGCGGTGCAGATCATTCAAGCGGCGCCCGAGCAAGGTTCGGCGATCTGGGGCGCCTCGTCCAAAGGCGTGATTTATTCGTTGTTCCTGCAACGTGCAGGTGTGGCGGTGGATCGCGTGGTGGATATCAACCCGGCCAAACAGGGACGTTATCTGCCCCTGAGTGGCGTGCGGGTGTCTTCGCCGCAAGAGGCCATGGATGCCTTGCCCGAAGGCGCCAACCTGTTTGTGATGAACTCCAACTACCTCGAAGAAATCAAGCGGATGACCGGTGGACGCTACGTCTATCACGCCGTCGACAGCGCTTCGTTCCAGTGACTATTGAGATTCTAAAATGACCGACAACACCATCAATAAAGCCTTCGAAGCCGAATGCCGGGAACAGATCGCCCAGCAGGGTGACGACCAGAAACTCACCGGCCTGGCCCGGGATTTCTTCAACGAATCGGCCAAGCACAAGTACAGCTACCACTTCTCGTGGATGGGCCGTCCGATCATCCAGCTGCCACAAGACATGATGGCGATGCAGGAAATCATCTGGCAGGTCAAACCGGACCTGGTCATCGAGTGCGGCATCGCCCACGGCGGTTCGATCATCTACTACGCCTCCTTGCTGGAGCTGCAAGGCCACGGCGAAGTGCTGGGCATTGATCTCGACATTCGCCCGCACAACCGTGAAGCCATCGAAAGCCACCCGATGAGCAAGCGCATCTCGATGATCGAAGGTTCGAGCATCGACCCGGCCATCGCCGCCAAAGTGCGCGCTGCCGCCGAAGGCAAGAAAGTCATCCTGGTGCTGGATTCCAACCACACCCACGATCACGTGCTGGAGGAACTGCGCCTGTACGCACCACTGGTTTCGGTAGACAGCTACTGCGTGGTCATGGACACCGTGGTCGAAGACATGCCAGCCGATTTCTTCCCGGATCGTCCATGGGGCCCGGGCGATAACCCGAAAACCGCGGTGTGGAAGTATCTGGAAGAAAACAAGGACTTCGAGATCGACCAGCAGATGCAAAACAAACTGCTGATCACCGTGGCGCCGGACGGCTATCTGCGTCGCGTTCGTTAATCAAAAACAGCTTCAGGTACTTGGCGATCGGCCGGTTGTGGGGATAGGAAAATGCAGGTTCAAAGCAGCACTCAAACCAACGTGACACCGCTGAACGAGCTGTTCACGGTGGTGGTTATCACCCACAACCGGAGTGCGTTCCTGCGGCGCACCTTGCAGTACTACAGCCGCTATCCCGCCAAGGTACTTGTACTGGACTCTTCCGCGCAGTGCGATGAGGGCATTGCGACCGATTTCCCGTCGGCCGATTATCACCATTTGCCGCAGTACACCTACAAAGGCCTGCAGGACAAACTGACCTATGGTGTCAATCAGGTCACTACACCTTATATGGTGTTCGCCGCCGACGATGACTTCCTGATTCATGACGCGCTGACCGCATCGGTCGAATTTCTGCATGCCAATCCTGACTATGGCCTATGCCATGGCTACGGGATGATGTACTTGACTCGTGCTGCCGAAGTGACCTACTACCGCCGTGACAAGCGGGTGCAGGAAGACTTCAACTCGCCGCAACCTGAAACACGGGTCATGGAGTTCATGGGGCAATTCTTGCCCCCGTTCTACGCCGTGACCCGTACCGACCTCCTGCAGCAGTGGTACAACCAGTTGCCGGCTGGTACTAGTTTCGAGTGGCAGGAGATTGGTCATACGTTCTACCTGCTGGCTTGTGCCAAGGCGCGGATCCTTCCGATTCCTTTTGCTGTGCGCGAGGTGAATTACGGCAACTCGGATCACAACACCAACGTATTGACCGTCCTGGCGTACCAGGATGCAAAATCCGTTGCCGAGCGCGAGCAGTTTGCCGCGTTTCTGGCTTCGATCCCAACGCTGTTCAGTGGTCAGGATCCGGTTGTGGTCAAGCAGATTGCGCTGAACAGCTTCACCGAGATGGCTCAATGCTTGCTCGAAGGTCGCTCACTCACAGGCACACCAATCTTTCGCTCCGCCTGGGTTGAGCCAGGAAAGGAGCCGGTCCGCTCGTTTGCACCCGAGCAGTTTGTCGAGATGCCGTTTTACAACAAGCCGATGTTCGATCTGCTGACCGAGTTTGAGTTTTTGCTGCACGCCATGCCGGCTGGGCGGGTGCAGCTTCAGGAACTGGAAGGCGTGCTGCTCAAGCAGCGTGAACTGATGCGCGTCCACCCCAGCGACAACGAGCGCACTCTTCGTGCGCGGCTCTGGGAGGCGCTCACGCTGAACATGTTCAACCGCGAGGTGGTCAAGCGCCTGGCTAAGTCGCTGCTGGACACAGAAGAGCATGAAGAAGGGCTCAAATTGCAGGCTTGGCTGGATCGCTTGAGTTCCGTGCCAGGGCAGGAAGACCGCAAGTTGTTCGAAAACATGCCGTCCGGGCGTCTGCTCGACTGGTTGGATGCACGCAAGCCCGATGCCGCGCAACTGCCGGCCATTGCCCGACATCTGGCCAACCACAACGGCGGCCCGCAATTCGGCATTCTGCTGCTGGATCTGGACGCCGACATGGTCAAGCTTCAGGCAACCTTCGACAGTCTGGTCAGCAGCCACTGCAAGGCTTTCAAGGTGGTGGTATTCACCACCGGCGATTTACCGGCCACTACCAGCGTTCGTGACACAGTACACTTCGTCAAGGTCAGCGCGACCAACTATGTGGAGCGCATCAACCAGATCGTTAGCCAGTCCACCGCCGACTGGCTGTTGCTGGCCGAAGCCGGTGACCAGTTCACTGCCAGCGGTCTGCTGCGTGCCAGTCTTGAGCTGATCGGCGCCGAAGGTGTGCGCGCGGTGGCGATGGACGAAGTCCAGCGCCAGCCGAGCGGAGCGCTGGCGGATGTATTCCGTCCCGGGGTCAACCTCGATCTGCTGCAAACCGTGCCTTCGCTGATGGCGCGGCACTGGTTGATCCAGCGCGATGTGTTGGTTCAAGCCAAGGGCTTCTCCAGTGAGTGCACCGAGGCGCTGGAGTTCGACCTGCTGTTGCGTCTGATCGAAGACGGCGGGCTGGGAGGCCTTGCGCATCTGGCCGAGCCACTGCTGATCTGCAACGCAGCGCCTGCGCAGGAAAATGCCCATGAGCGTCAAGTGCTGACCCGTCATCTGGCCAGCCGTGGCTACCGCGCCCAGGTCGGCTCGGCGTTGCCGCAGACCTGGAAGATCGACTATCAACATGGCGAACGGCCGATGGTGTCGATCATCCTCCACAGTCAGGACAACCTTGAGCAGCTGCAACCAGCGTTGATCAGCCTGCTGCAGCGTACTCGCTATCAACGTCATGAAGTGCTGATTGTCGACAACCACAGCCAATCGCCAGAACTGGCCGAATGGCTGAGCAGCCTGGAAGGCAAGGGCGAGCGGATTCGTGTGCTGCGCAGCGGACAGCGGCTGAGCGATTCGGCGCTGTACAACCTCGCCAGCCGCGAGGCCAAAGGCGAGTACCTGGTGCTGTTTTCTGCCGAAGCCGAAGTGGTCAGCGCCAACTGGCTCGATAGCCTGCTCAATCAGGCCCAGCGTCCGGAAGTCGGGATTGTCGGGGCCAAATTGGTAGATGGCCGTGGTGTCACCACCCAGGGCGGGTTGATTTTAGGCCTCAACGGTCTGATCGGTTCGGCGTTTGTCGGTGAAAGCAAAGACACCAGGGGCTATCTGTTCGGTCATCAGGTCGAGCAAAACTACTCTGCGGTGTCCGGCGCCTGCCTGATGATTCGCAAGGAGCTGCTCGAAGCGGTCGGCGGTCTGGATGAAGAGCATTTCGACACATCGTTTGCCGATATTGACCTGTGCCTGAAAGTCGCCGATGCCGGGTACCTGACGGTATGGTGCCCACAGGCGCAGATCCAGCATCCGGGCGTGTTGGCGCACGCTCCACAAGTTGCCGCGGCCCTGCGTGACAAGTGGCAATCGCGCTTCGAACAGGATCCAGCCTGTAACCAGAACCTGGCCTTGACCGGCAAGGGCTTTACTCTCAGCGAACCGACCAGCGTGAACTGGGCGCAGTTGCTCGCATAAGCCTGGCTGACAGGTAAAAGGACTCAAGGCATGTTCAACGGTAAATCGATTTTCATCTCTGGCGGCACCGGTTCATTCGGGCGTAACTTCATCCGCCGCTTGCTGGAGCAATACCAGCCCAAGCGGGTGGTGGTGTTCTCCCGCGATGAGCTCAAGCAGTACGAGATGCAGCAGACGTTCAACGCGCCGTGCATGCGTTACTTCATCGGCGATGTGCGTGATGCCGACCGTTTGCGTCAGGCCATGCGCGGTATTGATTACGTGGTGCACGCCGCGGCGCTGAAGCAAGTGCCGGCGGCGGAATACAACCCCACCGAATGCATCCGCACCAACGTCAACGGCGCGGAAAATATCATTGCCGCGGCCATCGACAACGGCGTGAAGAAAGTCGTTGCGCTGTCCACCGACAAGGCTGCCAGCCCGATCAACTTGTACGGCGCGACCAAGCTGCTGTCGGATAAATTGTTCGTTGCTGCCAATAACATTGCCGGCGAACAACAGACCCGGTTTGCCGTGGTGCGCTATGGCAACGTCGCCGGCTCGCGGGGTTCGGTGGTGCCGTTCTTCAGCAAACTGATTGCCGAGGGCGCCAAAGAGCTGCCGATCACCGATGAGCGCATGACGCGGTTCTGGATCACCCTCGATCACGGCGTGAAGTTTGTGCTCGACAGCTTCGCCCGCATGCACGGTGGTGAAGTGTTTGTGCCGAAGATCCCGTCGATTCGCATCGTCGATCTGGCGCAGGGCATGGCTGAGCATTTGCCGCACAAACACGTCGGCATTCGTCCGGGTGAAAAACTCCATGAGCTGATGGTGCCACTGGACGACGCGCGCATGACCCTGGAGTTCGACGATCACTACACCATTCAGCCGTCGATCCGTTTCACCAGCGTCGACGTGGATTTTGCCGTGGACAAACTGGGTGAGCAGGGCCGGCCGGTGGGCGAAGATTTCGAGTACCGTTCCGATACCAACCCGCACTTCCTGTCAGTCGGCCAGATCGCCGACCTGCACGCGGAACTGTCGGCATGATTCCCTACGGTCGGCAAAGCCTCGATCAGGCGGACATCGATGCGGTGGTCGCCGTGTTGCAGTCTGACTGGCTGACCCAAGGGCCGACCATCGAGCGTTTCGAACAGGCGATGGCCGAGCGGTGCCAGGCCGATTTCGCGGTGGCGGTGTGCAATGCCACTGCGGCGTTGCACATTGCCTGTCTCGCCGCGGGCCTGGGGCCGGGCGATCGGTTATGGACCACGCCGAACACCTTTCTGGCCTCGGCCAATTGCGGTCGTTACTGCGGCGCCGACGTCGATTTTGTCGACATTGACCCGCTGACCTGGAACCTCGATGCCTACACCTTGGCGTCGAAGTTGGAAATCGCCGAGCGCGACGGCAAGCTGCCGAAAGTGCTGGTGGCGGTAGCGTTCTCCGGGCAGAGCTGCGATATGCGCATGATTGCCGAACTGGCCGAGCGTTACGGTTTCACGGTGATCGAGGATGCCTCCCATGCGGTCGGCGCGTCTTATGCCGGGCGCCCGGTGGGTTGCGGTGAATTCGCGGCGATGACCGTGTTCAGTTTCCACCCGGTGAAGATCATCACCAGCGCCGAAGGCGGCATGGTGCTGACCAATCGCCCGGAACTGGCCGAGCGCTTGCTGCGCCTGCGCAGCCACGGCATGACCCGTGACCCCGAGCAGATGACCGAGCCCAGCCACGGCCCCTGGTACTACCAGCAAGTGGAGCTGGGTTTCAATTACCGGATCACCGACCTGCAAGCGGCCCTTGGTCTGTCACAGTTGAACAAGCTCGATGGCTTTATCGAGCGTCGACGCGAACTGGCGGCGCGTTATGACCGGTTGCTGGCGTACTTGCCGCTGACCTTGCCCGGCGCGCAGCCTGAAGCAGAATCGGCGTGGCATCTGTACGTGGTGCGCTTGCAGACGGAGCGGATCAACCTCAGTCATCGACAGGTGTTCGAAGGCTTGCGAGCAGCCGGTGTCGGTGTGAACCTGCACTATATTCCGCTGCACTTGCAGCCGTACTATCGCGACCTGGGTTTTGCCGAGGGGGATTTCCCCCAGGCCGAACGTTACTACGCCGAGGCCATCAGCCTGCCGCTGTTTCCTCTGCTGAGCGATGAACAACAGGACTATGTGGTCGAGCAATTGCGACGACTGATCCTTGAGGAGTAGTGACTCTTGAGCTGTGTTGCGATCATTCCGGCCCGCGGTGGCAGCAAACGAATCCCGCGCAAGAACCTCAAGCCGTTCGACGGCGTGCCGATGATCGTCCGTTCGATTCGCACGGCGCTGGAGTCGAGCCTGTTCGACCAGGTGATCGTCAGCACCGACGATGAGGAAATCGCCGACGTCGCACGAGCCAATGGGGCTCAGGTGCCGTTCATGCGGCCTGCGGCACTGGCTGACGATTTCACCGGGACTGCTGCAGTGATCGTGCATGCCTTGAATCAAGTGCCGTCGTTCGACCATGCCTGCTGCATCTACGCAACGGCGCCGTTGTTGCAGGCGCGTTATCTGCGTCAGGGGCATGAGTTGCTGGTGCAGCACCCGGACAAGTCTTTTGCGTTTTCAGTCACCGGTTTTGGTTTCCCGGTGCAGCGGGCCTTGACCCTCGACGCGCAGGGCGCCTTGATCTCGCTTTACCCGGAATTTCGTGACACCCGCTCCCAGGACTTGCCCGAAGCCTATCAAGACGCCGGCCAGTTCTACTGGGGACGCAGCGAGGCCTGGTTGCGTGGTGATGTGCTGTTTTCGCCGGCGAGCCTGCCGGTGATTCTGCCGCGCTACCTGGTACAGGACATCGATACCCTTGAAGACTGGAAACGCGCCGAATACCTATACGCCGCATTGAAGACTGGTGGTGAGTTGCAATGAGGGTACTGATCCGCGCTGACGCGTCGCCAACCATTGGCAGCGGCCATATCGCTCGCTGTCTGACCCTGGCCAGGGTGTTGCGCAAGCAGGGCACACACGTTGCTTTCGCCTGTCGTCTGCTGCCGGGGCATCGACTGGACAGCCTGGCAAGCGAGGGCTTCGAGACCTTCGCGCTGCCGGCGCGCTACCCCGATGAAGATCCGCAGCAGGCCATCGAGTCGATGCTGCCGTGGCAGGCGGACATCGCCGCGCTGGCGCAAGCCTTGGAAAGTCATCCGGCGTTCGACTGGATCATCGTCGACCACTATGGCCTCGATCATCACTGGCAGACTGCGGCTCGCCGCTGGGCACCGAGGATCGCGGCGGTGGATGACCTGGCCACTCGGCAGTACCGCGTCGATCTGCTGCTCAATCAAAATCTGTCGGGTACCCCAGAGGCTTATGCCTCGCTGTTGACGCCCGACTGCCAGACCTTGCTCGGCCCACGTTTTGCGATGTTGCGCGAAGAGTTCTGTTGTCCGGCGATCGAGATCAAGCCTCGGGCCAGGCGAGTGCTGGTGAATTTTGGCGGCTTCGATGCGGCCATGCAGACCCACCACGCAATGTTGGCGCTATCGGACTTCCATGAGCTGGAGGTCGATTTCGTGGCGGGTGCGGACAACCCGGCCAGGGAGCAGATGCAGGCGCTGGCGGCGTATCGTCCGAACTGGCGCCTGCACAGTTTTGTCAGCGACTTCTATCGGCTGATGACCGAGGCCGACCTGTTTATCGGTGCCGGTGGCGGCACCAGTTGGGAGCGGGCGGCCATGGGGCTGCCGACGATCTGCATTGCAGTCTCGAATAATCAGCAGGCGAACGGCGAGGTGATGGCGACCTCTGGCGCTCATGTGTTCCTGGGCAGCCGCGAGCACGTCAGCGTCGAGCAGTTGCGCCAGGCCATCGGTTTTATCGTAGGTAATCAGGGTTTTCGTCAAAGTATGGCCGAACGCTCGCGGCAGTTGGTCGATGGCCGTGGCGCGCAGCGGGTGGCGGCAGCGCTGGCGGGAGCGGTACTGCAGGTGCGTCGGGCCACCCCGGACGATGCGCAATTGTTGTTCGAGGGACGTAATGCCGAGGCGGTACGGCGCTGGTCGCTGGACACCCACGCCATCGATTGGCAGCGGCATCAGGCCTGGCTGGCTGCGAGCCTGAACAATCCCCAGCGACTGCTGTTGATTACCGAGGCGGATGACGGCCCGGTCGGTATGCTGCGCTATGACCTTGACGGTACTCGGGCCGAAGTCTCGATTTATCTGTTCGAAGGCCGATTCGGCCTGGGCTGGGGCAGGGCGCTACTGGCGCGGGGCGAAGCGTTCGTCACGGCCCATTGGCCGCAACTTGAGGCCATCACCGCTCAGGTGCTGCCGGCCAATCAGCCATCGCTGAAGGTTTTCCGCGAGGGTGGTTTTACTCAGAGTGCTTGCGCGTTCACGCGCGTGTTGAAGGATCCAGAACAATGACCAGTTTCAAGATCGGTAATCGCTCGATCGGTGCCGATGCGCCACCGTTCATCATTGCCGAGATGAGCGGCAACCATAACCAGTCGCTGGACATGGCGATAAAAATCGTCGAAGCCGCGGCCAAGGCCGGCGCCCATGCCTTGAAGCTGCAAACCTACACCGCCGAGACCATGACCCTGGACTTGTCTGAAGGCGAATTCTTCATCAAGGACCCCAACAGCTTGTGGGCCGGTTCTTCGTTGTATGCGCTGTACGAAAAGGCCCACACGCCGTGGGAATGGCACGCGCCGATTTTCGCCCGGGCCAAAGAGCTGGGCATGCTGGCGTTCTCCACACCGTTCGATGACACCGCGGTGGACTTCCTCGAAAGCCTCGATGTGCCGGCCTACAAGATCGCCAGCTTCGAGAACACTGATCTGCCGTTGATTCGTCGGGTCGCGGCAACCGGCAAGCCGCTGATCATTTCCACCGGCATGGCCAGCATCGCGGAGCTCGATGAAACCGTGCGTGCCGCCCGTGAGGCCGGTTGCAAGGACCTGGTGTTGCTCAAGTGCACCAGCACTTACCCGGCGACACCCGCCAACAGCAATGTGCGCACGATTCCTCATCTGCGCGAGTTGTTTGGCTGTGAAGTCGGTTTGTCCGACCATTCGATGGGCGTCGGGGTGTCTGTCGCCGCCGTAGCGCTGGGGGCGACGGTGGTGGAAAAACACTTCACCCTCGACCGTGCCGCCGGAGGCGTGGACGCCAGTTTCTCCCTGGAACCAGCTGAACTTGCCAGCCTGGTGGTCGAAACCGAGCGCGCCTGGCAGGCCATGGGCCAGGTGCATTACGGGGTGACTGAAGCCGAGCGCAAGTCCCTGGTGTACCGCCGGTCGCTGTATGTCACCCAGGACATGGCCGCCGGAGAGCCTTTTACTGCCGTCAATCTGCGGGCCATCCGTCCTGGCCTGGGGCTGGCCCCGAAACACGCTGAAACCCTTCTGGGCCGCCGCGCCCGCCAAGCCATCAAGCGCGGAACGCCGCTGGATTGGTCGCTGGTCGAATAACCGCTTGTGGGGCTGATTCGGCAAAATAGCGTGACCTGCGAGTCATTACGCGCATCTTCACTGTATTGTATAAAAAGGGGAGAGGGCGCCTGGTCTGTTTTTTGACTCAGTGATGGCCTTTTACTCTTCCCGCTGTCACCTCGTTGAGGGCGACGTTATTCGTTGTTTGTCGGCGCCCCTCGATTCCTTGCGAGCGGTGGTATTGGGCTGTTTATTATTGGGAAGCCGTAATGATTGGCATAAAGAGCATTGCGAGCTACGTTCCTGTAGCCGGCGTGGACAATTACGCACAAGGTGCAAAATTCGAAAAGGATGAAGAGTTCATCCTTGGCAAGATCGGTTCGGCTTTCCTGCCGCGCAAAGACGCCGGGCAAGAAACCTCGGACCTGTGTGTCGAAGCAGTCAATGCGCTGTTCGCTAACAACCCTGAATTGAAGCGTGAAGCCATCGACGTGCTGATCGTCGTGACCCAGAACGGTGACGAAGAAGGTTTGCCGCACACCGCCGCCATCGTTCAGGACAAATTGGGCCTGCCGACGACCGTGGCCGCGTTCGATATTTCCCTGGGCTGCTCCGGTTATGTCTACGGCATCTACGCCATCAAGGGCTTCATGGAAGCCGCAGGCCTGAAAAATGGCTTGCTGGTGACCGCCGATCCGTATTCGAAGATCGTCGACCCGGAAGACCGCAACACCACCATGCTGTTCGGCGATGCCGCCACCGCCACCTGGATGGGCGAAGACGCGCCATGGCAGTTGGGCAAGGCCAAGTTCGGCACCGACGGTTCCGGCGCGCCGCACCTGAAGGTTACCGACGGGGTGTTCTTTATGAACGGCCGTCAGGTGTTCAACTTTGCGCTGCTCAAAGTGCCGGCGCATTTGCATGAGTTGCTCGCTGATTCGGGCCTGACGGCTGACGATATCGATGCTTTCTGCATTCACCAGGGCAGTGCGGCGATTGTCGATGCCGTGGCACGACGCTTCGAGGGCGAGCCCGAGAAGTTCCTCAAGGACATGGTCGAGACCGGTAACACCGTGTCGTCGAGCATTCCATTGCTGCTGGAAAAACACGTGCTCGATTCCAAGTGGAAGCGTGTGGCACTCAGTGGTTTCGGTGTTGGTTTGTCTTGGGGTTCGGCGATCATCTATCGTCCCTGATCTATAAACCGCGGCACAAAAAAAAGCGTTCAAGGTGTAACCTTGAGCGCTATTTTTTTGCCCGAATGAAAAGCGAGGCTCCATGAGCGAGTTCTTTGAGCGCAACGTCGAGGTCATACAGCGGCGCTGGCCATTGCTGTCTGCGCGCTTGCTGACTGAAGACGCGAGCCTGTTGCAGGCTGATCTGGTCGAGGGTCTGGGTTCGACGTTGAGCATCAACGGCATTCAGTTGACCAGTCGCCATGACCGTACCCGCGAGGCCAGGCTTCAGGCTGACAGCCTGCCCATAGACAGCCCGGTTGCGCATGTCTACGGCACTGGTCTTGGCGATCTGCAGATGGAGTTGCTGCAGCGCGACGGGCTTGAACGTTTGTATGTGCACATTCTCAACGGCGCGGTGTTTGCGTTGGTGTTGCAACTGCTCGATCAGCAACTGTGGCTCAGCGATCCGCGAGTCGAGTTGCTGTATGCCGGTGATCTGAAAGAAATCCAGCTGCCGTTCTTTGCCTTGCCGTCCGAGCTGGTGCTGGCCGATGACCTCAATGCCAAGATCCGTGACCGTTTGATTAGCGAAACCCACCTGACTTTCAATAATCGCGAGTTCGACCCTCAAGCTCCGGACATCGTCGAGCGCTTGCAGGCGAGTCTGGAGCTGGTGCAGGCCGATCGAGATGTGGCCGAGTTGTTCGGTTCGCGCGAAGGGCAAGAGGTGTTTGTCATTGCCACGGGGCCTAGCCTTGAGCAGCGTTTCGAGACCTTGCACGCGATTCGCAATCAGGCCGAGCGGCCGTTGTTCATCTGCGTCGATACTGCTTACCGACCGCTGCTCAATCACGGGATCCGACCCGATGTGGTGGTTAGTATCGACCAGCGCATCTCGGCCCGGCATCTACCGCCCGAAAATACGGTCGACATCAGTCTGGCGTATATGCCCATGGTTGATCCTCAGGTGCTGACTGCCTGGCAAGGGGCGCGGTATGCCGGTTATTCCGCCAGCCCGATCTACCAACAGCTGCGTCGGCAATCGCCCAAGGGCGAGTTGTATGTTGGCGGTAGCGTGATTCATCCCGCGGTGGACCTGGCGGTGAAGATGGGGGCGGTGCAGATCACCCTGTTCGGTGCCGACTTTGCCTTCCCCAACGACAAGACCCATGCTGGCTGGAGCGATGGCGACTTGGGCCCCCAACTGGGCGCGGCCAAGCACTGGGTGCTCGATGGCCATGGTCAACGCATCAAGACCCAGCTCAATTTCCGCAGCTATCTGTGTGAACTGGAGCGATTTATCGCCGGGCATCCTCAGGTGCGCTTCTATAACAGCAGTCGGGCAGGGGCGATGATCGCAGGTACGGCTTTTCATCCGGAGTTGGCGTCATGAGCAGGCTTGATTCCTTTGACGTCGACTCAGAGCAATGCGCGGCATTGTTCCGTTTGGGGCGTGATGTAGAGGCAGGGCTGGCGATGATCGAATTGATCGCAGCAGTGCAAGCGTCCTTCGATCTGATGCCGCAGGTTATTCAACAGCAGTGGGTGTTGTTGCTCGGCCAGATGCTCGAGTGCCAGGAGGCGCAGAATTGGTTGGCGCTGGCGGACTACCTGGAATACGAACTGGTCCGGTTGCTGCGCGACAGTCTGTCCATTTAAACAATTTCTCTTCTGCCGGTGCAGGCGAGTTCTCGCCAGTCCGTCACCGGCATTTCCCTGACGTCATTTTTTCGCTTGCCTGAACACTGTCAGCCCCTTGATTTACGAAGGGTGGCAACGTGATGGCAAATATTTTTGAAAATCTCCTAAAGCAAGTTGCAATCCCGACGATAACTATTACGAAGGTTCTCTAGGCCATACCCGGCGGTTGCCAGGGCCGGAAGCCGCAGTACCCAACCAACGAGGAATTCGTCATGGCTTTAACAGTAAACACTAACGTCACATCGTTGAACGTTCAGAAAAACCTGAACCGTGCTTCCGACGCTCTGTCGACTTCGATGACTCGCCTGTCTTCCGGTCTGAAAATCAACAGTGCCAAAGACGACGCCGCCGGCCTGCAGATCGCTACCCGTATGACTTCGCAGATCCGTGGTCAGACCATGGCGATCAAAAACGCCAATGACGGTATCTCGATCGCTCAGACCGCTGAAGGCGCGATGCAAGAATCGACCAACATTCTGCAGCGTATGCGTGAACTGGCTGTTCAATCCCGAAACGATTCCAACGGTACTGCCGACCGTGCTGCTCTGAACAAAGAATTCGCTTCGATGTCGGACGAGCTGACTCGTATCGCCAAGTCGACCAACCTGAACGGCAAGAACCTGATCGACGGCACCGCTGGCACCATGACCTTCCAGGTTGGTTCCAACACTGGCGCTACCAACCAGATCACCATCACTCTGGCTAGCGGCTTCGACGCTGCTACCCTGAGCGTTGACTCTGGTGCTATCGCCATTACCGGTAACGACAGCGCCACTGCAGAAGCAAGCTCCAAAGCTTCCATCGACGCAATCGACAAGGCACTGGCGACCATCAACTCCAGCCGTGCGGACCTCGGTGCTGCTCAGAACCGTCTGACCAGCACTATCTCCAACCTGCAAAACATCAACGAAAACGCCAGTGCTGCACTGGGTCGCGTACAAGATACCGACTTCGCTGCTGAAACTGCACAGCTGACCAAGCAACAAACTCTGCAACAAGCTTCCACCGCAGTTCTGGCTCAGGCCAACCAACTGCCATCCGCTGTACTGAAACTGCTTCAGTAATAGCTGATGAGTTTTGGCGGGGGGGTGCGCTTGTCGCGCTCTCTCGCTTTTTACTTTAAGAGGTGATGGACATGGATATGAGCGTCAAGCTGAACTTGTCTTATCCTGCGGCCCAGCAGGCGACGACTGTTGCCGATAAGTCCGCGGAAAAGCCTCGAGCGGAAACTACGCCAGTGGTTGCCGTCAAGGAAGAAGGTAAAAGCAGGCAGACCGAGCAGGAAAAACTGAAGATGGCCGTTCAGGAAATCGAAAAGTTCGTTCAGTCGGTCAAGCGTAACCTGGAATTCTCGATTGACGAGCCTTCAGGCAAAGTTGTGGTCAAAGTGATTGCCAGTGACTCCGGTGAGGTGATTCGTCAAATCCCCAACGAGGAAGTCCTTAAATTGGCGAACAGTTTGAATGATGCAAGCAGCCTGTTGTTCAGCGCAAAAGTCTGACAGCTGGCACGAATTTTGTTGCTATGTTCTTTTGGGCGTTGTAGTGGTCAAAAGGCCGGCGACACACTGAAGGGAGTTCCACATGGCAAGTTCAATTCTACCGGGCACGGGTTTAGGCTCCGGCCTTGATACCGGTGCTATCGTCAAAGCCTTGGTGAATGCTGACAAAGCGGCCAAGCAAGGTCAGATCGACCGTGGGACCACCACCAATACGGCGAGCATTTCCGGGATTGGTACCTTGAAGTCGCTGCTGACGACGTTCCAGAAAACCCTCTCTGACCTGGGCAGCACCACAAGCCCTCAGTTCACCGGTTTTGCGGCAACGTCCTCCGATGTCAAAGTACTGACCGCCACGTCCAGTAACGCGGCTGTTTCCGGTAGCTATGTAGTGGACGTCACCAAGCTTGCGACTTCGTCAAAAGTTGCCAGCGCAGCGTTTGCCGGTGGTGTAAGCAGTGCGATCCCGGCGGGTACGCTGACCATCACCCAAAATGGCAAAAGCTACCCGGTCACCGTGGGTGCAGGTGCGACGCTGCAAACGGTGCGTGACTCGATCAACACCCAATATCAGTCCAGTGGCTTGAGCGCCAACATCGTGACCGACAGCTTCGGCTCGCGACTGGTGCTGGGGTCCACCACTACGGGCGCAGGTTCTGACATTTCCGCCAGCGGCATCGCCGGTCTGGAAATCGATGGAACGACCCTGATGGCCGCCACGCCGACAGCCACTTCTTCGGGTGCTATCGGCAGCCTGGCACAGGATGCTGCATTCACCGTCGACGGGCTGTCGCTGACCAGTTCGTCCAATACGGTCGACAAGTCGATTTCGGGGTTGACGCTGAACCTGCTGACGGTCGGCAAGTCGACGGTCAACGTGGCGTCTAACAACGACGGTCTGAAGGCTTCGATCCAGAAGTTCGTCGACGCGTACAACGCTGTCGCCAATGCTGTGACTTCGTTGACCAAGCCGTCCCTGGACGACGATGGCAAGCTGACCGTTTCCGCGGCGCTGACTGGTGACCCGCTGCCACGTTCGATTCTCGATGCTCTGCGCGGGCCACTGTCCCAGATCGGTGCTGGGGATAAGCTGACTGTACTGTCGCAGCTGGGGATTACCACCAACCAGAAGACGGGTGCGCTGGATTTCGATTCGACGAAATTCACCGCTGCCATGAATGACAAGAAATTGGGTGGTGAGGTTCAGACGCTGTTTACCGGTACCAACGGTCTGATTGAGCGCATGAATAATGTGATCAAGCCATTCACTGAGTCGAAACTGGTCAATGGCAAGAGCGTCGACTCGATTCTGGATGCGCGCTCCAAGGCGCTCGACGTGACCAAGAGGCGTCTGAGCGATGATCAGGCGGCCCTGGATCGCCGAATCGAAACCCTGACCACGGTACTGACTAAAAAGTACAACGACATGGATACTCTGGTCGGCAAGTTGAAAGCTACCGCCAGCAACATCACGTCGATGTTTGAAGCCATGACCGCGCAGCAGAAGAACTCGTAGTACTCATAGTGCCAAAAGCCCGGCAGCGTTTTCACGCTCCGGGCTTTTTGTTTTTGAATCTAAAGTTTTTTGACGCATCGTCGATACACTGATTATGCGAACCACAGAATTCTGATGAGGTACAACATGAATCCAATGTTAGCCCTTCGCCAATACCAGAAGATTGGCGCTCAGGCGCAAACTTCCGAAGCCAGCCCTCATCGTCTGGTGCAGATGCTGATGGAGGGCGGTCTGGATCGTATCGCCCAGGCCAAAGGCGCGATGGAGCGTAATGATATTCCGAACAAAGGTGTACTGATCGGCAAAGCCATCGGCATTATCGGTGGTCTGCGTGAGGGGTTGGATCTGGAAAACCAAGCCGAATCGGTGGCTGAACTGGATAACCTCTACACCTACATGATGAAGCGTCTGGCTGAAGCCAACATCAAGACCGATCCAAAAATTCTCGACGAAGTCGCCGATTTGCTTCGTACGGTGAAAGACGGTTGGGATGCTATCGCCGCTCCTGCTCCACAGTTTTAAGGAGATCACCATGAGTCTTGTATTGCAGCGAATCGAACAAACCCGGGACGCCCTGGTTGAGGCATTGGCCGAGCGTAACTGGGAAGCCATCGGTGAATTGGACCTGGCTTGCCGTTCCTGCATGGAAGACGTCTTGAGTGAAGCTTCGGTGGACGAGGCCGCGTTGCGCGACAACCTTGAGGAGTTGCTGGGGGTGTATAAACAGCTTCTGGCAGCGGCGACGGGGGAGCGTCAGGCGATAGTCGACGAGATGTCGCAGATCCACCAAGCACAGAACGCGGCAAAGGTTTACCATCTGTTTGGTTAATTAACCCTCAGTTAATCCAAACATAGTGCGCCATAAATTTGACTGTGCACGGTTTTTTGACTTAACTAGTGGCTGGTTCCAGATTTCAGGCGTCTACAGGCACAACGTGTCTGCAAGCGTCTAGCTTGCCCCTCATTTTGGGCATTGAGTTGACTAGGGAAGTTGCTATTGCATGTGGCGTGAAACCAAAATTCTGCTGATTGATGACGATAGCGTCCGCCGCCGCGATTTGGCGGTGATTTTAAATTTTCTCGGCGAAGAAAATTTACCCTGTGGCAGCCATGACTGGCAGCAGGCGGTCGGCTCTTTGTCATCAAGTCGTGAAGTAATCTGTGTCCTCATCGGGACGGTAAATGCTCCTGGTGCACTTTTGGGCCTGTTAAAGACACTCTCAACCTGGGATGAGTTCCTTCCCGTTTTGTTAATGGGCGATAATTCTTCCATTGACTTGCCGGAAGACCAGCGTCGCCGAGTGCTTTCGACTCTCGAAATGCCACCCAGCTACAGCAAACTGCTCGATTCGCTGCACCGTGCCCAGGTCTATCGCGAGATGTATGACCAGGCTCGTGAGCGAGGTCGTCACCGTGAGCCGAATCTTTTCCGCAGCCTTGTCGGCACCAGTCGGGCGATTCAACACGTCCGTCAGATGATGCAGCAAGTCGCCGACACCGACGCCAGCGTGCTGATCCTCGGCGAGTCCGGCACCGGCAAGGAAGTGGTCGCGCGCAATCTGCACTACCACTCCAAGCGTCGTGAAGCGCCGTTCGTTCCGGTCAACTGCGGGGCGATCCCGGCTGAGTTGCTGGAAAGCGAATTGTTCGGCCACGAGAAGGGCGCCTTCACCGGGGCGATCACCAGCCGTGCCGGACGTTTCGAGCTGGCCAATGGCGGTACGCTGTTCCTCGACGAAATCGGCGACATGCCGCTGCCGATGCAGGTCAAGCTGTTGCGCGTCTTGCAGGAACGCACCTTCGAGCGCGTGGGCAGCAACAAGACCCAAAGCGTCGATGTGCGGATCATTGCGGCGACCCACAAGAATCTCGAGAGCATGATCGAGATCGGCACGTTCCGCGAAGACCTCTACTATCGCCTGAACGTGTTCCCGATCGAGATGGCGCCGCTGCGTGAGCGCGTTGAAGACATCCCGTTGCTGATGAACGAGTTGATCTCGCGCATGGAGCACGAGAAGCGCGGTTCGATCCGTTTCAACTCGGCGGCGATCATGTCGCTGTGCCGTCACGGCTGGCCGGGCAACGTTCGCGAGCTGGCCAACCTGGTGGAGCGCATGGCGATCATGCACCCGTACGGGGTGATCGGCGTGGTCGAGTTGCCGAAGAAATTCCGCTACGTCGATGACGAAGACGAGCAGATGGTTGACAGCTTGCGCAGCGACCTTGAAGAGCGGGTGGCCATTAATGGTCATACCCCGGACTTCACCGCCAATGCGCTGTTGCCGCCGGAAGGCCTGGACCTGAAGGACTACCTCGGCGGTCTGGAGCAAGGGTTGATTCAGCAGGCGCTGGATGACGCCAATGGCATTGTGGCGCGGGCGGCCGAACGGCTGCGTATTCGTCGCACGACCCTGGTGGAGAAGATGCGCAAGTACGGCATGAGCCGTCGTGATGGTGATGAACAGGCGGATGATTGACGCCTGTTTTCCAACCCCTTCATTTATAGGCAGTTTTTTTTAGGCACGGGTATTGCTACATCCCTCGCAACGTTCCGTTTAACTGACGGTCAACCACGCGAGAGAGCACAATGCCCCAAGCCGCCCAGATGTCTCCTGTCCCTGATGTTTCGGGGCAACCGTCGTCCGTAGAGCAGGCAAGCCGGCTTGGCCTTGAGCAGGCGTTTGCGCTGTTCAACCAGATGTCGAGCCAATTGACCGATTCCTACAGCATGCTCGAAGCCCGGGTCACCGAGCTCAAGGGTGAGCTGGCGGTGGTCAGCGCCCAGCGCATGCAGGAACTGGCAGAAAAAGAGCGTCTGGCCAACCGGCTGCAAAACCTCCTCGATCTATTGCCCGGCGGCGTCATTGTCATTGACGCCCAAGGCATCGTGCGTGAAGCCAATCCCGCCGCATGTGAGCTGCTCGGCTTGCCCCTCGAAGGCGAGCTGTGGCGCCATGTCATTGCGCGATGCTTTGCGCCGCGCGAAGACGACGGTCACGAAATCTCCCTCAAGGACGGTCGGCGCCTGTCGATCGCTACCCGCTCGCTGGATGCCGAACCCGGTCAGTTGGTGCTGCTCAACGACCTGACTGAAACCCGTCATCTGCAAGATCAGCTGGCCCGCCATGAGCGCCTGTCGTCGCTCGGTCGCATGGTCGCATCGTTGGCTCATCAGATTCGTACGCCGTTGTCCGCCGCGTTGCTCTATGCCAGTCATTTGACTGAGCAGGAGTTGCCGGTCGCGACACAGCAGCGTTTTGCCGGTCGCCTGAAAGAGCGTCTGCATGAGCTGGAGCACCAGGTGCGCGACATGCTGGTGTTCGCTCGCGGTGAGCTGCCATTGACCGATCGCGTGACTCCCAAAATGCTGATGCAATCGCTGCAAGCGGCCGCATTGACCCATGTTCAGGATCTGCCGATTCGCTGGCAGTGCGACAGTCATGCCGGTGAGTTGCTGTGCAATCGCGACACGCTGGTCGGGGCGATCCTCAATCTGATCGAGAACGCCATTCAGGCTAGCGCCGGCGACGTCCGTTTGAAGGTTCACCTGTATACCCGCGGCAATAACCTGCGCCTGTGCGTCAGTGACAGCGGCAGCGGTATCGACGAGGCGGTATTGGTGCGTTTGGGCGAGCCGTTTTTCACCACCAAAACCACCGGTACCGGCCTGGGCCTGACCGTGGTCAAGGCAGTGGCCCGTGCTCATCAGGGAGAATTGCAGTTGCGTTCGCGGCCGGGTCGCGGCACTTGCGCGCAGGTGATCCTGCCGCTTTTTGCTGGTGAGCAGCCCAGCGCTCAGGGAGAGAAGTGAAGGACATGACCATCAAGGTTTTACTGGTCGAGGATGATCGCGCGCTACGGGAAGCACTGGCCGATACGCTGTTGCTTGCCGGGCACGATTACAAGGCGGTCGGTTCGGCGGAAGAGGCTCTGGCTGCAGTTGGCGCCGAGGCATTTAACCTGGTGGTCAGTGACGTCAACATGCCGGGCATGGACGGTCATCAACTGCTTGGATTACTGCGGGCTCGTCAGCCGCAACTGCCGGTGTTGCTGATGACCGCTCATGGTGCGGTCGAGCGCGCGGTCGACGCCATGCGTCAGGGCGCGGCGGATTATCTGGTCAAGCCGTTCGAGCCCAAAGCCTTGCTCGATCTGGTGGCGCGTCACGCCCTGGGCAATCTCGGCGCGACCGAGAGCGAAGGGCCTGTGGCGTTCGAACCGGCCAGTGCGCAATTGCTGGAATTGGCCGCGCGCGTGGCGCGCAGTGATTCCACAGTGTTGATCTCCGGTGAGTCCGGGACCGGCAAGGAAGTGCTGGCGCGTTACATTCATCAGCGCTCCCATCGCGCCAGCCAGCCGTTTATTGCGATCAACTGCGCAGCGATCCCGGACAATATGCTTGAAGCCACTTTGTTCGGTCACGAAAAGGGTTCGTTCACCGGCGCCATCGCGGCGCAGGCCGGCAAGTTCGAGCAGGCTGATGGCGGGACGATCCTGCTCGACGAAATCTCTGAAATGCCCCTCGGCCTGCAGGCCAAGTTACTGCGCGTATTGCAGGAGCGTGAAGTCGAGCGAGTCGGCGCACGCAAGCCGATCACGCTGGACATTCGAGTGGTCGCTACCACCAACCGTGACCTGGCCGGTGAAGTGGCGGCGGGGCGTTTCCGCGAAGATCTTTACTATCGTTTGTCGGTGTTCCCGTTGGCCTGGCGTCCGCTGCGCGAGCGTACCGCCGATATCCTGCCGCTGGCCGAGCGCCTGCTGGCCAAACACGTCAATAAAATGAAGCATGCCGCGGCAAAGCTTTCGCCCGAGGCGCAGGCGTGCCTGATTGGTTATCCGTGGCCGGGCAACGTGCGTGAATTGGATAACGCGATTCAGCGTGCCTTGATTCTGCAGCAGGGCGGTTTGATCCAGCCGCAGGATTTCTGCCTGGCCGGGCCTGTGGCGTGTGCGCCATTGCCGGCATTGGCGCCGACGCCTGCGCGCGTTGTGGAGGTCGAAGCCGAATCGGCGGGCGCCCTCGGCGATGACCTGCGGCGCCGTGAGTTCCAGATGATCATCGACACCTTGCGCTCCGAGCGCGGTCGTCGCAAGGAAGCCGCCGAGCGATTGGGCATCAGCCCACGTACCTTGCGCTACAAGCTGGCACAGATGCGCGATGCCGGAATGGACGTGGAAGCGTATTTGTTCGCCACGTAACGGTCGGCGAACAAGAGCACAGGAGAGCTTTTGTTTGGAGCGACCACGGAGCTGGCACCCTTGTTGCTAACACCTCACTACTCGCCGAGTGAGTGTCAAAAAATTGCGGGTAGCCAAAGACGTAGCTTCGTCAAAGAGAGTAGACCATGAGCCAAGGTATTGAATTTAATCGGTTGATGCTGGATATGCGCGCCATGCAAATGGATGCCATGTCTGCGCCGAAATCGACTGCCGCAGTCCCTGAAGTGGGTGGCAGCAGCTTTTCCGACATGCTCGGTCAGGCCGTCAATAAAGTGAACGACACCCAGCAGGCGTCCAATCAGTTGGCCAGTGCCTTCGAGATCGGTAAAAGCGGCGTCGACCTGACGGACGTGATGATTTCCTCACAGAAAGCCAGCGTGTCTTTTCAGGCGCTGACCCAAGTGCGTAACAAGCTGGTTCAGGCTTACCAAGACATCATGCAGATGCCGGTTTAAGGACGAGATTGAGTCATGGCAGAAGCAATCGCCGATAATGTTCCGGCCAAGGCCACTCCAATAGACGGCAAACCGCCGCTGTTCGGGTTGTCTTTCCTGGAAAACCTCTCCGAGATGACCATGTTGCGTCAGGTGGGCCTGTTGGTCGGCCTGGCTGCGAGCGTGGCGATTGGTTTTGCCGTGGTGTTGTGGTCCCAGCAGCCGGACTACCGGCCTCTGTACGGCAGCCTTGCCGGCATGGACGCCAAACAAGTCATGGAAACCCTGGCCGCCGCCGACATTCCCTACACCGTCGAACCGAATTCCGGTGCCTTGCTGGTCAAGGCCGATGACCTGTCCCGTGCGCGGCTCAAGCTCGCGGCCGCTGGTGTCACTCCCAGCGATGGCAACATCGGTTTCGAGATCCTCGACAAGGAACAAGGGCTGGGTACCAGTCAGTTCATGGAGGCGACCCGTTATCGTCGCGGCCTCGAAGGCGAACTGGCCCGGACCATTTCCAGCCTGAACAACGTCAAGGGTGCCCGCGTGCACCTGGCGATTCCGAAAAGTTCGGTGTTCGTGCGTGACGAGCGCAAGCCCAGCGCTTCTGTTCTGGTTGAACTGTATTCCGGTCGCTCGCTGGAGCCAGGCCAGGTCGTCGCCATCATCAATCTGGTGGCAACCAGCGTTCCCGAACTGAGCAAATCGCAGATCACCGTCGTCGACCAGAAGGGCAACCTGTTGTCGGATCAGGCGGAAAACTCCGAACTGACCATGGCCGGTAAGCAGTTCGATTACAGCCGTCGCATGGAAAGCATGCTCACCCAGCGCGTGCACAACATCCTGCAACCGGTGCTGGGCAACGACCGCTATAAAGCCGAAGTCTCGGCCGATGTGGATTTCAGCGCCGTCGAATCGACTTCCGAGCAGTTCAACCCGGATCAACCGGCGTTGCGCAGCGAGCAGTCGGTCAACGAACAACGTACCGCCAGCAATGGCCCGCAAGGTGTGCCGGGAGCCCTGAGCAACCAGCCGCCGTCGCCTGCCTCGGCGCCGCAAACCACCGGTGGCGCCACCGCGTCGGCCGGCATGGTGCAGCCAGGCCAGCCACTGCTTGATGCCAACGGTCAGCAAATCATGGACCCGGCCACCGGTCAGCCAATGCTGGCGCCGTACCCGGCCGACAAGCGTCAACAATCCACCAAGAACTTCGAACTCGACCGTTCCATCAGCCACACCAAACAACAGCAGGGCCGTTTGAATCGCCTGTCGGTGTCGGTGGTGGTGGATGATCAGGTCAAGGTCAACGCGGCCAATGGCGAAACCACGCGTGCGCCGTGGAGCGCCGATGAATTGGCGCGCTTCACTCGTCTGGTGCAGGACGCGGTCGGTTTCGACGCAAGCCGTGGCGACAGCGTCAGCGTGATCAACATGCCGTTCTCCGCCGAGCGCGGTGAAGTGATCGCCGATATTCCGTTCTATTCCCAGCCGTGGTTCTGGGACATCGTCAAGCAAGTGCTGGGTGTGTTGTTCATCCTGGTGCTGGTGTTCGGCGTGCTGCGTCCGGTACTCAACAACATCACCGGTGGCGGCAAAGACAAGCAACTCGCAGGCCTGGGCAGCGACATGGAACTCGGTGGCATGGTCGGCCTGGACGGCGAACTGGCCAACGACCGCGTCAGCCTCGGTGGCCCGACCAGCATCCTGCTGCCGAGCCCGAGCGAAGGCTATGACGCTCAGTTGAACGCAATCAAGAGTCTGGTGGCAGAAGACCCGGGTCGTGTGGCCCAGGTCGTGAAAGAGTGGATTAACGCAGATGAGTGATAACCGAGCCGCTGTCGCCAAACTGTCCCGGGTTGATAAAGCCGCGATTCTGCTGCTGTCCCTGGGTTCTACCGATGCCGCGCAAGTGCTGCGCCACATGGGGCCCAAAGAGGTCCAGCGTGTGGGCGTGGCCATGGCCCAGATGGGTAACGTGCACCGCGAGCAGGTCGAGCAGGTCATGAGCGAGTTCGTCGACATCGTCGGCGACCAGACCAGCCTGGGCGTCGGCTCCGATGACTATGTGCGCAAAATGCTTACCCAGGCCTTGGGCGAGGACAAGGCCAACGGCCTGATCGACCGGATCCTGCTGGGCGGCAACACCAGTGGCCTCGACAGCCTGAAGTGGATGGAACCGCGTGCCGTCGCCGACGTGATCCGTTACGAGCACCCGCAGATCCAGGCGATCGTGGTGGCGTACCTCGACCCGGACCAGGCTGGTGAAGTGCTGGGCAACTTCGACCATAAGGTGCGGCTGGACATCATCCTGCGGGTGTCTTCGCTGAACACCGTGCAGCCAGCGGCCCTGAAAGAACTCAACCAGATTCTCGAGAAGCAGTTCTCCGGCAACTCGAATGCCTCGCGCACCACCCTGGGTGGCATCAAGCGCGCGGCAGACATCATGAACTTCCTCGACAGCTCGATCGAAGGTCAACTGATGGACTCGATCCGCGAAGTCGACGAAGACCTGTCCGGTCAGATCGAAGACCTCATGTTCGTGTTCAACAACCTGTCCGATGTCGACGACCGCGGCATTCAGGCGCTGTTGCGCGAAGTGTCCTCGGACGTCCTGGTGCTGGCCCTCAAAGGCTCGGACGAGGGCGTCAAGGAAAAGATCTTCAAGAACATGTCCAAACGGGCGGCCGAACTGTTGCGCGACGACCTCGAGGCCAAAGGCCCGGTGCGCGTCAGCGACGTGGAAACGGCGCAGAAAGAAATCCTCACCATTGCCCGCCGTATGGCCGAAGCCGGAGAAATCGTTCTCGGCGGGAAGGGCGGCGAAGAGATGATCTAAGGTCACTATGTCGTCCAAACATGATGAGTCCCAGACCGACCTGATCCGTGGCAAGGACGTCGCAGGTTTCGACGTCTGGGCGCTGCCCAGCTTCGACCCGTTTGTGCCGGAACCCGAGCCGGAACCGGAACCCGAACCGCCGGAAATGGAAGAAGTGCCGCTGGAAGAAGTCCAGCCACTGACCCTCGAAGAGCTCGAAAGCATTCGCCAGGAGGCCTACAACGAAGGCTTCGCGGTTGGCGAGAAAGAAGGTTTCCACAGCACCACGCTCAAGGTCCGTCAGGAAGCCGAAGTGGCCCTGACGGCCAAGATCGCGGGCCTGGAACAGCTGATGGCCAACCTGTTCGAACCGATTGCCGAGCAGGACACCCAGATTGAAAAGTCGCTGGTCGACCTCGTTCGGCATATCACCAAACAAGTGATTCAGCGCGAGCTGGCCATCGACTCGACGCAGATCGAACACGTCATGCGTGAAGCGCTCAAGCTCTTGCCGCTGGGCGTGGGCAATGTGCGGTTGTACGTCAACCCGCAGGATTTCGAACAGGTCAAAGCCCTGCGCGAGCGCCATGAAGAAACCTGGCGCATCGTCGAGGACGAATCCTTGTTGCCGGGCGGTTGCCGGGTCGAGACCGAACACAGCCGTATCGATGCGACCATCGAAACCCGTGTGACCCAGGTCATGGCCAAGCTGTTCGACCAACTCCACGATCAGGCGCTACACCCGGCCGCGCCGGACCTGAGCCTGGAATTGCCGAGCGACGAAAAGCCTGCTGTCGCCCCGGTCGAGCCAGAACTGGACGATCCCGATGCGCCTTGAACGCACCAGTTTCGCCAAACGCCTCGGTAGTTACGCCGAGGCCACGGAGCTGGCTGGCGCGCCAATCCTCGAAGGTCGCTTGCTGCGCATGGTCGGCCTGACCCTCGAAGCCGAAGGTTTGCGCGCCGCCATGGGTAGCCGCTGCATGGTCATCAACGATGACAGCTATCACCCGGTGCAGGTCGAAGCTGAAGTCATGGGCTTCTCCGGCAGCAAAGTCTTTCTGATGCCGGTCGGCAGCGTCGCCGGCATTGCGCCAGGCGCACGCGTGGTTCCCTTGGCGGACAACGGTCGTTTGCCGATGGGCATGAGCATGCTCGGGCGGGTGCTCGATGGCGCCGGTCGTGCGCTGGATGGCAAGGGCGGGATGAAGGCTGAAGACTGGGTGCCGATGGACGGCCCGACCATTAACCCGCTCAAGCGTGACCCGATCAGCCAGCCGCTGGACGTGGGCATTCGCTGCATCAACGGTTTGTTGACGGTCGGTCGCGGTCAGCGCCTCGGGCTGTTCGCCGGTACCGGCGTCGGCAAGAGTGTGCTGTTGGGCATGATGACCCGTTTCACCGAGGCCGACATTATCGTGGTCGGGCTGATCGGTGAGCGGGGTCGAGAAGTTAAAGAGTTCATCGAGCACATCCTCGGTGAAGAAGGGCTCAAGCGTTCAGTGGTGGTGGCTTCGCCGGCGGACGATGCGCCGCTGATGCGTCTGCGCGCGGCCATGTACTGCACGCGGATCGCCGAATATTTCCGCGACAAGGGCAAGAACGTCCTGTTGCTGATGGATTCCCTGACCCGTTTCGCCCAGGCCCAGCGGGAAATCGCCTTGGCCATCGGCGAACCGCCGGCGACCAAGGGCTATCCGCCGTCGGTGTTCGCCAAATTGCCGAAACTGGTGGAGCGGGCCGGTAACGCCGAAAAGGGCGGCGGTTCGATCACCGCGTTCTACACGGTATTGTCTGAAGGCGATGACCAGCAGGACCCGATTGCCGACTCTGCGCGGGGCGTGCTCGACGGGCACATCGTGCTGTCCCGGCGTCTGGCCGAGGAAGGGCATTACCCGGCCATCGACATCGAAGCGTCCATCAGCCGGGTCATGCCATCGGTGGTCGGCATCAAGCACTTGAACCACGCGCAGATGTTCAAGCAATACTGGTCGCGCTATCAGCAGAGCCGCGACCTGATCAGCGTCGGCGCCTATGTGCCCGGCGGGGACCGGGAAACCGACACCGCGATCAATCTGCAACCGGCCATGACCATGTACCTGCGTCAGGGCTTGAACGACAACATCAGCATGGGCGCCAGCGAAAACCATCTCGCGTCGGTCTTCGCGCCAGCGCCGGGCGGTTAACCGGTCATGGCCCCGAGTCGCGCAACACGCCTGGCGCCTGTGGTGGAAATGGCTGAAAAAGCCGAGAAAACCGCCGTCCAGCGCCTGGGGCACTTCCAGGGCCAGGTTCGTTTGGCAGAAAGTAAACTCGCCGACCTCGAAGCCTTCCGTCTCGACTATCAAGAGCAATGGATCGTGCGTGGCAGCGGCGGCGTCTCGGGTCAGTGGCTGCTGGGTTATCAGGGCTTTCTCGCGCAATTGGGCACGGCCATCGACCAGCAGCGCCAGAGCCTGAACTGGCATCAAAACAATCTGAACAAGGCCCGTGAAGCCTGGCAGCAGGCGTTTGCCCGGGTCGAAGGCTTGCGCAAACTGGTTCAGCGCTACATGGATGAGGCACGGCAACTGGAAGACAAGCGCGAGCAGAAGCTGCTGGATGAATTGTCCCAGCGGTTGCCGCGCCAGAATCCGTATTGAGTGTTGGATTAAAAAGATCGCAGCCTGCGGCAGCTCCTACACAGGGCGCATGCAAACCCGATCCGGTTGGAGCTGCCGCAGGCTGCGATCTTTTGACCTTGCCCCCGCCCCCGGCAAGTGCTAAACCTTCTACACGTACGTTCGCCAATGACAAGGAAGCCGTGAAATGTCAGTCGTTACAGAAGTATCCCCGGATGGGCAAAAGTTGACGATTTCGGTCAAGGGGCGATTCGATTTTGCCAAGCATCAGGAATTTCGTGAGTCCTACGAGGACAAGGAGCTCTCTGCCGTTGTCGTCGACCTGAAAGAAGCCACCTACCTCGACAGTTCGGCGCTTGGCATGCTGCTCTTGCTGCGTGATCACGCCGGTGGCGACAATTCCGATATTCGTGTCGTCAACAGCAGTTCCGATGTGAAGAAGATCCTCGCCATCTCCAACTTCGACAAACTGTTCGACATCAGTTGACCGTCATGCAGCCGCCGCTCGAGCCGCTGACGATACTGATTGCTGAAGACAGTGCGGCCGATCGTTTGCTGCTGTCGACTATCGTCCGTCGCCAGGGTCATGAAGTGCTGACGGCCAGTAATGGCGCCGAGGCGGTCGAGGCGTTTCGCTCGCAGCGACCGCACCTGGTGCTGATGGACGCCATGATGCCGGTGATGGATGGCTTCGAGGCCGCGCAGCAGATCAAGGCGCTGGCCGGCGAAACCCTGGTGCCGATCATCTTTCTGACGTCGCTGACCGAAAGCGAAGCCCTGGCTCGTTGTCTGGAGGCCGGGGGCGACGACTTTCTGGCGAAGCCTTACAACCAGGTGATCCTCGCGGCCAAGATCAAGGCCATGGACCGCTTGCGGCGTTTGCAGGCCACGGTGCTGGAGCAGCGCGACCTGATCGCCAGGCACCACGATTACCTGCTCAACGAACAGCGAGTGGCCAAAGCCGTGTTCGACAAGGTGGCCCACTCCGGTTGCCTGAATGCGCCGAATATCCGTTATCTGCAATCGCCCTATGCGCTGTTCAACGGCGATCTGCTGCTGGCCGCGTTCACCCCGGCCGGCGACATGCATGTGTTGCTCGGCGATTTCACCGGTCATGGTCTGCCGGCCGCTGTTGGTGCCATGCCGTTGGCCGAAGTCTTCTATGGCATGACCGCCAAGGGTTACGGCTTGTCCGAAACCCTGCGCGAGATGAACGCCAAGCTCAAACGCATCCTGCCGGTCGACATGTTCTGCTGTGCGGCCATGCTGTGCCTGAGCTTTCAGCGAGGGTCGGTGGAGGTCTGGAATGGCGGGATGCCGGACGGTTACCTGCACAGCATCGCCAGCGGCGAGCGTACAGCGCTGACGGCACGGCACTTGCCGCTGGGCGTGTTGAGCTCGCAAACCTTCGATGACCGCACCGAGGTGTTCCCGATGGCTGTCGGGGATCGGGTGTTCCTGTTGTCTGATGGGGTGATCGATACCTGCGATGCCAATGAGCAGTTATTTGGCGTAGAGCGATTGGAGCAGGTGTTTGCAGTCAATCGTCAGCCTGATGCGCTGTTCGAAGAAATCGAGCAGGCCCTGCGGGACTTTCGCGGCGAGGCTCGCGATGACGTGAGCATGGTTGAAGTCCGTCTGCTGGAAGCTGCGCAACTGAGCCCGCCGGCGCTGGTGTATTCCGACAGCGGCCAGTCGAGCCCGCTGGACTGGTCGGTCAGTTTCGAGTTCCGCGCCGCCACCCTCAAGCGCTTCAACCCGCTGCCGTACCTGATGCAATTGCTGCTTGAAGTGCACGGCCTGCGAGCCCAGAGTGGCGCACTCTATAGTGTGCTGGCAGAGCTTTATTCCAATGCCCTGGAGCATGGCGTGCTGGGCCTGGATTCAAACCTGAAACGCGATGCTTCGGGTTTTGCGCGTTATTATCAGCAGCGCAATGCACGCCTGGACGAATTGCGGGACGGCTATGTGCGGGTGCATTTGCAGGTGATGCCAAACGGCGAGGGCGGCTGCCTGGCAGTCCGGGTCGAAGACAGTGGCAAGGGCTTCGATGTAGCGCGGGTGATGGAGCGTCCGGTCGATGATGTCCGTCTGTCGGGACGCGGCGTCAGTTTGATCCGCCAGTTGAGTCATCGTGCGCGCTGGTCCGATAATGGGCGCAGTGCTCACGTGGAGTTTTTCTGGGAGGCTCAGGCATAATCCCAGGCATTCTTGATCAAAGGAGTGAACAAGTGGACGACACATATGTTGATCTCGACGTGCTGAGCGCGTTGCGGGAAGTCATGGAAGACAGCTATCCGGATTTGCTGGATACCTTCCTGAGCGATTCCGAAAGTCGCCTGCGGGAGTTGCAAAAAACCGACGATGCCAAAGCGTTGTCGGATGTCGCCCATAGTTTCAAAGGTAGCAGTAGCAACATGGGCGCAACCCGTCTGGCTGAGCTGTGTCGTGAGCTGGAGCAGCACGCCAAAGACAAAAGCCCGGCTGATATCAAAACACTGGTCAGTGACATCCATCGCGAGTTTGCGAATGTGCGTCCTGTCTACGAGGCCGAGCGACAGCGCTCACCCGCCCACTAAGCCAACTGTCCGGCGCTTTTCTCAGGTGTCGAGCAAAGCTGGCTCGACCCTTGCAGTCAACTCACTCAACTGTACCTACGATCCCAGTGCAGCGGAGACCGTTCTATGCCCGTTACCCCCAATATGCTTCTTCAGGCCGCCGCTGCGGCCAAGACTCAAGCCGCGTCCGCCAATACACCGGCGTCGACGGCCGAGCCCGGGGACAAGGCGTCCAGCTTCGCTCAGGTCTACGCCAATCAGGCCCAGAACAAGCCCTCGGCCACGGCGGACGGATCGGCTAAACCCGTACGTGACAAAGCCTCGGACAACACTGGCAAAAAGGACGTGGGCAACGACCCGTCTGCCGCCCAGGAACCGACGGTTGCCGATAGCGGCAAATCCTTGCCCGTCGATAAACCGGCGCAGTCCGAAGACAAGACCGCCAGCGATGACGCGCCGGATACCGCCGAGACGGCGACGCCGGTAGTCGATACCGCGCCTGTCGATCCAGCCCTCGATCCAGCCCTCGATCCGGCGTTGATGCAAGTGGTGCAGCCGGTGTTGCCAGCCCCTGTGCCGGAAACCCCACCGGTTGTCGCCGCTGTGCAGTCAGCCGTTCAAACACCCGTCGCGGCCGCCGTTACCGCGACAGCGACGCAGGCCGCTGCGACCACCGATCCTGATTTCGATCCCGAAGCTGATCCTCTCGATGCACTGCCGGCCGTGCGCATGGCGATGGAGCAGAGTGGGCACGTTTCGGCCGCCAGCCAGGCTCAGCCAAAAGCGGCGCTGACTCAGACTCACGTCGACGGCGAGCTGACCTCGGCACAGAACTTTGCCGCGGGCATGGCAAGCATGCTCGATGTGCAGGCCGACAAGGACAGCACCAGCCAGGGCGGCGAGAAGGCTTTCAGTGGCCTGATCGATGACGGCCTCAAGGATCTCAAGTCCGCCAGCAGCGACACCCGTGTCGATGACTTCGCCAATCGTCTGGCGGCACTGACCCAGGCGGCAACACCGAAGACTGCCAATGCATTGCCGGTGAATCAGCCGATCGCCATGCATCAGAGCGGTTGGACCGAAGAGGTGGTCAACCGGGTCATGTACCTGTCCAGCGCCAATCTCAAGGCGGCGGATATTCAGTTGCAACCGGCCGAACTGGGACGCCTCGATATTCGGGTGAACATGGTTCCGGATCAGCAGACCCAAGTGACCTTCATGAGCGCTCATCCAAGTGTTCGCGAAGCACTCGACGGGCAAATGCATCGCCTGCGGGACATGTTCGCGCAGCAGGGCATGGGTCAGGTCGACGTCAACGTTTCCGATCAGTCACGCGGTTGGCAGGGCCAGGGGCAGGAACAGGCTCAACAGGGGCAGGGTGGACGTACCAATGCCAGTGGCGGGCGCCTCGACTCCGTCGATGAAGAGCTGCCTGCGACTGTCGCTGAAGTAGCCGCCAACACCACCAGCGTGATCGGCACCAGCGCCGTCGATTACTACGCCTGATCAAACGCAAAACCCAGTAGGAGCGGGGGGGGGGGGGGGGGGGGGGGGGGGGGGGGGGGGGGGGGGGGGGGGGGGGGGGGGGGGGGGGGGGGG